>JAOUKO010000007.1 GCA_029882525.1 Candidatus Aminicenantota bacterium | reverse complement strand
GGGCACATGTATGAAGCCGCGGTCGCCCACTATTTGGCCACGGGCAAAAGGACTTTCCTGGATGTGGCCCTCAAAAACGCCGATTATATCGCCAGCGTATTCGGCCCCGGCAAGAGTCACGGTGCTCCCGGGCATCAGGAGATCGAGATCGGATTGGCCAAGCTCTACAGGATCACGGGAGACCGAAAACACCTGGATCTGGCGAAGTTTTTCCTGGATGAACGGGGGAACTCTGCGGACCGCAAGTTATTCGGTGAGTATTCCCAGGACCATCTGCCAGTGACTGAGCAGAGCGAGGCGGTTGGACACGCTGTCCGTGCGGCTTACATGTATTCCGGCATGGCGGATGTGGCTGCCCTGACCGGCGATTCCTCCTACATTCAGGCCATCGACAGAATATGGGAAGATGTCGTCCAGGGGAAAATCTATATCACGGGAGGCATCGGGGCCACTGGTGCCGGCGAAGCCTTTGGCGGGGATTACAACCTTCCTAATGCCACTGCTTATGCGGAAACATGCGCTTCTATCGGAAATGCCCTCTGGAACCACCGCATGTTCCTCCTCCATGGAGATGCCAAGTACATCGATGTGCTGGAGCGCATTCTGTATAACGGGCTGATCTCCGGAGTGGCGTTAACCGGAAAACTTTTCTTCTATCCCAACCCGCTGGAATCTTATGGGCAGCACCAGCGCAGTCCCTGGTTCACCTGTGCCTGCTGTCCGAGCAACATCTCCCGCTTCATGCCTTCTGTTCCTGGATATGTGTATGCCAAGCGGGATGACATCCTTTATGTCAACCTCTTCATCGACAGCGAAGTCAAGGTTGACCTTAAGGGACAACAGGTCAGCATCAAACAGGAGTCAGAATATCCCTGGGAGGGAAGCATAAAAATCACCGTGAACCCGGAGAAGCCGGGCGAATTCGCTGTCTTTATCCGGATTCCGGGATGGGCGCAAAATCAGCCGGTCCCCAGCAACCTCTATCAGTATCTGAGCAGAAGCGATGAAGAGCCTGTCCTCAAAGTCAACGGGGAACTGATTGATCTTAACCTGGATAAAGGATATGCGAGTATCCGCCGCACCTGGAACAAAGGAGACGCTGTAGAACTGGATCTTCCGATGCCGGTCCGCCGGCTGATCAGTCATCCTGAAGTCAAAGAAAACATCGGCAAAGTGGCGCTTGAACGGGGTCCGATCGTCTTCTGTGCGGAATGGCCCGACAACCTGGATTTTGTTAGCAACCTGGCTTTGCCGAATGGCACTGAACTGGAAGTGGAACGCCGTGAAGGCCTGTTTGATGGTATTGCTGTGATCAAAGGCCAGGTTCAAGCTCTCCATCAGGGAAAAGACGAAAAAGAAACGATAACAATGCAGCAGGAGTTCATTGCCATCCCTTATTATGCCTGGGCCCACCGCGGCCAGGGCGAAATGGCGGTCTGGCTGCCCCGTCAAGAATCCTTGGCGCGGGCCTTACCAAAACCATCGATCGCTTCGACAAGCCAGGTCAGCGTCTCCCGCGGCAAAAACGGATCACCCATCAATGACCAGTGGGAGCCGAAAAACTCCAACGATCATAGCCATCCTTATCTTCACTGGTGGCCCACAAAAGGAACCGCGGAGTGGGTGCAGTACGACTTTAAGAAGCCGGAGATAGTTTCCGCGGTCGAAGTCTACTGGTTCGACGATACAGGCCGGGGAGAATGCCGGGTTCCAGTCTCCTGGAGGGTACTGTACAGGAAAGACAGTGAATGGATTCCGGTTGTCAACAAAGACCCTTACGGCGTGGAGAAAGACAAGTATAACCGGGTGACCTTCGAGCCTGTCCGGACAGCAGGACTCCGGCTGGAAATCCAGCTCCAGGAAAAATTTTCCGCCGGAATCCATGAGTGGAAAGTATACCTGTATGGGGTCAGGTGACTTCGAGGACAACAACTGACTTCGACGGCAGTGTCGTCACTATCATCCCCTTCTTCAGTTGAACTGAGTTGAAGGCAGAGGGTTTGATATTTTCCGGGTTGGCAAAGGAATTATGAGCTGTCATTTGCTCAGCGGTCAAAATCCGTCCCTTGACATTCTTTAGGTTCACACCGCGAAACTCCAGAATAACATCTGCGGAATGATTGGGGTCGAGGTTGCAGAGTGAGACATGGATCTTTCCGTCTCGATCAAGCGATGCCGAAACACTCAGAGAGGGAATACGGTTGCCTTCATGTTCGTACTGGACACACTCCAGGTCAACAGGAAGCAGTGTTGCATCCTGATGGACCTGGTACATGTCGAAGACATGGTAGGTCGGAGTGACTATCATCTTTTCCCCTTCGGTGAGTATCATTGATTGGAGCACATTAATGGTTTGGGCCAGGTTAGCCATCTTGACCCGCTCACAGTGGCTGTTGAAGATATTCAAAACCACTCCTGCCACAACAGCATCCCTCAGCGAATTCTGCTGGTAGAGGAACGAGGGATTTGTTCCGGGCTCTACCTCGTACCAAGTCCCCCACTCATCGACGATCATGCCCACCCGTTTATCCGGGTCATACCTGTCTATTATGGCCGAATGTCGGGTGATTAACTCATCCAGGAATAGCGCCTTCTGCAAGGTCTCAAACCAGTCCTTCTCTTCGAACTTGGTGGCGGAGTTCTTGTTTCCCCAGCCGCCAGGTACGATGTAGTAATGAAAGCTCAGGCCCGACATCATCCGTTCAGCCTCGCGCATCAGCACATCGGTCCAGTTGTAATTCTCACCGTAGCTTCCGCAGGCGATCTTATAAATCCGGTTTTTGGAAAAGTTCCTCACATAAGTCTGGTAGCGGCGGTAGAGATTCGCATAGTGCTCCGGTGTCATGTTGCCCCCGCATCCCCAGTTCTCGTTTCCTATGCCGAAGAACTTCAGCTCCCAGGGCTCTTCCCGGCCGTTTTTCCGGCGGAGGTCGGCCATCGGACTCTGACCGTCGAAAGTCATGTACTCGATCCATTCCTGCATCTCCTGGACCGTGCCGCTGCCCACATTGCCGCAAATGTAGGGTTCACAACCGAGCTGCTCGCAGAGGTCCAAAAATTCGTGAGTACCGAAATGATTATTCTCGGTTACACGCCCCCAGTGGGTGTTGACCATGTTCGGACGCTCTTCGCTCGGCCCGATCCCGTCTTTCCAGTGGTACTCATCGGCAAAACATCCGCCCGGCCAACGGAGGACCGCTATCTTTGTCTTTTTCAAGGCTTCCACGACATCATCCCGGATTCCGCGAGTATTTTTTATCGGACTCTCCTCCCCTACCCAGAATCCCCCGTAGATGCACCGGCCCAGGTGCTCGGAAAAATGGCCGTAGATGTTTTTGTCGATCGTATCTTTTCCCAGGTCAGCGTTGATGACTATTTTGTTTCTAACCGGCTGGCTCTCTTTGTCCACAGCAAAAACAAACCCGATGACCATGACCAACGCTAACGCCAGACCTCCTGAGATATTTTTCCAATTTCTCATGATATCCCTCCTTATCGTGCCTAATGAAGAGGCGCGTGTCATTTTAAAAAGAGTCCATCTGTAATGTCAAATCAATAAACAACTATTATATACGAACACTATTTGACATACCCACGAAATTAATAGTAAAAATATCCCTCTGAAATTGAGAAAGGAAGGGTTCTTGCCATGGAATCACTAGACTGGATAATCATCGCGATCTATTTTGGCATCATCCTGGGCATCGCCTGGTGGGTGATCAGACAGAAACAGGAATCTCCGACACAGTATTTTCTGGCAGGCCGGCACGTGGGCTGGTTTGTGATCGGCGCCGCCATTTTCGCCTCCAACATCGGCTCCGAGCACCTGGTCGGGTTGGCCGGCACAGGCGCCAAGACCGGCGTGGCCATGGGGCACTACGAGCTACATGCCTGGTGCATCCTGCTTCTCGGCTGGGTTTTTGTTCCGTTTTACATGCGGAGCAAGGTCTTTACCATGCCGGAATTCCTGGAAAGGCGTTACTCCCCCTCTGCCCGCTGGTTTCTGTCCTTGATCTCACTGGTGGCCTATGTGCTGACCAAAGTCTCCGTGACGGTCTATGCCGGCGCCATCGTCTTCCAGACCTTGCTCGGCACCGAATTCTGGACCGGAGCCCTCATCACAGTGGTCCTGACTGGAATCTACACCATCCTGGGAGGACTACGGGCAGTCGTTTACACCGAGGCTCTGCAGGCCATCGTTCTTTTAGTCGGGTCGATCACTGTCACCATAGTTGGCTTGATCAAGATCGGAGGCTGGAACAACCTGGTTGCCGTGGCAGGAAAAGAACATCTCAATCTTTTCCTGCCTCTGAACCATCCGGATTTTCCCTGGCTGGGAATGCTCCTGGCCCCGCCGATCGTCGGGATCTGGTACTGGTGCACTGACCAGTGCATCGTCCAGCGAGTCCTGGCCGCCAAAAATGAAACCCAGGCCAGGCGGGGAACAATCCTGGCTTCTTACTTCAAGCTCTTCCCTTTCTTCATCTTCTTCATTCCCGGAGTGACGGCCTATGCCCTGGCAAAATCCGGACAGCTCGAGCTTCCTGTCGCGGACCAGGCCTTTCCTGCCATGGTCAAAATGCTCCTGCCTGTCGGCATCAGAGGCCTGGTTGTCGGAGGTCTGCTGGCAGCGCTGATGAGTTCTTTAGCCGCTGTCTTCAACTCCTGCTCGACGCTCTTCACCATGGATATCTATAAAAAGCTCAGACCACAAACAACCGAGAAAAAACTGGTCCTGGTGGGACGTATCGCCACCGGAGTGGTGGTTGTCTGCGGCATCCTCTGGATCCCATTGATGAAATTCATCTCCAGCGAGCTGTATCATTACCTGCAAAGTGTCCAAGCTTATTTCGCTCCCCCCATCTTTTCGGTCTTTCTGCTGGGAATATTCTGGAAGAGGATCAATTCCCGGGGAGCGCTCACCGCGCTCATCGGCGGCTTTGTCATCGGCATGCTGCGTCTTGTCGCGGAAATCTTTAAAGACAAATTGAGCGGCTGGCTGCATACGTTTGCCGATGTCAACTTCCTCTACTTTTGTGTCTACCTGACCCTGCTCTGCATCGGGGCAATGATCGTTGTGAGCATGTTCACCCGACCACCCATTTACGAAAAAATCCAGGGATTGACCTATGCGACGACTGTCGCCGAAGATAAAAAAACCTCCCGAGCGAGCTGGAACAAGCGGGACGTCATACTGTCCTTGATCGTCCTGGCCATCATAGCTACTGTGATGATCCTTTTTTCTCCGCTTGTTGTAGCTAAATAACTGCAAAAAGAGTACTATCGACAAAAGGAAAATTTTCAGCAGAAACAAGGAATAAAAAATGAAAAAGTACGCATTAGGCTTAGATTTCGGGACAAATTCCTGCCGTTCCTTGATCGTCGACCTTGAGGAAGGCATCGAGCTGGCCAGCTATGTTTTTAACTATCCCTCTGGCAGCGAAGGCATTCTTCTCGACCCCAAAGACCCCAATGTTGCCCGGCAAAATCCCCAGGATTACCATGAGAGCCTTGCGGCATCTGTTAAGGAGGCCATCGCCCTGGCGAGAAAACAAGACCCGGAATTTTCCCCTGAAAACATCATCGGGATCGGCGTGGATACCACAGGGAGCAGCCCCATGCCGGTCGATGAAGAGGGAACGCCCTTAGGACTTCTGCCGGAATTCAATGAGAACCTGAATGCCATGGTCTGGCTCTGGAAAGACCATTCCAGCTATGCCGAAGCTGCCCAGATCACAGCCCAGGCGAGAAAAACCCGCCATCTGTACCTGGCAAAGGTCGGCGGAACCTACTCCTCAGAATGGTTCTGGAGCAAGATCCTCCACTGCAAGAATACGACTCCTGAGGTCTTCCAGGCTGCCCATAGTTTTGTCGAGTTCTGTGATTACATTCCTGCCCTTCTGGCCGGTGACACTCGCCCGGACAGAATCATCCGCAGTGTCTGCGCCGCAGGCCACAAAGCCATGTACAACGAAGAATGGGGCGGCCTGCCGGATAAAGAATTCCTCTCCTCCGTTGACCTGGAGCTGGGAAAGCTCCGTGACAGGCTGTACGAAAAGGCAGTGCCTTCTGACCGGTTAGCCGGGCATCTCTCCCAGGAATGGGCAGAAAAACTCGGGCTCCAGCCCGGAATCGCCGTGGCTGTCGGCGCCTTTGACGCCCATATGGGAGCAGTCGGCGCTGGGGTGAAGGAAGGAACCCTGGTCAAAATCCTGGGAACAAGCACCTGTGACATCATGGTCTTTCCCAAGCAGAAAAGTCTGGCCGATATTCCAGGGGTGTGCGGAATCGTGGACGGTTCTGTGCTCCCGGATTATTATGGCATCGAGGCCGGACAGTCCGCTGTCGGGGATATCTTTTTATGGTTTGTGAACCACCTGGTTCCGGATAAATACGGGAAAACCCCTGATGAAAAATTCAAAGGCCTCGAAGTCGAAGCTGCCAAACAGAAACCGGGCGAGCATGGGCTCCTGGCCCTGGATTGGAATAACGGCAACCGGACCATACTTGTGGATGTCCGCTTGAGCGGTCTCCTTATCGGACAGACGCTTCACACACAGGCGCATGAAATCTACAGGGCTTTGATCGAGGCCACTGCCTTCGGCGCGTTGACTATCATCAACCGCATCGAGGAATACGGAGTGGGAGTCGAAGAAATCGTCAACTGCGGAGGACTGGCCGCAAAGAATCCTTTCCTGATGCAGATCTATGCCGATATCACCGGACGCCCGATGAAGGTGTCCAGAAGCGAGCAGACCTGTGCTCTGGGCGCTGCCATATTCGGAGCCGTTGCCGCGGGGAAAGAGAAGGGCGGGTTCCCGAGCGTCGAAGAAGCCCAAAATGTCCTGACCGGAATCAAGGAAACTCACCAACCCAACCCTGAAAATCATCAGGTCTACAAAGAACTGTTCCGTCTGTACAGCCAGCTCCATGATGCCTTCGGGACCGAATCCTGGTCAGGCACTCTTTACAACGTGATGAAAGAGCTCATCGCCTTGAGGGAAAGACGGAGGAAATCCGAATGAACAGATTAGAATTAAAAGAACTGGTCTGGCGGGCCAACCTGGATTTAGTCAAACACAACCTGGTGATCCTGACCTGGGGAAATGTCAGTGGATATGACCGGAATGAGGGAATAATGGCCATCAAGCCCAGCGGGATGTCTTATGAAGAAATAATGCCAGAAGATATCGTCATCGTTGATCTGGAAGGCAAAGTTATAGAAGGAGCACTGAATCCCTCATCAGATACTCCCACCCATCTTGAGCTCTATACATCCCTGGAAGCAATATCAGCCGTGGCTCATACCCACAGTGAATATGCTACCATGTTTGCCCAGGCGAATAGAGAAATTCCGTGTCTGGGGACGACCCATGCCGATTATTTCAACGGGCCCGTTCCTGTTACCCGTTTGATCAGCGCCAGGGAAGTGGAAAGCGATTATGAGAGGAACACGGGCAAAGTGATCATCGAGCGCTTTTCCGGCCTGAATCCTCTGGAGATGCCGGCGGTGCTGGTGGCTGGACACGGTCCCTTCACCTGGGGAAGAACTCCGGATGAAGCGGTGAAGAACTGTGTGGCCCTGGAGAAAGTGGCCAAGATGGCCTGGGGAACGCTCTTTTTGAACCCGCAGTGCGATCAGGTTCCTGAATATCTCCGGCAAAAACATCACCAGAGGAGGCATGGACCTGATGCCTACTACGGCCAGAAAAAAAGGAGCAAGGAATGAATAACATACCTCAAATCAACCTGGGGATCATTGCGGTCAGCAGGGACTGCTTTCCCCTAGAGCTGTCTCAGAAAAGAAAAGCCAGGGTTCTCAAAGAATGCCAGAAAAAGAGAATTCCGGTCATGGATATCGAAACCACCGTTGAAAATGAGAAGGACGCTCTCCAGGCTTTGGAGGAGATCAGGAAAAAGAAGATCAACGCCTTTGTCATCTATCTGGGCAATTTTGGGCCTGAAGGTCCCACCACCCTTCTTGCCCAGAAGTTCGACGGTCCGGTCATGTTCGTGGCCGCTGCAGAGGAAAGCGGAAAAGACCTGATCCAGGGAAGAGGAGATGCCTTCTGTGGGATGCTCAACGCGTCCTACAACTTAGGGTTGAGAGGCCTGAGCTCTCATATCCCCGAATATCCTGTCGGAGTGGCTGGCGAAGTGGCAGGGATGATCGCTGAGTTCATTCCTGCAGCCAGGGTTATCTGCGGTTTAAAGCATCTCAAAATCTTCTCCTTCGGGCCCCGTCCTCAGGACTTTTATGCCTGTAACGCGCCGATCAAGCCTCTGTTCGACCTGAGCGTGGAGGTCATGGAAAACAGCGAGCTCGACCTCTATGACATTTTTCTTAAAGCCAAGAATTCCCCGGAAGTCAAGAAAGTCGCGGCAGACATGGCCCAAGAGCTGGGAAAGGGCAATACCTATCCGGACCTGCTGGAGAAGCTCGCCCAGTATGAGGTGGCGCTGGCCAGGTTCTATGATGACAACCTCGGGGCTTCGGAATACGGCGTTTTCGCCAATAAATGCTGGCCTGCGTTCGAAAGCCTTTTCGGGTTTGTGCCCTGTTATGTCAACTCCCGGCTGGCCTCCAGAGGTATTCCCGTGGCCTGTGAGGTGGATATCTACGGAGCGCTGAGCGAATACATGGCCACCTGCGCTACCGAGCTTCCCGCCACACTCCTCGATATCAACAACACGGTCCCCGGTGACATGTACAGAGTAGCGAAGGATAAGGTCAAAAAGTATAAATCCAGTGACCTGTTCATGGGATTCCACTGCGGAAACACAGCCTCATCCTGTCTTATTCGACCTGAGATGAAATACCAGCTGATCATGAACCGTTTGATGGAACCGGGAAAAAAGCCAGACATCACCAGAGGAACACTGGAAGGGAGGATCCGTCCCGGGGAGATCACGATCTTCCGGCTGCAGTCCACAGCCGATGCCAGGCTCCGGGCTTACATCGCCGAAGGCGAGGTCCTGGATATCGACCCCAAATCTTTCGGCAGCATCGGAGTACTGGCCGTCAAAGAGATGGCCCGCTTCTACCGGCACGTTCTCATCGAAAAAAGATTTCCCCATCACACCGCAATGGCCTTCAAACACACCGGCAAATCCCTGTTTGCGGCCCTCAAGATGTTGGGAATCGAGGATGTGGGATACAATCAGCCTGAAAACGTTCCGTATAAAAGTGAAAATCCCTTCTGATTTTTAACAACATGGAAAAAGCGGCCAGACGGCCATTCAGTCTTTTTTCCGGTTGCTTCTTCTGCCGATCCAACCCAGGATTCCAGGCAGGATGACCACTGTGGTTATGAAGCATCCGCCTACGCCCAAGAAGAGCGCTCCCCCGAACTGTCCCCAGGCCGGGAAGGCGGAGAAGATCAGAGACCCGAAGGCGAGCATTGTGGTCAGGGATGTAAGCAAGATCGCTTTTCCAGTGCTGGCAAAAACGATCCTCAGCCGTCCGTTTCCTTCGTGCCTCCAGCGGTGCATGATGTGCACTCCATCATCGATGCCGATACCGATGATCAGAGGAAGGCCCATGACGCTCATCAGGGAAAGCTTGATCCCCACGAGATACATGAGGCCGACCATCCAGAACACACCGAAGGCCAGGGGGATCATCGCTATCAGTGACCTCTTCGGACTGCTGAAGTCTGCCCAGAGAAGGAGGAAGACGACAATCAGGGTCAAAATGATGGCATTGCGTCCATCGCGTCCGAAAATTCTGAGCAGAGCTATGGATAAGGGCGGTACTCCTGTGGCCCTCTCGCTGACACTTTCCACGTCGTTCACAAAGCGCTTGAGAAACTCTCCATCGTAGATGCTTCCAGCCGGATAGACGGATAACAGGAATTGATTCCTGGCCTTATTGCTGTACCGGTCCAAGATGGAGGTCGGCAGCTCTTCCAGATGGATAGGTTCAATGGAGCTCATCCTGATGATGGATTGTTTGAAATGAGGCGCGAAGCTCTTCTGGAATGTGGACAGTCCTTGTCTCACCTCTGAAGCATCCCCATCCAGAAGCTGCAGGAGCTTTCGGATGATGTTCGGTGAATCCGGGTTCTCGGGATCTCCGACAATTTCCTTGCACTTGTTATCCACCTTATCCTGTCCTCCGATAAAGGCCATATCCTGCATCTCCATGATGTTCATCTCCAGACGCTCGATCTCATTCTTGAAAGTCTCCAGCTCATCCGGGAGGAAGGCATGATTCACCGTGGCTGACTGGATCTTTCCACGGATCTCGTCGATATGGGGAATCCTCTCCTGCTGCTGCTCTGGAGAGGGGACGAAGACCGAGATGTCATCAGTGATGGCCACTGAACCCAGCTCTCGGTATTCTTTGGCCAGCTCATAGGAGTCTTGAACATTGTCGGTTGTGACCAGAGCGTAGTCCATGCTCAGGTCAAATTTTTCGACTACTGTATCAATGAGCTCAACGGAAACGAGCCCTTTGGGCTCCATGTTCCGAAAATCATAGTCCCATCTGATCTGGAATGCGGCCCAGATCAAGAAGACACTTATGACGAGCGATGTGATGATGGTGAAGACATAATGTCTGCCCAGCCAATCGCACGCTCTCCCCAGAACTCGGAAGGAGATGTCTCTTTCGAGCTTTGTCACTCCTTTTTTCTGGAGCCTCTTATCCCTGAGCCTGGCGCGCAAGACAAGCAGGACAGGAAGCACAAGAAAGGTGGCGAGAAGGATGGCCAGCAGGCCTGTTCCCATGACAAGCCCCATTTCTTTCATCCCGCGAGATTGACTGATAGCCAGGGCGTAAAACGCACAGGATGTCGTTACCGCACCCGTGACGATCCCTTTCCCGCTTTTCATGAACGCGGCCTCCATGGCCTGAGCGATGCTCTCTCCTGCGGCCCGGTGCTCTGTGAATCCAGATATCAGATGGATGGAGAAATCAATGCCCAGCCCGAGGATGATGACAGCCATGGTTGAGGTGACCAAGTTCAGCTGGCCGACCACGATAAAGGCGCTTCCCAGCGCCCAGATCACGCCTACAAGAAGGTTGGCTATGGCGAATACCGGAGCCACCCACATCCTGAAGGAAACCATGAGCAGGATGAGAATGGCCAGCATGGCAATCACCGTGGTGTAGCCCAGGCTTTGCTGGGCATAGACCTGCTCGTCATGTTCCTTGGGGATTGACCCGCTCAACCCTGCCTCGATATCCGGAAAATCCTTTAACAGATCATCGAGAATAGACTGAGCTGTCCTTGTCCCTGACATGATGTAATCCCTGTCCATCAGAGTGAAGGCGGGAATGACGTTCAGTAGGAGAGCTGTTTTATCATAGGAGAGAAGGTAGGGCTCGCCAAAAAGAATCTTATCCGCAGCTGCGCGCACATCCTCATCAGGAACTTCCTCGCCTTCAGAGGCTTTCTGCAGCAGGAGAATGAGATTCTGGATCCCGTCCAGGAATCCCCAGGCTCCGTCTTCTTTCTCTCTTGTGGATATGGATTCTTCCTGTCCAACATACTCCTTTTCCATGGAATTGTTGATGTTGGGGATCAAATCTACCAGGTTGGGACCCATGAAGATGTCCTTCAAATTTGTCAGGTCCTCTTCTTTGACCAGCATCAGCATGTGCTCTTTAAGGAATTCAATCGGCGCCTTGTAGTCGACACGCTGGAACAGCTTATAATTCATCTGGGAGCGCAACTCTCTGATCGTGGACTCCAGCTTTGCGATTTTTGCCTCTGATCTCTCTTTTTTCCCCAATTTATCTATCTTCCTCTGGAGTTTGTCTATCTTTTCCTGGAGCGAATCGTTCTTGCCCGTGTCTCTGGCTTCCAGAATCCGGGGGGCCAGCTGATCGGCAAACTCTTTGATGCGTCTTTCTTCGCCTTGAATAACGACGACGATGCTTGTGGCCGTGGAGAACTCTTCGATGATCCTGTTGAATTGAGCGACCTTAGGGTCCTTTTCAGGCAAAAGGTCTGAGGTGCGAGTGGTGACAGCGAGCCGTCTGGCAAAGGCCGCAAAGAGGATGGTTAAAAGAATAACGACAAGCGTCATTCTCCAGGGATGAGCGGTATGCCAATGTGCCAGTGTCTTCAAGATTTTTTCTCTCATTGTCCTTTTCCTTTCCCTTGATCAGCTAAAAATAGACACGGACCCTTATCAATCCCCCGTTCCCCATTTTTTTGGAAAAGGCCTTCCCTTCCTGGCCGAAGTTAAAATTCAGGTAGGCAAAAATCTCCACATTATCCGAGAAGCTGTAACTCAGGGTGGGCACCAGAGCTGTGCTTTTGTCGGAAATGCTGTAGATTGCGGACAGTCCAACATTCAGCAAATCAGTGGCCGGATGCTGGATGGAGACATACACCTGGTCGCGGGTGATGGCCTTCTGCTCCATGGCCATAAGACGCATCCAGTCATTGAGCTTGTAATCCATGTAATCGGTCTTGCCCAAGGTGTTGCGGTAATACTCAATCATCAGGTAGGTTTGAAAATTGAAGGTGTAATCCGTGCCCACCACCAGCTCGTAGAAATCATCGGAATTCTCCATCCAGTTGTAGGCGTACTCGGCCCAGACACCCAGCCCCAGAAGCTCGCCGGCTGTGCTCGCTCCGAGGAGCTGCCGTTTTTCAGGGAGTTCCAGGAAGGACATATTTGCCGGGTCGAACTGTGTGTAATCATGAAAGAGCCAGACTTTCTCGATGGCGGTGATGGCGTAATCAAAATGAGAAATCCTTCCCTTCAACTGAGCCAATTTGGCTGAATTCTGCCAGTTATCCTCGGGTGAGAAGAGAGCTGTGAAGGTATAGGCGGTTCCCAGCGGAACATCCAGCCGGACTGCGTTATGCCCGGGCTGCTCGTAGGTCGGGTCGAAAAGCTCTTTGATGTTGAAGACATCGGTCGGGTTCCAGACATAGCCAGTTCCCAGAGAAATCTGCTGCTTCCCGGCAGTCAGGTCAAAATATTTGAAAGAAAGCTTGATGTAGGCATTATCGAGAAAATGCCTGTCCGAGAACGGAAGCACGTAATAATCCTCCATTCCAGGCGGGACTTCGGCCACAGCTTGGTCAGGCAGAAAATCCAGGATGTTCCACATGGTCTTGCCGTGATAGGTGATGTAGTCGAAATTGGCGGCAAAGGTGACTTTATCGGACAGGCTGGATTTGAGATCCACGCGGAGTTTATTGGAGTAAAGGAGCCAAAAATCGTCCTGAACCTGGGCGCCGCTCGCCTGAGATTCATAGTAGCCAAAGATGTCCACCCCCTTCTGAGCAAAAAGCGAACTCAAAGTAAAAAGAGTGGCGACAAGTAAAATTATTCCTTTCTTCATTTTTTCAATTCCCTCTCAGTGAACATTGTGTCATCCAGGGTGACATTGAACTTCACTTCCAGAATTTCCATCTCCGTCTGGGTGTTGTCGTTTTTGTTATGCATGACCGCCTTCATCGCTGTCGGGATGCCGTCAATGACCCGGAGATTGCTCTGAACCAACCGCTTCAGGTGATAATCCGGATCATCCTCGTCATAATAATCGATGACTATAGGCACGAAATTCTCTTTAACCACCCAGATGATAAGGCGTGAATACGAACTATCGCTGTCCGGTTTTCGGGTGAGCTCCAGCTTGTAACAATCATGCCTCTCCATCTTTTCGTCCTCGAGCCTTTTTGTGGTGAATTCCTCGATAAAAGCATCACCGCCTCCCATGTCTTCATAGGAGAAATCGCTTCCCTGCATCTTCTGCTTCTTGGCATGGGAGGCCAGCTTCCTGACGCGCTGAGTCCGGGGAAAGTACATCCAGATATCGTCGGCGTTGTTCAGCATCAACACAGCCTGCCCTTTGACACGGGCTGGCTCCAGATAGCGGACAAGGTTCTTCTCTCCTTTATCCTTGCTCCAAGACTCGGAGATAAAAGTGCGCTTCTGACCCGAAGAGGTGGTAATCGTCATCTTCGATTTCGCATAGCTTGTATCGACATTGAACTGGTCATTGACTTTTTGAATGATCTCCTCTCCGGTCAGCTCCTGTCCGAATAAACCCGGAGCGATAAGTAAAACAATCAATCCCGAAATCATTATTTTTTTCATCCCGTTTCCTCCGATGACTCGCTTTTCTCTTTTTAATGGATATTTTTACCACACATAGGGGACCAAACGAAAGTGAGTATTCTGTGAATACTCCTCATAACCAGGTAATTCTCTTCTCAATGTCCAGTCTTCCAGTCCGGTGCGGATGATGAGGATGATCGCTGTCAACCCTGCAGGGATGAGCGCCCATAACGAGCCAAGCATCACGGGCAAAGCCATCCCAGTGAGAATCCATCCACTGTATCCGGGATGTCGGACATAATGATAAGGACCATGCGAGATGACAGCATGTCCCCGTTCGGACTGGATGCGGACAGTCGAGGCAAAAAAAGGATTCGAGAGTATGGCCCAGCTTCCAAGAGCAGATCCCAACGCAACTAACACCATTGCTGCGAACTGGAGGACAGAAGGAATCTCCTCAGACCATCCGAAGCGGATGTCCAATCCAGAAATGAGCAGTGTGACACTCGACATAAGGCTGAAAAAACCGGCGAGCCAAAAATCCCATTTCTTTGTGTCGGCTTTAATCTCTGAGCGTTCCTCGATCAATCCCGAATCTCTGTGGACCAAAATAATCATGTTGATGCTTACACCGATAATAAACAGGCTAATATAGATCCAGGCCATCCACCAATCCAGCCGGCCTGAGGACACAAACAGAATCGTGGCGATCATAATGATCTGGAACAGAATCTGCAGCGTTCTCTTCAAAATCTTGTCGTTCATTTCTTCCTCTTCTGACCCTGTTCGACGCGCTCCACTGATATCAATATCAGGTTCAAATCCCGGACCCGGGCAAGCAATCCGTGCAAGGCGGCCTGGTCTTTCACCGGGCCTTCGAGGACGGTCACTTCTCCTTCGCAGCTCATCGCCATCCCTTCAAACCAATCTGCCCATTTTTTATCCAGGCATCCCTCCACTTTAATTATGTAGTACATGGGGAGAATGTGCTTTGTTCCTTTTTTCATTTTTTTTCCTCGCATCCAGGCTATTGGCCTTTATGAAAACGATGACCGACGCTAAACTCTTTCCATCTCTTGTGGATAAACGAATGTCTTCAAGCTTTACCTTTTTTATAAATTCGGAATCTCTTTTTCTACTCATGATTTTTTCTTTCATTTTGCATCTCGCGCATTCTTTTCATTTAGAATATACGAAACCTTGAATGTGAGTGTCATCACACGAAGATGTGATTTTAAAGGGTGAAAAATACACGGGAATGGAATAAGATATTTTTACAAAATCCCTAATTCTTTGGCACGGGCAACGGCTTGAGTCCGGCTGTGGACGTTGAGCTTGCTGTGGATGTTTTTGGTATGGCTTCTGATGGTATTCAAGGAAACAAAGAGTTTTCTGGCAATCTGCTGGTTTGTCAGCCCGGCTGCGATGAAGTGCAAAACCTCCAGTTCCCTCTCGCTCAGAGGCTCTCCCGGGATGCCTTCTGTTTTTGGCGGAGCGGTACTTTTAAACGCCAGCAGTAGTTTCTTTATATAGCTTCGTGAAAATTCAGGTCTTTTTCCCTTCTGCACGCTTTCTGCCTGCTCAAGGACCTTCTCCAATAACTCGGCAATTCTGGAGCTTTCATGAACAATACTGATGATAAAACCTCCCGGCTCGGCAAGGAACAGGACCTTTTTCAACTCATCCAGGGCTAAATCCATTTTTCCTTTTCTATCCAGAGCCAGGGTTTTGAGCAATATAACCCATATCAGCGACACAATTCGAGTCCCAGCCTCCGCGCTCTGGATCAACCGGTCGAGCAAATGTTCCGCTTCATCCAACTTGCCTTGGGCCAGTAGAAACCGCGCCAGGACTATGTGCTCACTTTCTCTCCGGTTCGTCAGCTCATCATCGATTCCCAAGTTCCGCTCCTGTACCCAACGGGAAACCGCCTCTCTGTTTCCGCTGGCAAGCCAGATCTCAGCTTTAAAAGCAGAGGCAGCATGCTGGATCCAGGGAGGCATGGCAAATTCAGAAGCCGATTTCTCGATCTCCTCGATGACTCTCTGGGCTCCGGCTAAATCTCCTTTGACAGCCAGGGCTCGAGCCAGATGGAGGCGGGAGCTGGCGATGACCACAACGTCATGCCCCAACAAGGCCAATCGGAGTCCTTTCTCTATCAAGCGCGCTCCTTCCTCAAGGTCATTCCTTTCAAGGATAATACCTCCCCAGGCCGCATAAATCGAACCGGCCAGGCTTGTCTGCAGCATTCCCTTTTCTTCCGCAAATTTCAGAAGCCTTTGATAGGCTTGCTCGGCCTGATTCAACCGGCCCTGAAGACCGTCAATACCAGCATGGCAGGAACTGGCGAACAGGTAAAAATAGGTGTTCCCAGCCTCTTCGCTGACCTTTTCGGCCTCAGCAAAAGCGTACCGGGCCGACATCAAATCACCGTCTCCACTCCAGCCATGAACAAAGCCCAAAGTGGTCGCCGCCACAGCACGCCACATCAAGTCCTTCTCATGAAGAGATACCAATGCCTGACGGGCATGCTGCATGACACGGAGCATTTCCCCTCTATAGGCAGCTATGAATGCCCGAATCACAGAAATCCGGCCCTGAAATTCATTCTTGCCAAGTGTGTACGTATGCTCAGAATCGGGTGAGAAATCTATAGCGAATCCTTCTTTTACAGATTTCAGCCTGCTTTCAGCATGCTGAAGAATTTTCTCTGCAGCTTCAAGACGGCCGCTTATATTGAGTGTTCGGGCATGTAAGACAGAAAGCAAAATACTGGAATTGATCTTCTCGTCAGGAAGAGCCTCAAACCATTTCAACAACTTAATCTGCTGCCCACGATCCCATATGGACTCAGCGATCTCCTCGATCAGGCGGGCCGCCCATTCTGCATCCCCTGAAGCCAGCGCATGATTGACTGCCTGATCTTTTAACCCGTTACTGACACACCATTCACCCGCCCTCCGGTGAAGTTCAGCCACAAGCTTACCCTGGGCCTGTTCCAATCGATGTTGAAGCAAATCTGCAAAAAGGTTATGATACCGGAACCACTGCCGTCCGTCATCCAGAGGGAATATGAACAGATCAGCCCTTTCCAAGTGATTGAGCATCTTCTGGCTGTTCCTCTGTTTGGTCACGGCATCACAGAGTGATCCGGAAAGGCGGTCCAGGATGGAAGTCTGCAGGAGAAAATTCTGGACATCCTCTGGCTGGCGGCTCAAGACTTCTTCCATCAAATAATCGAAGATGTAGCGGTTATCTCCTCTGAAGTCCCTGATGAAACCTGACCTGTCTTCTCGATCCTGAATGGAAAGAGCCGCCAACTGCAGTCCTGCAATCCATCCTTCAATCCGTGATTCCAGCATGACTATTTCTCCGCGAGAAAGCCCCAGGTTCAGTTTCTTGTTGAAGAAAATAGAAGTCTCATCAGTGGTAAAGCAGAGATCAGTGACCCGTAACTCAGCCAGCTGATTCAGGCTGCGTAAACGGCCCAGCGGCAGGGGAGGATCAGAACGGCTGGCGATGACAAGATGCATGTTTTGCGGGAGATGTTCGAGCAGGAACTGGATGGCCTGATGAACCAGTCCAGCAGTGATCACATGGTAATCATCGAGAACCAGGACAAAATCTTTGGGAAGAGTAGAAATATCATTGATCAGGGCGGCCAGCACCGTTTCAACCGGAGGAGGCTGAGGAGTGTGGAGCATCATTGCTGCTGCCTGGCCTATATTTTTTCCGAGGCCTTGAAGCGCTGCAATCATATATACCAGGAAGTGCACATGGTCATTATCTCCACTGTCAAGCGAAAGCCAGGCCGCCGAGATACGACTCTGGTTGATCCAGTCGCTCAAAAGTGTCGTCTTCCCAAAGCCAGCCGGAGCAGAGACCAAGGCCAGCTTGCGGTCTTTCACTTCATCGAGTTTATCCAGAAGACGGGGGCGGGACACCACGTAAGGACGGAGGCGCGGAACATAGAGTTTAGTGGTGACAAGAGAATACTGGTTTTCCCCTCGGCTGGTCAATGTCTTGGAAGAATCTTTTTTGGGCAAGCCCGTCTTACCTTACCATAACATGAATTTAACGCAGCTTGAAAGCAGGTCGATGAATCTCCTGTTCCTCCCGAAATCCACATATCTTATACCATAGCCGATATTCGAGGTCAAAAAGGGAAAGAAATGTGTATTCACTCCATTGAGGAAGAGAAGTTTGACTAAAAAATGTGGCTCTGTTATAAGCCAATCATGGCTGCTTTCTTAAGCAACCGCCCAGCCCTGGCATTTTTTCGTTTCCATCTGAGCGTCGGTATCCGAATTGCTATAAGAACACTTGCTCCAGTTGTGGCCTTGATCTTTGCCTTGTATTACATCTTCAGGATCGAATTTTTTGTTCTTCTGGCCCAGGCGCTTCTCATCGACAGCGGGAACCTTGTCTATGCTCTCTTATTTTCTGCAGTCAGCCTGGGTACGGCTGGAATAGCTGCCCCGAGAATCTGTCTCGGACTGACAGGGTGGATCCGGCATCTGCCTTTAAGCAGTCAAACAAACCGCAGATTGGCTGGCTTGGCCGTCTTCGCTGCGCTGATCCCTATTCTTATCTTCTTGGCCGTCCCTCACATTGTTCTGCTTAAAAATCTCGAAATTCCATTTACAGTTTATATACTTGGTTTACCTTTTCTCGGCCTGGCATCCGCTTTATGTGTTTTGCCAGTCGAGAGAAAACGATTGACCAGACCACTGGCTGTAGCTGCCTGCCTATTATCTGTCTGGGGAAAATGGCCTCTTCTTCTGGCTGGAGTCCTGGCGATAGTTGTCTGTGATCTTGTATCAGGTCCTCTTTTGCCTGTCCGAAAGCATCCGCATTTTCATAGAGGTCTTAAAGGCTATCTTTTCTATGCAACCATTTCCTGGCGGGCTCTGAAGCTCAGGTTTCTCGCATCCTACATTTTTGCTTTGCTTGTTATCGGGGCAAGCGCTCTTTTCATTTCCAATAACAGCTTCAACCCGCGTCTTTCAACAAAGGCGGTCCTCTTCGGCGGGGCTTTAAGTTTGGCCATTGTCTGCGCAGGAACCGGAAGCATACTCGCCTCAAGACGGCCTTCTTGGCCCTGGGCACGCTCCTTGCCGTGGTCAGCCAGGCAGCGAATCGTGATGGACTCTTTATTTTTAGGTGTTCATGCCCTTCCTGTGCTTATTCTGGTCGCGATCATGAATCTATCCGCAGCTGCTCCCCTTGCGCTCAGTCTTCCGTTGCTCACACTTTATACCTCACTTGTGATCAGGCGATCCTCTGAATACAGGATGGGTGTGTCAGGAAAAATATTTTTGCTCGGGCTTCCAGGATCATTCCTGATTACTCTCCTTCCCTTTATTTCAATTCTCTATCTAGCATCGGCTCCCCTGGCTTTAAAGTATGCGACTAAAGAGGAACGCCGACAAAAGGTCAGCCGCTGGCTGGAACTGCATCATCTGGCAGCAGGCGACTCTCTTTCCTGGAGCAAACAGTGATCCGTTTCAAAAACGTCACTTTTGGCTACGAAAAAGACGCACCAGTCATCGATTCAATAGACCTCGAACTCTCTTCAGGGCTAACGCTGCTTCTGGGCCCGAACGGATGTGGAAAAAGCACTCTCCTCAAGCTCGCCTCAGGCGTGGAAAAGCCTGACTCTGGCCAGATCACGATAGACGGCCGTGACCTCTGGAAGGATGAAGTATCGGCCCGAAGGAATCTGGCCTATCTCCCCGAACAACCAGACCTGACTCCATACGCCACCTTAAAGGAGATCATCAACCTTGTCTGCCGACTGCGGGGAGAGAGGCTAAAAGCAGGAGAGGAAGCTTTGAAATTTTTCGGCCTTCACTCCGCTGCCCAGCGGACTGTGCGCGAGCTCTCTCTGGGGCAGAGAAGACGAGCCGTCTTTGCCGCCTGTCTTATCGGGACACCGAAGTACATTCTCCTCGATGAGCCAATGGAAGGGATGGACCGCAGCATCCAGAAAGAAATCAAGGACTGGATCTCCAGCCGTACTCAAGCAGGAGCAACTGTCATCGTGGTTTCCCATTTCATCGAAAAATTCATTGATCTGGTCTCTCACGCAGTAACAATAAAAGACGGACAGGCTCTTCTGTTCCCTGAGCTTCCTGATAATCTGGATAAGAAACTCGCTTTCCTGGAAGAGCTCTCCAAGGGAAGAATCGCGCCCTGGACCGGGCACGAATTGAAATAAAGGGAATAGCGTTAAAATCCGGCTGGAGTGAAGCGGTTTCTCTGCTGCTTAAATTACTGCTTTCTTTTTCTCCTGGCTTTCCTCGATCCAAGAATGCCGCCGTTCAAGAACAGACCGGCACCGAGGACAAACCCGAAATTGTACCAGAAGCCGCTGTTGTGGACCTCATAAAAGCGGACATTCTTCGTGAATATGGAGATAATAAAGGTTATGGGCGAGATGAGCCCATGCCATATCCCCTTCCAGAAACCCGCGACTTTCCCCTCTTTGTCAGGAGTTTTCTCCGCCGTATTGGGTCCGGGAGCACAACTGGCAAAAACAAAAACCAAAAGCAGGATCAGAATCGCCGTTCGCCTCATCCCTCCTCCTGTTGAATGAATTGTTTTAGCAAACATCATAAAAAAAATCGCCCTGAGTACCATCAAAGACAGTCTAATTTATATAAAAAAAAGGGCTTTTGTAAAGGGCACAGGCTACTTTTATTTAGAAATAAATAGTTTTAGGGATGTGGAAAGAGCGGAAGATAAAATCTGAAGGTCTTGGATAAAATGAGAAGGAAGCCAGCGCCTTTGCCCTGGCTTCCCTCGAAACCCGAGTCAGTCTTTGTTCTCAAGTTTAAAGTCTGATCCCCCCGGGGGAATCCTGGCTTAACCTTTCCTCCTTTTGGGCATCATCGTCTTCGAAGCTTCCTGGCCTTCATTTTTTCTGCTTTTTCAGCTGTTCGATCTTCTGCTTTATCTGCTCTTTCAACTCAGGATCATCCGTTTGCTCGTATTTCTTCTTCAGCTCCGTGATGGCTGCGTCGATCTTCTTCGTTTCTTCCATCTGTTTCTTATGTTCCAGCTCGGCGATCTTCATCTTGATCTCTTTTTTCTTCTCGGGATCATCGGTTTTCTCATACAGCTTCTTCAGCTCGTCCATTTCAGCCCATCCGGGATTGGGGTTGCCCATAAGCTTCTCCCTCTCTTCCGCCAGAACTGTGATTTTTTCCTTTATCTTCTTCTTCAACGCCGGGTCATCCGTCTTCTCATACTTCATTTTCAGCTCTTGGACCGCTTTTTCGATCTCCATCAACTTCTCTTTCTTCTTCTGGTCCTCTGCTTTCTTCTGGTCATCTAGGACTGGACTCCTGCCTTCTTCGGGAGCAAGGAAAATGGCATCAGCATTGTCCTGGCTGGCCTGGGAAGATGTTGCGGCTGCTTTCGAATCAGCGAATGCGAATACCAACAAACAAATGATCGGAAGCATCGTCAGCATCTTCAATTTTGCCCATCTCTTGGATTTGCCTCTGGTTAACATGGTTATCCTCCTTTTGATTTGTGATTGATTGAAATTGTTTGCAAACTCAAACAATTTCGCGCCCACATGCTGCTCGAAGATGAGCAGTTGATACTTCGCTGCACTGCAGCCCTGCGCAATGACTGCATCATCAGCCAAGTACTCATGTGTCTCCTTGAGCGATCCCTTGTACGGCCATACAAAAGGATTAAACCATTGATAAATTGTGATCAGTTCCAGGATAATTAAATCCAGGGAATGATACTGCTTTATGTGAATCATTTCATGAGAGATGATCCTCTGAAAATCATCGTCTGAAACATTTGATCTGTTGACGAAAACATAGTTAAAAAACGAAAACGGCGAACAACTCCTTTCAATAAAGACCACCTTTAGGCCGTTATATTTCTGAACTCCGTTTTTCCTGATCATCAAGAATACAAGCAGGAGTTTAAAGCCAAACCGTAAGAGCAGGAATCCTACTCCTGTGAAGTAAATCAGCAGTAAGACATCTGAAACTCCCAAGGAGGCTGTTTGGGAAGCGGGAGGGGGTCCAGCAGGATATGTTCTTTCAAACAGCGCTCTGGAAGTGATAGGAGCCGATATCCTGATCAAGGGGATGATAAGCGATAAGCCGATAGAGGAAACCAGGAAAAGCCGATTCAGGTTAAAAAAGGTCTCCTTTTTTAAGAATATCCAATAGACAATGTAAAAAAAGGCGAGGCAAACGCCCGATTCGACGAGATAGAGAATGAAATCATTCATTTTTATCCCCTTTCTGCTTCTGGATTTCCCTATCGATCGCTCTGACAATCTCCTCCAATTCAGAGATGCTCATGTCCTTTTCTTTGGCAAAAAACGAGACCAACTCCTTGAAGGAATCACTGAAATAATTCTCAACGAACCTTTTTAAAAATTTCCTGGTGTATTCTTCCTTGGAAATGGTCGGGTAATACTCATGGGTTTTTCCGTATGCCTCGTGCGAGACAAACCCCTTCTTTTCCAGGATCCTGACAATCGTGGAAACAGTGTTATAAGCGGGTTTTGGCGCGGGCAAACAGGCAAGAATATCCTTGACGAAACCCTTATCCAGCTTCCAAAGAATCTGCATGATCTGTTCTTCAGCCTTGGTCAGTTCTTTCATGGCATTGATATTATATAACTAAATATTTAGTTTTGCAACTATTTTTTTAGTTTTTTTTAAATTTTTTTTGTATTCTTTTCTTCCCGGTCTGCTGGAATATTAAAAATCTTTCATTAATATCAAGACCGAAACGAAACCATTCATTAGAACCTTTTAATCACTCCCGCTGAAGACCAATATCCATCTAAGTAAACATCTCTATTTCCGTGACAGAGGAAATGTCTGACCTGATGGAGAAGTGCAGCGCCGGTTCCCCTCCATCCGGAGCCCATGGTGGAGGGTGGGAGGGTCTTGGCTAGGATGGAGGGGAACCGGCGCCGCAGAGGGAGATGAAGGAATGGCGTAAAAAATCTGAAGGGAGCAGAGGAATTTCCAAAAACTTTTTCTATCACAGATTTGGAGATACTTGCTCTATCTCAATCAAATTTGACATTCTTTTTTTTCCTGATATAAACCTTATAGTGTGTCCGTACGTAAAAAAAAATGAATACCCTTTATGACCTTTAAGAGGAGGAACGATGTCTGATAATTCTCTAGAAAGAAGGGACTTCCTGAAGACTCTTTTAGGAAGCTTGTCTTTAATCGCCCTGGACTGGGAAGCCTTCCCCAAAGGCAATCAGGGAAAAAAAGAAAAAACAGATTTCGACGCCGTGATCATCGGCTCTGGATTAGGGGGATTAAGCTGTGCTGCGGCCTTTGCCAGGCAGGGATTCAAAGCTCTTGTTCTCGAGCATCACAATAAACCCGGAGGCTATGCCACAACCTTCAAGCGGCGAGACTTCGTCTTTGACGTCTCCCTCCATTCCACTGCAGTCGGAGAGCGGAACGGCCTGCACAACCTCATTCCCGGTTTTCCCGAGATAAAAGACGTCGAGTTTGTGCCTCATCCCCATCTCTACCGCATTATCTTCCCTGACTTTGACATACGGGTTCCACAGAAAAGCCTTGACGAATACATAAAAACTCTGATCGGACACTTCCCTGAGGAAAAAGAGGGGATCCAGGGTATTTTCGATGACATGAAGGGCCTGGCCGAGGATATCAGTAAGTTCTCAAGAGCCGGAGGCCAGGTAAACATGATGACCTTTCCCCGTGACTACCCTCTTCTTGCCAAAAACTTCAACAGAACATGGGGCCAGATGCTGGACGACCGGGTGAAAAACTTTAAACTGAAGGCCATCATCTCCGGCCTCTGGGGCTACTACGGGCTGCCGCCGTCCAGGCTGGCCAGCATTTACTACGCCCTTCCCACCATAGGGTATCTCCAGGAAGGGGGATATTATCCGGTCGGCAAGTCCCAGAAAATAAGCGACGCCCTGGTGAAATTCGTCGAAGAGCGCGGCGGCAAGGTCATGCTCAGAGCGCGCGTGGATGAAATACTGGTCAAAGACCGCTCCGCCTACGGAGTGAGAACAGCCGACGGCCAGGAATTCACAGGAAAGGTGGTCGTTTCGAACGCCAACGCCTATGATACATTTCACGCCATGATGGATGAAGGCGACTATTTAAAAGACTATCTGGAAAGGATGGATACTTTCTCCGTCAGCCTCTCCAGCTTCCAGGTCTTCCTGGGGTTGAAAAAAGACCTGGTCGGCCAGCTCGGGATCAAGGACACCGAGATCTTTTACGAGACCGGCTACGACATCGAAGCCGGCTACCAGGCCGTGTTGAAGGCGGATATGGAGAACACGGGCTTCGGCCTCACCCTTTACGACAACCTCTACAAAGGGTACTCTCCTGAAGGAAAGAACACGTTGAATATCATCATTCTCCAGGGCTATGATTTCTGGAAGAAATACGAAGCGGACTACTTCCAGGGCAGGAAAAAAGCTTACCGGAAGGAAAAGGAGCGGATGGCGGATATTCTGATCGATAAGGTCGAAGAAACGCTGCTGCCAGGTCTCCGAAAAACGATCGAGGTCAAAGAAATCGGGACGCCCCTGACGAACGTGCGTTATACGAAAAATTATCGCGGTGCCATCTACGGCTGGGACCAAACCCTGGATAACTCCGTCCCCAGGCGGCTTCCCCACAAGACACCGATCAAGAACCTCTACCTCTCCGGAGCCTGGACGAATCCGGGCGGAGGATACGGAGCTGTTATTCCCAGCGGGCTGGAATGCTTCGGCGAAATCATGAACGAATGGGAGAATAAGTAAACCAGTACAAGGATAGGTCAAAACCAGCCAAGTCAGGAAGTCTAAAAAGAAAAAAATCACTTTATTTAGAGATTACGGAGGTCAAACATGAAACGAATTCAATCTTCACCAGCAATGATTTTACTCTTCACCGCAGTGATTCTCTTCTGCCTGCCCCATCGCGGCTACCCACAAGATAAGGCCAGCAAAATTGATACGTTACTCCAAGCATATCACAATAACGGCCAGTTTAACGGGACAGCCCTTGTGGCTGAAGAGGGTAAGGTCATCTACAAAAAGGGAATCGGCCTGGCCAATATGGAATGGAATATCCCCAACACGCCAGACACCAAATTCAGGATAGGTTCCATCACCAAACAGTTCACGTCCATGCTGATCATGCAGCTCGTTGAACAAAAAAAGATCGATTTGCAGGGCAAACTGATAGATTATTTGCCTTATTACCGTCAGGATACGGGCCAGAAAGTGACCATCCATCATTTGTTGACTCATACCTCGGGCATACCCAGTTATACCAGCCTGCCCCAATTTTTCGAAGAAGTGAGCCGCAACCCTTATCCAGTCGAAGAATTCATCAAAAAATACTGCAGCGGCGACCTGGAGTTCGAACCTGGTTCGCAATTTTCTTACAACAATTCGGGCTATTTCCTGCTGGGAGCAGTCATCGAAAAAGTCTCAGGGAAAACATACGAAGAAGTCTTAACCGAAAATATTCTTAAACCATTAGGTATGAAAGGAACAGGATACGACCACCATGATACGATCATTCCCGGGCGCGCTGCGGGCTATTCCATGGATTTTGACGGATACGAAAATGCCCCTTATCTGGACATGTCTCTTCCTTATGCGGCTGGTTCACTGTACTCTACAGTGGAAGACCTCTACATCTGGGACCAGGCTTTGTACTCGGATAAACTGCTCTCAAAAAAATGGAAAGACATCCTGTTCAAGCCGCACGTATCTGCAATGGGTGCGCACTATGGCTATGGCTGGGCCGTTGGCCAAAAAGGTTTCCCGAACTCCAAAGAACAGGTGACAAGTATTGCCCACGGCGGAGGAATCAACGGTTTCAACACCCTCATTGAAAGGCTGGTTGACCAAAAGCATCTCATTGTTCTGTTCAACAACACAGGGGGAGCTCCGTTGGGGGCGATAGGCGACGGGATAAGAAATATTCTTTATGGTCATCCGTATGACCTGCCAAAAAAATCAATAGCCGAGGCAATCTATAAGGCCATACTGGAGAAAGACGTCGAGTCAGCCATCAACGACTACCACGAACTCAAGAAGAAACATCCCGAAGACTATGACTTCGGAACGAATGAATTGAACCGGCTGGGGTACCATCTTCTTCAAAGGAAAAAAATCAGTGAAGCCATTGAGATTTTTAAATTGAACGTGGAGGTCTATCCCAAGAATGCCAACGGTTATGACAGCCTGGCAGAAGCCTACATGCTCAGCGGAGATAAGGAGCTTGCCATTAAAAACTACGCCAAATCACTCGAGCTGAATCCGAAAAACACCAACGCCATTGAGATGTTGAATAAAATCAATAAAGAGAAATAAAAACGAAGAGTTTTTCCGTTACCTCGAATGCTATCTATTCGGCCAGAGGAGCTGCTGGAATTGAGGGAATTCACGGAGGGGTTCTAGATCCAGGTCCCTGTGCAGATAGACGCCGTAAGGCCGGCCCTGGGAAAAAGCTTCCCGAAGCAACTCTACAGCCTGTTCTTGCTCGCCAAGTAGTGAGGCGATGCAGGCTCGAGAATAGGTATGAAAGCCAAAAAGAAAAGGACGATCCACCCCTGAAAGCTCTTCTGAAATCTTGAGCGCTGCCTTTCTGTCTCCTAAACGCGCGGCCAGCCTTCCCAGGAATCCTTTGTATTCAATGTTTTCGGGGAATTCTCCTTTAAGGTCTTGGAACATTTTCTGGGCATTTTTCCACTGTTCATTCACATAAAGCGCAAGAGCTAGATCAGAGCGTTGCTTCTCGCTCGCCTCCTGCTCAGGAGTCCTGCCTTGATACCAGGCCACAGCACGTCCGGCTATCTCCTTGGCCTCATTCAAATAGCCATGAGCGCGCAATTCCTGGGCAGCTACGAGCATAATAGGTCCCGGAAGTTCTGTCTGAGGCGCTGTAGCCGCAATATCATCGATTCCCTTCAAAACTTCCTGTATTCTGCCCAAGGCTGCCAGAGCCCGAACTCTGCCCAGACGAAATGAAGGATTGTCCCGAAAATAGTCCTGGCCTTTAGTGACCTCCTCCAGCTCCTTTAAATACTCTCCCCGCATATGGAACGCCTCAGCGAGCACATTGAAGCGCCAAGCTCCTAGTTCGGAGTTGTGGATGAATTCAGGAATCTCTATTTTCGTAAAGGTCTCGACTGTTTCTTGAGGACGATTCAGCCTGAGGACCTCAAAACCTATCAGGTAATTGATAAAATAATCTACGGGAGCCAGGGATTCCGCTTGACGGAGAAATTTCAAGCCTTCCTCATAATTTCCTTGCAACTTCGCCATAAATCCGTCTAAAAGATGTAGTTCAAAGAGGCTCAACCTGTCCCGGTTCTGGTCAGCCAAGCGCACCATAGAGTCAGCCTTGGCAAACTCATTCTGGTGACTGAAGATAATGGCCATACGCAACCCGGGAGCCGGAAATTCCGGGTCCAGCTCAGCTGAACGCTCAAAATGGGTGAGGGCCCGGGAATAATCCTTGCCGAATTCATCCATACCCAGCAGATATTCCTGGTATGACTCGAAAAGCGGCGGCTGCAAAACGCGTCGGGCCTGGCTGGGGATGTGACTGAAGTAAATGGCCAGGGTTCCCATTATCCTCTGGCGCAATACTTCTATAACTTCCATCGGTGATCCCTCTGGACCGCTGACTGGCTCAAGGGTGTGGATGGGCTTTCCTTTATTGGCATCAATGATCCTGGTTTCAAACCGGATCACATTCTCTGTTAGACTATAAGAGCCAGAGATCACCGTTCCTGCCTCTGTTTCCTTGGCCAAATCACGGAGCTGAGCCATATTCTGTGTTCCTCCCGATTCGAAACCCATCGTGCGCAAAGACTCTAAGGTCTCGTTTACGGGCACTGCTTCTCCTTCCTTTATCTGCGCCAGGCTCTGGGTGATCCAATCAGCCGCTAATCGCCCGTAAGAATCAAGAAGTTCATCACCAGTCTGATTTTCGAAAATGGCCACGATGAACCGATTGGAATCAAGGCCCAGCCCTTTTCTCCCAAAGGGAATAAACAAAACAACAAGTACGACCAAAAGGAGCAAAACCGGCACCAAAAACTTCTTCCAGCTGAATGTAAAAGTAATCTGTCGAGTGGTGGTTTGTATCCTTTTAGGCAGAATCTGCTCGGTAGTGGGGATGTTTTCTTCGACACTCTCCAATTCTTCTAGAAGCTCTCCGGCGCTTTGATACCTCTTTTCTTTATCCTTCTCCATACATTTCAAAACAAGACGGCTGAGCTCTTCGGGTATCTGATCATTATACATCCTTGGGTCTTTGGGCTTTTCTGTTTTATGCTTAAAAGCTATGCTTATGGGACTTTTTGCTTTGAAGGGAACCCTCCCGGTGAGCATCTCATAGAGGATTGTCCCCAGTGCATAAATATCCGTGCGCGGGTCTACTTCCTTTCCCTCAACCTGTTCAGGAGACATGTATTCCGGAGTTCCGATCACCACCCCATCTGCGGTTATGCCTTCTCCTTTAAGAGTCCGGGCGATACCGAAGTCCATGATCCGCGCATTTCCCTCACTGTCAATCATGACGTTTTGAGGCTTCAGGTCACGATGAATAACTCCTAATTTATGAGCCTCTGCCAATCCCTTGCATATTTGCTTGGCTATGGAGATGGCTTTCCCGGGCGTCAAGGGACCTATTCTCGTGATCGAATTTTTTAAATCCTCTCCGGGCACGAACTCCATGGTGATGTAGTGAATCCCCTGCTCCTCGCCAAGGTCAAACATGCGACAGACATTCCGATGGGATACTTTACGGGCAAGCTTGAGTTCATTGCTGAACCGCTCGAGGGTTTTCTTGTCTGCTGCTGTCTCAACATCCACGAGCTTCAAAGCGATTTTCTCATCAATCTTTGTATCGTAAACTTTATAGATTCTGCCCATTCCACCCTTGCCCAGCTCTTCTATAACCTGGTACCGATCGGCAAAAGTGCTCCCGGTTGTCAATTCCATGGTAGAAGCCTGGGTGGCCCTGACAGTTGCTGTCCGAGAAACGTAACCTGTTTTTACAGGTGTAAGCTTTGTTCCGCATTTACTACAGTAGGCATTTTTAACAGGATTTCTCGAATTGCACTTAGAACACTTAATAGTTTTTTGTTTTTTGGACATTTTGCTTATAAAATACTGATTTTTCGAGAAATAGTCAACTCCCGAAACCTCAATGCAAGCAGTCTATTTTCCGTGTGAATAGCAAATTCATGACTCAGGCGGGGTGATTCTCGATCATGGAATTTGTGATGCTTCAAACATCCATTCAAAACCTTCTCGGCAGAACATCTTGATGGTGAGAAAGATTCCTCTGGATTCTGGAGGGTATCTTTGAGAAGGAGCTTTCCCCCCAGCAGGGGGGAAAGCCCTTATATGGATTTGGCCCTTTTTTTCAGTTAAATATTTGCCCCGAAAAGGCCTGTAGACTCAGTCCGCTCAGCTTACGGCAATGATGATGCGCGCCAGACGGAATTTATCCTTCTTGAGCAAGTAAACACTCGCCGACTGCCCATCAGCTGCAATCTCAATCCGATAATCCAGGCCTTCATTTAATGTCTTGGGAACAATTTCCAATTTCTTGATCGCCGGAATGTTGAAATCCCCGGCTCTCAATCCGATGACATCTTCTTCTCGCAGGTCAACTCTGTTCTGGAAGTCACTATAACCCATACTGCCGAGGTCTGTTTTTCCTGAAGCTTTCATGCTGTCCTTGGTCGCAGCGTAATAATAAACCGAGTTCAGCTTGGATTCGAAATCTGTGGCGATATCTTTGTATTTCTCGGCGCTTTCCTCATTCCAGGCGTTCGTCTTCTGGAGCGCTTCCATTTCTTTCTTTATCATCATCATCTTGTCTTTCATGTCTGCTTCCAGCTTCATGGTGTCCACTTCTGCCAGGGTTACATCGTTCCTCAAAACGACTTTTTCCGCTTCCTTCTTCGTGTCCTCGACTCTCTTCATTTTTCCTGGCGATGCAACCGCATCTCCTTGAGAGATAAGACCGCTGTACTCTGTACCATCACTGACATTCCCCACCTGGAAACCGGTAAGCAAAGTATCGAAGAGGTAGGCGTTTTTCAGGATTTTCTTTGCTTCTTCATCTGATAGACCCTTCTTATCAGTAAGGTAGCTGTAAGCGATCTTCCAGTGATTATCCCCCTCCTGAACCCCCCAGAGTGTTGGGACTTTGTTCTGGAGATCGGCATTCTCTCTCTGTAGCTGCTTGATCAGGTCATTCTTGGCATTCAATTCTCTCTGCAGTTCCTCTATTCTCGCCTGTTCTGTTGTTTTCGCTCCTTCCTTAGCTGCCTCTCCCGCTCCAGGCTTGCCTTTACAGGAAGTTAAAAATACAAACCCAAAAATCAGAAGCAGAGAAAGACTAAGGACCAGCGAATTTTTCATAGTGGCTCTCGCTCCTTTCATGATGCCCTCCTTAGTTTAAATGTGACATTTAATAAATATATGATAAAACTTGTACCATCCAAGTGATAATTTTCCCTTTCCATGTCTTCTTGAAACCAGAAGTTGAAATCATTATACCAGAATCTGTTTTACCCTAGCAACCCAACACCAATTAAAGGAGTTGTTCTATTCTTTTATAAAAATTTTCACCCTTTGTCAAATATCTTTTTGGAAAAAAAGTAATCATCTCTATTTCCGTGATAAGGTAAACATTTGCCTAATGGGGAAGCGTGGCGACGGTTCCTCTCCATCCGAAGCCCATGGTGAAGGGCAGAATCAAGCCTCTTCACTTCCGGAATTTTTTTATGAACTCTTCGACCTCTGGAACACCACCTTGATAGATAAGATAGCCATTATACGGTTCACGCAGCGTGATATCATCTTGAATCAAAGTCAGCATAATTTTCTTTACTTCTTCGAGATCATCTGTTTGACCCAGAGCCCATCCCAATTTTATGTAGGCCACTTCAGGCAACATGTTTCCTGCGGGAATGACCCCTTTTGCCAAAAGGTCTCTGCCTGTCTCATAGACATGCATATGAACATAACCCCACAAAGTCTGGACAGTCATGTATATGGCCACGTTACGGGCCACGGCTCTTTCGATAGCAGGGTAGAGCGGTTTATTGACATGTCCGAGCCCGGTTCCGGCGATGACAATTCCCTTGTATCCGTTATCAACCAGCGAATCGATTATATCTGGCTTCATGTTGGGGTAGTAGAAGACAATAGACACTTTTTCATTAAAATAAGGGAATATCTTAACCTTTCTGTCTTTTCTCCTGTGATTATAGGAGTTTTTCAAGTACTCGATACTATTTTTTGTGACCTTGGCCAGGGGGATATCCCCTATGGTCCTGAAGGTGGAACGGTAGGAAGAATGCATTTTTCTTACCCGAGTTCCCCTATGGAGAAATCCGTATTCGTCCGATGTCGGCCCAAACATGCAGACCAGGATTTCTGCAATATCCGAATGCCCGGCAGCATAAGCAGCGTGCATTAAATTCAGAGCTGCATCTGAACTCGGCCTGTCTGAGGAACGCTGCGAGCCCACAAGGATAATCGGTATGGGGGGATTTTGGATCATGTAGGTGAGGGCTGCTGCGGTATGATGGAGAGTGTCTGTCCCATGGCCGATGATGATTCCATCTATCCCTTTTTTAATCTCTTTTTCGATGGCTACGGCAAGGGCTTTATATTCATCAGGCCCCATGTTTTCACTGAACACAGCAAACAGCTTTTCTGTTGTGATATTGCAGATATCAGCCAGTTCAGGAACAGCGCCATACAGCTCTCCAGGAGAAAAGGCAGGAATGACTGCTCCGGTTCTGTAATCCAACCGAGAAGCTATAGTCCCTCCTGTTCCCAAGAGTTTCACATTCGGCTTGTCATCAGAATAAGGAAATTCCTTTTCTTGAATTTGATACTTGGCTTTCTTGTATCCAAATTTTTTTATCGATTGTATTGTCTCCACATTGATCCCGATATTGTAGCCTGTACTGATTTTAAGGACGATATGTCTGTCATCGTCGTTTTCCGAACGGGGCAGGATTGTCCCTCTGAACAATCCCCGTGTGGTATCAATTTCCACTTGACTCCAGACTTTTATCTTGAATTTTTGCAGCATTGAAAGGGCTTGGCCTTTATAACCTTGAAAAATATCTTCACTCATAATTTCATTCTCAGAACTCAAGTCTTTTCCGTACGTTCTACGAAATTCTTTAATTCAGCCAGAGAAATGTTTCCCAAGGCTGATTTTCTGAGTTCTCCCATTATCCAGCGTGATTCCGCTTCTTGATTTCGTGATGTGTTATTCTCTTTAAATTTTTTTCGGAGTTGAGGAATTTTGTTCAGTATATTTTCTTTCGGAGTCTGTACAAAATTGACCTGAGCCAACGTCGAATCGAAGTCCATATCCGGATGCTGGAAAATAACAGGAATCATGAGTTTTGTAATAGCCAGGTCAATTTTTCTCTGTTTAAGAAATTTAATCAACTCGAACATCCTCTCATAATTCCAATCAGAAGAATAGGCATTCTTTCCTTCGACATGTTTTAAATCATGTCCAAACAGTGTCCCTGCGAATTTTGGGTTCACTCCCAGTTTTTCAATGATCTTCTCGATAGTAGGAACGAGATTATTCTTCAGAATGAAGTTATAGGTGTCTTCCGGGATCCCCCAGCCTCGAAGCTGATCATACCGCTTATGGATTTCCATAGGAAGATCTGTTTTCAACTTATCAATGGTGTCATTTTCCAAGGCGATGGGCTCTGAATCCGTATCCGGATACATACGGTCAGGCCCGGGCAAGACCCGTTCAAAGATTGTTGTCCCATCTTCTCGGGATTTCCGACTCTCATTGGGCACTCTTTCCAAGGCCATCTTGCATCTTTCTTCGATTGTTTCTAAGGCTGTGGAGATATCATCTTCAGGCCCCCAGATTATCAGCTGAGCATCATTTGCGCCTGTGTTCACCGTACCCAATATCCTGTGGAGCTGATCGTCCGGAAGGATTTTTTCGATCTGTTCGGAATGGATAAGATTGGGCTTTTCTAGACAGGCAATGACTTTTAGCCTGTCACTCAATTCATCGGCAAACATTTTTCCTGGCTGGGTGAAATGGGAAAGGATACCTTTGAATTGCGGAAGGTTTACGACAATGATCTTCTGGTTGTTTTGCTTGGCGAAGACCAGAGGCTCATAAGTGAAGTTGAAGCCTTCGGGATTCAAAAATTTATGATGGATTCTCCAATCATTGTTATCTTTCACCTTTTTATTCAGGATCTCTCTTACCCTTAATAACGCCCACTGACGGAAAACCTCGTTGTGAGTAATTTCCGGGATACGTTTGTTACGGGATACTCCTTTTATTTCAACGCGCGTGCCTCCCCTGCAGCTGACGTTTACATCTTCTCTTCCGGCCCCGATTCCTGTCCGTACTTTGCCAGTACTTCTGTTCAGAAAACGGATATACTCGGCACCCTCTCTCACCTCTTCAGGGTTTGCAAAGTCCGGATGGGTGACTGTTTCAATGAGAGGGATACCTAACCTGTCGGTTTGATAGGC
>JAOUKO010000454.1 GCA_029882525.1 Candidatus Aminicenantota bacterium | reverse complement strand
CGAGTCCAACATCCCAATCATGTTCCGCAGAAAGCCGGAAGGTCAAGAACTGAGCATATAAATCCGTACCATGTTTAAAAATTACCTGAAGATCGCCCTGAGAATGCTCAAGAGGCATAAAACCTACTCCTTCATCAATATCGCAGGTCTTGCCATAGGATTAGCCTGCTGCTTGCTGATCTTGCTTTATGTTCAGTACGAGCGCAGTTATGACAGGTATCATGAGAACGCGGACCTAATCTACAGGGTCGTTGAAGAGTTGGATTTTTTTGGAAATAAATCCCATATGGCTATAACGCCTGCTTCTTTCGCACCGGCCATGAAGAATGAATTCCCGGAGGTCAAAGATGCAGTCCGGTTTATGAAGGGAAATTTTTCAGAGGACAAAGTATTGGTCACCCATGGAACTGACAATTATTACGAAGATAAATGGTATTTTGCTGACCATTCCGTTTTTGAAATTTTTACTTTCCCTCTGGTCAAGGGCGATCCAAAGACTGCTTTGAAGGAGCCTTTCACTGTGGTCCTATCCGAAGAAAAAGCAAGGAAGTACTTCGGAGATGAAGACCCGGTGGGGAAAATCCTCACCTTAAACGATAGATACAGTCAATCGGATTTCACGGTCAATGGAGTCCTGAAAGAGATACCGGAAAACTCTCATTTCAGGTTTGATTTTCTCGCTTCCTTCTCCACCATGGACAAACGTTTTCCAGAGTGGGTCCAGAATTGGTTCAACCATATGTACTACACCTATCTGCTTCTTGATGGCAACTCCAGTCCTGAAGCCCTGGAAGGAAAATTTACCGACCTCGTTATAAAACATGCAGGAAAACAGGCAGGAGCGGTTTTAATGCCCCATCTTCAGCCGTTAACCTCCATTCATCTCTATTCGCACCTGGAGAGTGAAATCGAAGCGAACAGCGATGCTGCTTATGTGTATATATTTGCCGCCGTGGCTCTGTTTATCCTGATGATTGCCTGCATAAATTTCATGAACCTGGCTACTGCCAGGTCATCCTACAGGACCAGAGAAGTCGGTATGAGAAAAGTCGTGGGAGCCCGCCGGTCTCAACTGGTCAGGCAGTTCCTCGGTGAGTCCATACTCTTCTCGTTCATCGCTCTTCCCCTGGCCGTGGTTATGATGGAGCTTCTCCTGCCGGCCTTCCGCGCGTTTACTGACAGAGACCTGGGATTCAACTACTTGAACAACTGGCCCATTCTTTTCATCTTGATCGGGATTACGCTGGTTGTCGGCTGTGTTTCTGGAATCTATCCGGCGCTGTTCTTGTCAGCGTTCAAGCCCATAAAAGTCTTGAAGGGAAAGTTGAGCTCCGGCTCCAGGGGCATCTCCTTAAGAAGAGGATTGATCGTTTTTCAATTTGCTGTTTCCATAATCTTGATCACAGCCACAGGAATAGTCTTGAGCCAGGTCCGCTACATCAGGACTACAAAGCTCGGCTTCAACAAAGATCAAGTCCTGGTGCTGAACATCAAAGATAAAGAATTAAGAACTAAGTATGAGGTTATCAAAGCAGAACTATCCAAAAATCCATCTATCCTGAAGGTGACAGCGTCATCGGGAATCCCGGGAAGAGTCTCTCACAACTGGTTTTTCAGAACCGAAGGGCTTCAAGAGAAAAAGGAAAAGCCTTCGATGTGGGTGATGATGGTTGACCATGACTTTATACAAACGCTCGGCATGGAAATAGTGGAAGGCCGGGACTTTTCCAGAAGTTTCACCACAGATGAGAAAGACGCCATCATCTTGAATGAGTCTGCCGTCAAAAAATATGGTTGGGGATCCCCTCTGGGCAGGAATATCAAGACTGAAAACAATGACGGGTATGTTATCGGGGTGGTGAAGGATTTCCATTTCAAATCTTTCTATCAACAGATTGAGCCAGTTATGATCTACATATCACCGCGCTATTTCGAGTTCATGTCAGTAAGGATTGTAGCGGATAGAATTCCAGAGGCAATCGCTTTTTTAAAGACAGAGTGGAAAAAATTACTCCCGAATCGTCCTCTTGATTATTTCTTTCTTGATGACGATTTTGACAAAGTCTACAGGCAGGAGAAAAGAGCGGGCAAAATATTCGGATATTTCTCAGTCCTTGCCATATTCGTTGCTTGTCTCGG
>JAOUKO010000114.1 GCA_029882525.1 Candidatus Aminicenantota bacterium | reverse complement strand
GAAAAAGACAAAAACGGTAGCGTCCCTGCCCTTTCTTGAGAAGCCAAAGATGTCGATATCTTCCTTTTGGACTGAGATGAACTTTGGCCTTTCCTTAATTGCTTCGATAGTATGGATGAGATCTCTCCAGTGAGCGGCCTGTTCGAAGTCCTGTTGGTCAGATGCTTTTTTCATTTTGTGATTCAGGACCTTCAATAGTCTTTCTGTTCTCCCTTCCAGGAAAAGGAGCGCATTCTCCACGTTTTCCCTGTAGTCCGATTCTGAGATGTATTCTATGCAGGGAGCAGAACAAAGCTTCAGGTCGTGTTCAAGACAGGGCCTTTTTCTCTTCCCCGGAATGGCTTCCTCACAGGTGCGGACTCCGAAGTATTTGGAGATGAGGTGGATTGTTTTGCGGACTTGATGGGCAGGACTGTAAGGCCCAAAGTATTTAGCTCCGTCTTCCTCGACTCTTCTGGTCAAGGTCAGGGCCGGGTATCTTTCCTCCAGTGTCATTTTCAAATAAGGGAAGCTCTTATCATCTTTGAGCCTCAGGTTGAATTTAGGCTGGTACCGGCGGATGAAGTTGTTCTCAAGAAATGCTGCTTCTTTAATGGAACCGGTCAGGATGTAGTCTATATCGTGGGTCTCGGCGAGGATATTTCTGACTTTCGCCTCTGAAGTCTGCTGGAAATAGGACTTCACTCTATCTCTCAGCGAACGGGCCTTTCCGATGTAGACCACCTCCCCTGTTTTGGTCTTGAAAAAATAGATGCCCGCTTTTTGCGGAAGGTTCTGGGCTCTTTTCTTCAAACGGTTTGTCATGATAATCTGCTAGACAAAATGGTTCTCTTCCAAATAGTATGGATACAATACACGGTAACGGCTGAAGCGACAGTCTTTCATGCCACGATCTCCAGCTCTCTCTTTTTCAATTTTTTTAGCTCATCCCTCAACTTGGCTGCCTTTTCAAACTCCAGGTTTCTGGCCGCCTCTTGCATCAGTTTTTCCAGCTTTTCCATTTCCTCTTTTCTTTTCTCAGGCGAGAGATAGATGTCTTTCTCTTCCGAGATTCGTGAATAATCAAAATAGTCTCTCTCGTAGATGCTGGTCAAGACTTCATCTATTCTTTTTTTAATGGATTGAGGAGTGATCCTGTGCCTTTGGTTGTATTCCTGCTGGATCTCCCTCCTCCTGCTCGTCTCAGCGATAGCTTTATCCATCGAGTCGGTGATAGTATCGGCGTAGAGGATAGCTTTGCCCTCGACATTTCTGGCTGCCCGGCCAAAGGTCTGGATGAGAGCGCTCGCGGAACGGAGGAATCCTTCTTTGTCCGCATCCAGGATGGCCACCAGAGAGACTTCAGGCAGATCAAGCCCTTCCCTGAGGAGGTTGATGCCGATGAGGGTATCGAACTCCCCCTTTCTCAAGTCTCTGAGTATTTTGACCCGGTCCAGCGTTTCGATCTCTGAATGGAGATAGCGAACCCGGAGACCGAGCTCATGATAATAACGGGATAGGTCCTCTGCCATTTTTTTGGTCAGGGTGGTGACCAGAATCCTCTCATCCTTCATGGCTCTTTCTTTGATTTCGGCCATCAGGTCATCGATCTGACCTCTTATCGGGCGCACCTCGATCTCGGGATCAGTGAGGCCTGTCGGTCTGATGATCTGTTCGATGACTCGTTTTCCCGCTTGGCGAAGTTCGTAAGGTCCGGGAGTCGCAGAAACGTACAGGGCTTGATGGATCCGGGTTTCATACTCCTTGAAATTAAGCGGCCGGTTATCCAGGGCTGAGGGAAGGCGGAAGCCGTGTTCGATGAGGGTCTGCTTTCGCGAGCGGTCCCCGTGGTACATCCCTCCGACCTGAGGGACGGTGACATGGGATTCATCGATGATGATCAGGAAATCCGGCGGGAAATAATCGAGAAGCGTGTAGGGCGGCTCCCCGGGTTTTCTCAAGCTGAGATAGAGAGAATAATTTTCTATCCCCGGACAGTAGCCGAACTCTCTCAACATCTCCAGGTCATAGAGCGTTCTTTCCTCGATCCGGTTGGCTTCGATGATCTTACCCTGATTTTTGAAGTAAGCGACTCTGTCTTCGAGCTCTTTTTCCACGCTGCGGATCGCATGATCGAGGATATCCGGGGGAGTGGAGAAAAAAGTCCTGGGATAGATAAGGACTTTGTCCAAGGCCTCCAGCGTTTTACCCAGAAGGGGGTCGATGGAGGAAATTTCAGAAATTCCGTTCTCGCCGAGCTCTATCCTGTAAGCAAAATCCTCATAAGAAGGGAAGACTTCGATGATATCCCCCCGCACCCGGAAGAAGCCTCTTCTCAATTCCGCTTCCTGCCTCTCATACTGAATTTCGACCAGGTTCTTGAGGATGCTCTTTCGTGCTATCTCTTGCCCCTTCTCCAGGGTGAAGCTCATCGAGTAGTAGGTATTCGGTGAACCGATACCGTAGATGCAGGAGACAGAAGCGACGACTATCACATCTCTTCGCTGGAAGAGAGAGTTAGTGGCGCACAGCCTGAGCCGGTCGATCTCATCGTTGATCGTGGCCTCTTTGGCGATGTAGGTGTTGGTGGCGGGTATGTAAGCTTCAGGCTGATAATAGTCGTAATAGCTGACAAAATATTCTACGGCATTCTCCGGAAAGAAGCGGCGGAATTCCTGGTAGAGCTGAGCGGCCAGGGTTTTGTTGTGAGAGATGACGAGAACAGGCCGGTTGGCCTTTTCGATTATATTGGCAATGGTGAAAGTCTTTCCTGACCCGGTCACGCCCATCAAGACTTGATGCTTGACATTCTCATGGAGGCCTCTATCGAGTTCCTGGATGGCTTTTACCTGGTCTCCTTTTGGGGCAAACTCAGAAAAAAGCTTGAATCTTTTCATAGGCCTTATTATAGCAGAAATAGGAAAGATGGAGGGGAAAGTGAACTAATTTCATGGAATATGAGGCGCAGAAAAAAAAGAAGCTTATGAAATCATTCAGGTTGGATGACAAATGGAATGGAAAAAAGGAAGATTGATTTAAACGTCGGGGAACTTCGGAGAATCCTCGTCTTCTGTCCCTCCTTCTGTTTCGCTCTGCTCAGCCTCCGTGTCTTGCTGAGAAGGGAAAAGCTCCCTCTCTTTCTCAGAGGGCAAGCTCTGCTTAGCCTCTTCCGCCATTTTGACACTTCCCCTAAACCGGGCTCCGTCCATGATGGAGATCGTGGGAGCGTTGATGTCACCTTTTAGCTGGCCTTTAGTTGATATGAAGACCTTATTTGCGGCATGGATATTGCCTTCCACGCTTCCCTTGATGGTGATGTTATTGGCCCAGATATCAGCTTTGATCTTTCCGGTCTCTCCCACCAATATGTTGTTATTTCTCAGGTCGATCTTACCCTGGAAGTGCCCTTCGATCACGATGTCTTCACTTCCGGAAAGCTCACCCTTTAAAAAGAGAGAAGGGCCAAACCGGGCGATATTCCGCGGAATGACCTCTTCTGGCGTATCATTTTCGTTGGCTTGGTGTGTTGGCATCAGGCCTCCTGTTTTCTCCCCTGAAAGTGAAGACTCAATTATAATTTCGACATCTCTTTCTGTCAATGAATACGGATCAGAATCCTAAACGTTTTTTGTTTTGAGTGACTTCTACTTTCCTTTCTTTTCTTCTTTCAGCCATTTGGGGAACAGCCAGTTGAGGATCTCTTCCTTGATTTTTCTGTCGATCTCCTTTATCCGCAATCCTGCTTCAAGCTTGCTGTTAGAGTATTTACTCCAGGCGATTTCAGCAGTCAGAAAAGTCAACAGGCTCTTTTCAGGAACATAGATTTTTAGATCCATGTCCGAGCCTTTCTCGAGCTGAGCAAATTTGACAACCAGCTTTATACCTTCGTTAGATATATCCTGGACAGTCACCCTTTCGACAAGGTTCGGGCTGCTTTCTGATTTCACCAGTTCGGCTGGAAGTAAACATTTAAAACGTGGATATTTTCGTCTGTCATCGGCCATATTGCCCCCTTGAAATGAGTGAATTTGTTGAGAGAGAAGCCAGTCTTTTTAAAAGGGATGGAGTGTTCCCGTGAGTTCTAATGCCGTTTTTACAGGTTCTGTCGTTAAGTATTAGGTATATACTAATAGTTGCTTCCTCCCCTCAAAATCATTATAGAATTTTCCTCTCAATTTTTTAGTCGTTTCAAGGGTTTAGAGATTGAAAAAACGTTTTTATCTGACGTTTGACCATCGGGTGATATGCCTCGCGGCTTGCCGCGGGGAACCGATCGTCGGGGAATCCAAGGGGGTATGCCCCCTTGGTCGCAGGGCGTGGGTTCATGCCCCGCCCAAGAAGGGGAGGCAGCGAGCGGAAGCGAGCGTTGGAAGGGGGAAGTCAGTTCCCCCTCCAAGTTGACTTTGTTAACATCTCGTTTTCCATGACAGTGAGTGATAAAGGCATGATCTGTTACAGCGCCGGTTCCCTTCCATCCGAAGCCCATGGTGGAGGGTAGAAGGGTCTTGGCTAGGATGGAGAGGAACCGTCGCCGCACTTCCCCGTTGGTCAGATGTTTCACTTATCACGTAAATTAAGATGCTTACTTTGTCTCTTCAATCGTTGATTATTGTTTTGTAATCAAATAAAATGAGTGACTTCTTCTTGCTATCTTGTATAAAGTTGATTATTCTTCATCGTAAATAAAACATGCTAGCGCGTTTCGGATTCCTGGGTCATGATTCATTACTAGCCAAAGGAGGATGAATGGAACCAGGCGAAATCCCTGTCTTGATCATAAGTGAGGATACCATTCCCCGGGCCTACGAGAGAGCAATAAAGGAGGTCTGGGAGAAGGGAGCGAGCGTCAAAACAGAATACGATCATCCTGAAGACCCACCCAGCAAGGACGCGACAGTGGTCATCATTGTTCGCCAGCCTTTCGGCCAGCCTCGTTTTCACCGCTCTTTTGCCGACGGCCTGGGAGGGTTGGCTGAGTATGTGATGGAGGTGGTTCACGGCGCCCACGACTACTGGGTAAAGCCGGTGGAAGAGATCCTGAAAGGGAAGGAGAGCAAGGATACGCGCTGGACCTACACTTACCACGGCCGCCTCTTTGAGTACAGGATCGAGGATAAGGTCGTCAATCAAATCGGCTACATGATCGATAAACTCTCCCAGACAGGTTACTCCAGGCGGGCTCAGGCGATAACCTGGAATCCCAAGCTCGACCCGCCGACAGACGATCCGCCGTGCCTCCAGCGGTTATGGGGCCGGCTCTGCGAGGATGGAAAGGGGGGATACGTCTTCAACATGAATTCACACTGGAGAAGCCGGGATCTGTTCAAGGCCTGGTTTGAGAATGTCATCGCCCTGACCACTCTGATGCGCAAGATCGCGGAAGCCCTGGCTGAGAAGACCGGGAAGAATGTGCGGCTGGGACGGTACGTGGACATCAGCGACTCGCTTCATATCTACGGCTCATACTTCAAGGAGATTGAAGGAGACCCGAAAAAAGGAATCAGGAGTTTCTTTGAGACGCTGGAGAGCCGCTCCTTCGAGGAAAGAACTTGGGATTCGGAGTTCATCAAGCCCCATTTCATCGATGACGGTTTGGGCAAGGGATTGAGACGGATGCTGGAGAGGGAGAAGGACATGCCGCAGAATGTCCGCAAAGCCATCGAGGAGGAGCTCCGGCAGATGGAGAAAAAGGATTATGTGGTTTAAAAGAAAAAAGGGGCCAGGCCCCTTTTCTCTGTTTTTCAAAGGAGGAAGGAATGACAATATTTGAGCAGATCGCTGACGGGGTTCAAAAAGGCCATTCTGACTCTGTCGGGGCGCTCACCAGAAATGCTCTTTCTCAGGATATTCCCGCAGAGGAGATTATGAATAAAGGCCTGGTTTCCGGGATGGAGGTTGTGAGTGAGAAGTTCAAGAATAATGAGATTTTTATCCCCGAAGTCTTGATCTCCGCCAGAGCGATGAACGCAGGACTGGATTTACTCAAGCCCCTGCTTGTGGAGTCAAATGTCAAACCCAAAGGAAAAGTCGTCATCGGAACCGTCAAAGGGGATCTGCATGATATCGGCAAGAATATCGTGGCCATGCTCCTCCAGGGAGCGGGCTTCGAGGTCATTGACCTGGGAGCAGATGTGCCCAAGGAGAAGTTCCTGGAATTCGTCAAAAAGGAGAAGGCAGATATCCTGGGAATGTCAGCGCTGCTGACAACGACCATGCTCTACATGAAAGAGACGATCGAGGCCCTCAAAGAGGAGGGGATAAGGCAGAATGTCAAAGTCATCATCGGAGGCGCTCCGGTTACGGAATCCTACGCCGCTCGGATCGAAGCGGATGGCTACGCTCCGGATGCGGCATCCGCAGCGGACCTATCCAAACGCCTGCTGGGCAAGTGATATATTTCTTCTCTGAACTCTTTCATACTGTCGTCATAAAATCAACCTAAGCAGCACCCATCACGCTCTGCAGCTTTTCTTCGAGCTTATCCTGGGGAAGAAACCCGACTATCCTTTCGATTTCTTTTCCTTTTTTAAAAATCAGGAGAGATGGAATGGCCATGATTCCGTAGTCCTGGGCTGTTTTAAGGTTTTCGTCGGTGTTGAGCTTGAAAAACTTCATCTTGCCATCCATATTTTCCGCCACGGCTTCTAGAACAGGCGCGACCATCCGGCATGGACCGCACCAGGGGGCCCAGAAGTCAACCACGGCTGGAATATCTGATTCCAGCACTTCTGATGTGAATGTGGCGTTGGTTAATTCTGTGATATTATTCATTTCAATTTCTCCCTGAATATGATTTTAAAGATTTTTTTCACGGAATCGTCAGAAGCTCGATAACAGACCCTGTTCTTTTCCCTTCTGGATATGATGATTCCGGCTTCCTTCAAAACCTTGAGGTGTTGCGAGACATTGGGCTGGGATATAGATAAGCATTTTTGTGCTTCTCCCACGCAGCATTCGCCTTTGATCAGTTCGTTGACCAATTTCAACCTCATGGGATGGGCGAGCGCCCTGAATATACGAGCAACTTCTAAATAGTTTCGCATGCTTTTTTTATTTCACTCCTCAGTGTGGCGGATTATCTCATGACCAAGAGCAGACCGATAAGGACTCCGTACAGGACGCTGATCCATGGGCTTCTGGTGATCGGGCAGTATCCGGTTCTGCATCCGACCAGTCTGTAGTAGAAATAACCAATCCCTCCTCCGATGAGAATCCCAAGCAGGTATTTCATTTCAGTTCAATATATAAAATAACAATATAATAATATTATTATATTTAATTATTCTGATTTATCAAGTATTTTGATCGAAATAGTTTTTTCGCTGTTCTGAACAGTGTGAACGCTTCTCGTCAGCGAATCCCTGGATCGTATTTAACACTCATTCAATCTTCAGTAGGTTTTGTGTATTGTGCCGCTTGAAATTGGATAGGTAGATAATTATAATTATTGCCAGGTAAAATAGAGCGGGCATAACTCAGCGGTAGAGTACGAGCTTCCCAAGCTCGGGGTCGCGGGTTCAAATCCCGTTGCCCGCTCTCTTTTTATATAGAGCTAAAAAGGCGTAGAGAGTATAGAGAGGGGTCGCGTCTTAGCATTTGACATTCGTTCGCTCTGCTCAATTTTTTAGGGCCGCATCTTCGCATTTGAAGTTAAAATTCCCAACAGAAGGGTACACAATAGGAGAGGTGAGTTCCTGGTTTTTATGTATTGGTATAAATAGGAAAAGGAAGCGCATTCACAAATTGCCGGAGAAAGGTTAATATATTTTTTGCAAAGGCAGGAGTTCAGCCCATAAGAAATGTCAAAGGTTAAAACGCGATCCCCGCGAGACCGACGGGAATGGAGCCTTATTCTGGAAACGAATTCCCATCCCGGGTCCTGGAATATGGCTGTTGATGACTTCCTTTTCCGTTCCCTGAGCGATGAGCCGCAGACATATCTCCGTTTTTACAGATGGAAGCGTCCGACAGCCTCTCTCGGCTATTCCCAGGATATCCGGAGAGTGCTTGATGTGGAGTACTGCCAGAAGCACGGTATCGATATTGTCCGGAGGATGACCGGAGGGAAGCTCGTGCTTCACTCCAGGGAAGTGACCTATTCTCTCTGCTCTTCAGACAGCAGGACATTCACTTCCACGCTCGTGGATTCTTACAGGCTGATCTCCCAGGCCTTGATAAGGGGCCTGGAGAAAATGGGATTAAGACCCCGCCTTGCCGATGCGCCGCCCGTCTCTTATCTCAAGGGAAACCTGCCCTGTTTTTCCTATCCTGCCCGGGATGAAATCGAGATTGACGGGAAGAAGATCATCGGCAGTGCCCAGAGAAGAACCGGCTCAAAATTCATCCAGCACGGCTCCATCCCATTGGAAGAGGATGACAGGCTGTTGGAGGTCGTATCACTTTTGGAAAGAAATAAAGGTGAGGTTCGCATGGTCTCTCTTTCCCAGGCTCTGGGCAGGCCGGTTAGCTTTGACCGGGCCGTTGAATGTCTGACTTCTGGCATTTCCGAATTCTTCAATGTCCGGTTGACACCAAAGGCATTCAATACCGGTGAGAGAAAGCTCATTGCAAAAATAGAGAAAGAGCGCTACGCCAATCCAGACTGGACCTTTGGGTGGGGTTGATTTTTTTTATTCGAGATGA
>JAOUKO010000113.1 GCA_029882525.1 Candidatus Aminicenantota bacterium | reverse complement strand
ACTTTATGAAAGAGAATACCCAAGATTCCGTTGCTTTATAATCCAGTCTTAACCTTCTGTTTTGCATGATAAAGCTTTATTTCTTTTATTTTCCCTTTTTTCCCGATTCCCGGGAGGCCTCCGGGCCCCACGCGCCTTAATCTTTTTTCAATCCCTCAAATAGTCTATTCAAAGCTTCTTTATATTTAGTAGAGTCTTTCCAATCTCTAAAGTCACCCAATACAATTCTCGATATCAACGGCTTCAAGTGATGATCCCATTTTTTATAAAAATAATCATCGATGATAACAGGAAAGAGAACATTTATTTCCTTTTTATACTTTTCTTTTAATAACTGTTCTTTTTGTAAAGCTCTATCGATTTCTCTAAGAACTGGCTCACTGTTAAGAGAATTTTCTGAGCAAATTACTACAAGTTTGTCATACTCTCTAATGCCTCGTTCAATATTCTCTTCGATATATTTGCCCCAAACAGCATCCTCAGGAAAAAACCAACAAGGTACATTATTACTCTCCAAATCTTTTTTAAGTTTTTCTGCAAAAATCTCATCTTTATGACTGTAAGCAATGAAGCAAGAATAAAATCCAAAAGCGCTTTCTTTGGCAAGCTTCAATACAATCTTAATAACATCTTCAGGAATACCGCAACCTTTTAAAAATGAGATTGGTATCTTGCCTTCAGATCTGAAAATTGTATCGATTCCTATAGTACTGGGTCCTCCGTGCTCAACAGAATCTAATCCTATAGTATTACTTAAATCACAATCAGAAATTGTAATTTGAATAAAATAAGAGTCTTTAAAATTGGATCCTGCAAGATTTGTTCTTTCAAAATGGGTACGCATCATCATAACTTTACTTATATTTGCTTCACTGAAATCTGCTCCCCCGATTTTCGCTTCACTAAGGTTCGCGTCGTTGAGGTCTGCTCCAACGAGGTCCGTTCCACTGAGGTTCGCTCCCCTGAGGTCGGCATGATGAAGGTCAGCTTGACAGAGGTCCGTTGCTCCGAGACTCGCTTCCCTAAGGTCTGCTCTCCTAAGGTCCGCTCTCCTTAGATCCGTTCTAAAGAGGTTTGTTTTCCTAAGGTCCGCTCCAAAGAGGTTTGCTCCAAAGAGGTATGCCATCCTGAGGTCTGCTCCAAAGAGCTTCGCTTTATTGAGATCCGCTCCTCTGAGGTCCCTTCCTCCGAGGTTTGCTCCACTGAGGTCCGTTTCACTGAGATCTGGTTTTATACGAGGATTATTCCTTCTCCACTCGTTCCAAGCCTTGACTCCCTTTTTCAGGATCTCAAGATGTTTTAGATTTGCCATGAGAATTTCCTTTCCCCCATTCGTCTCTCTATCGAGGCGGTTAAGGCTCAGTTAACCTAAAAATCATATTCAAAAAAAAGTAATTGGTCTCTATGAATATTTCCCTTAAATTTTTTATCAAGAATCCATAGCCAAATTTCTTTTGTTGTTCTCATATATTTCCGAATTTTCTCATAGTTTATCTGTTTAAGTAATTCTTTCCTATGATGAGATTTTTGTAAGTGCTTGCAAAGATTTTTCTGATATTCGTCCATTTCTTTTAAAACTTTAAACAAATTTGGTTTTTCTAATTTTAGATTCCATTTTTTATCTTCTATTAATCTCTCTTCATATAATTTTATTAATGGAGGAGTATAATTATCAGGCGTTGGATTAATATTAACTCCGGCTAAAGTTTCTAAGCTGCTGCATAATAAATTGAGTATCAATATAAATTCTTCTACTTCGTTACAATCCTCATTAGTTTTCTGAAATCTATTTAATGCTTCGACCCAATACCTGAGCTGCAGATTAACTATTTTTTTCCCAACTTCATGATAATATTCATATTTATAATCAATAAATCCTGAAGCAGCTTCAGCTAAAATAAGTTCGTCATTTGATTCTTCCATTTCTCCTCCTTTCCTGAGAATTTTCCCCAATTTATCCGATAAATTATCTGAACGCTTGTTTTCTCCACATTTCAGCTATTTTTTGATTTTGGATGAATTGATCTCTCATGCAATAATCAAAAATTTGAGCTATATTGCTTTTAAAAGAATTTTCTATTCCTTTATAAGTTTCAATTAACTTTTCTGAAATATAATCAGATAAATAATCTTTTGATATGATGTCAAAAAGTAAGGTCCTTTTAATAGTTTTAGAAGTATAATGACGTCTATAAAGAATATATTTTTTTTTCACTAATCGATCAGTATTTATATCGTAAGCATAGATAGGGCCAGAAATTACAATTACAGGTTGAAAAACATTTAAAAAATATTTTGGATTATTCGGATCAAAATATGAAATCGGTTTTCTAATATTTATTATTTCTGAATCAACACACTTTAAAAGAGGTACGAATATTTTTTCATAAAAGTCTCTATGTTCAGCCTTTCCCTTATAAATTTCACAAAATTGAGTTGAAATAAATTCATATTTTGCTTGATGATGGATTTCATGAAAATTTAGTATTTTTTTAACATCAAGAGAGATATCTATATTTGGAAAAAATTCTTGTGTTGCAACAGTTTGAATAAATACTTCTTGATGTTCTCGTTCATGAGGTTTTCTTTCAAAGAAAATTAAAGGATTTGTTCTTTTTTTTACTTCGCCATAAATTAAGAAGTAAAATCCGGTTTTTCCAAATTCAAAATCAATATATTTATTAGCAATAAAATCTATTTTGCGTGATTTCTGTTCATCCTGATCTTCAAAGGCATAATTTGCACCAGAATAAAATCCCTGTTTCTCAAATTCTAAAGTAACTTTCTGTTCTTCCAGATAGCCAGATTTTGAAATTGCAGCTTTTATATCAACATTAGAAATTTTTGTCATTTGAGAATTTTCCTTTTTTCCCATCGTCTTCTCCTTTGAGGCGGCCAACGCTCAGCATCCTTTACAATTAGCCCTCTCCCTCTTTGGAATTAAGCTAAGGGAAATAAGGAGGCAAAAGAGGGCCTTCGCTGGAGGAACCCTTCTTTTTTAAGATATGTCCAGCCAGCCAAATTATCAATGTCTTTCAACGAAATGTCCTATTATTCCCTTTTTTTACCCTCTTTTACTATTGTGAGGAGCCTTCTCTTTCTTTAAAATGAACGGGCGCAATCATGACGGGAAATAAGGGGGTTGACATATAAGGCAGGATCGATCACGCTCGTTCGTGGGTTCATTTCCTGTGGCCTCTCAGGGTGAAATTATATGATTTCATCTTTATTCAAATTCAATATTTGTTATTTTTGCCCGGACTTTTTCTGCCCAATCTGATGGAATATCATCGGGTTTATAACCAAATTCTCTTGAATAATTAGGTTTCAATGGTTTATTGTCTCCTAAAGAAAATTCAGTCACTAATACAGGATGATAAGTTTTTTCAAATATCGGTTTATTATTTTTATCAAGAAAGTATATTGTTATTTCAACTTCAGTAAGAGTCTTATCGCCAGCATTCTTTATCTCACCAAATACTCCTAATCCTCCAAATTGAGCCTCTGCAACTCTTAAATTCAAAATTTTGATTTTATCTATATATGCCTGTTTCTGTTCGAGTTCTTCAATGTCTTTCTCTTTTGGCTTTTTTGAGCTTTCAACTTTTTTACTTTTTAATGAGATTTCGTCTGGTTTTATTTCTTCTTCAATATCAAGAAAACTTGTACTTGAAGAAAATATTAAAACCACGCAAACCGCAGTGATGATAATTGTGATAGTCGCCAGAACTTTATTAATTATATTTCCCAGTTTGAATTGATCGGGATTCTTGTTTAATAAAAAAATCATCATTCGAGTAATAATATAAGCACCTATCATCAAAGACATTAAAGGAATCATTTTATCCCCCTTCTTTATTTATCTTAGCTGACTTTTTTTATCTTTAATTATCGGCTCGAGTCCCTTACCTGTCTCTCTGACTTCATATTCCTTCCCGCAATTTCCGCACTCCGCAACAGAGAGTTTAGTATCATATATGTCGAAAGCTAACATAGGCGACCCACCTTCTGGACAAATCACAAAGGATATTTTGGCCTTCAAGCCTATTTATTTTTTTCTACCTCGCCGTGAGTGAAGATCCTCTTTCAAACGCGATTAAGTATAATTTCACACTTCCAAAATGTCAATTATTTAACATTATTTAACATTACTTAATGCAATAAGGCTAAATTGAAATAGGGGATATGTTGTGATATTCTTTAGGCGGAGGAAAACCCTATGCGAGAAGAAGAGCTTAAGAAGCTTTTGCTGAAGGAAAATGAGGAATTCAGGAAAGCGAATAAACTCCATCAGCAGTATGAGAAAAAGCTGGAGAAATTGAAGGCCAAAAGTTATCTGACCGACTCGGAGAGACAGGAAGAAAAGGAGTTGAAAAAGAAAAAGCTTATTCTTAAGGATAAGATGTATTTCCTCATGGCCGAATACAAAAAATCTCTTTGATACTTTTATCATTGAACAATGGGTGCGATAAAGAAGATAAGAGTTGCCATGGTTGGCACGGATTCTCTGCGCGGGAAAGAACTCAGAAAGATCCTGGAAATGAAGAATTTCCCTTTGAAAGGCATCGAGTTCTACGACTCCGACGTTGAAGAGGAATACAGCAAGCTGACGCAGTTCCGGGGGGAGCCAAAGGTCATCCATCATCTGGAGAAAGATTCCCTGCGGAGTGCTGACCTTGTTTTTCTGGCAGCGGATAAAAAAGTGAATCGGGAGTATGGTGCTCTGGCAAACACGCAGGATTTCCAGGCCATTGATTTAAGCGGGGCTTTCAACACGGAAAAGAGTGTGCCGGTAGTGGTCGCCGGAGTGAATGATGAACTGATCAACGAGAAGCCTTTGGCACTCATAGCTAATCCTCATCCGGTCACGGTGGTCCTCTCTCATATCTTTCACATTGTCACTAAGAAGTTCGGGCTCTCCAGGGCAATATCTTTCATCCTCCAGCCTGTCTCCGCCTTTGAAGAATCCGGGATCGGAGAGCTGGCAGACCAGAGCTACTGTCTCCTGAGCAGTGAGTCGCTCTCAAAAAAGGTATTCAGTGAGCAGATCGCTTTCAACATTCTCTCTCATACAGAAAAAGCCGACGAGGATGGTTTTTCTTCGGCGGAGAAGCAGATCCAATCGGAACTGCGGCGTGTCCTTCCTGTCCATGATTTTCCTCTCTCTCTTTCCATCATCCAGGCCCCGGTCTTTTTCACCTATTCGATCATGACTTTTTTGGAATTGAAGAGGAAAACAGACATTCAGGGAATGAAAGCCGTTTTCCGAGAACATCCTCTGTTTGACCTGTCCCTCCCCACCCGGTCGAGTCCTATTTCGGTCACCGGGAAGGATAAGATCTTCATCGGTCAGATAAAAAGGGAAAAAAGCTTTCCCAACAGCTTCTGGGTGTGGACAGTTGCCGATAATTTGATCCTCGGCTCGGCTATGAACGCCTTGGAGATAGCCGAGAAAATCTTGTCAAGACCTTCGCCCTGAACAATGAAAGAGATATTCCAGCTTTTCAAACTCACCCTCGTTCAGAAAAACAGGCTGGCTCTTTCTTTTCTCTTCAGCATCTTTGCCGCTTTTTTCACTTATGTTTTTGTCGATTTGGTGCAGCCTATCATCGACCAGATGATACTGAAAAATGCTCTGCAGGCAGGAGGCGGAAAACTCAGCTTCTTGCATTTCCTTTTTAAAAGGCTCCAGACGGTTGAGGAACAGTTCATATGGCTCATTCCTTTGCTGCTGGTGGTAGTTATTTTCGGCAAAGGAATATTCACTTTTTTCGCCTCTTTCTTCATGAAGTCCATCGGGCATAAAGCCGTCAAAGACTTAAGGGATGACCTCTTCGAGAGTCTTCTCTATCAGTCCATGGATTACTTTGACCATAAGCCGACCGGCGAGTTGATGTCCCGCTTGACGAGTGACGTCGATAAGGTCCAACAGGGGGTCGCTGGCAGCATGGGGGATCTCATGCTCTCAGCCCTTATGATCCTGGCTCTTATGGGAAAGATTTTCATCACCGACTGGCAGCTGGCTTTGTTCTCTCTCATCATCACTCCCCTGGCTATCGTTCCTTTGATTCTCTTCAGCCATCAGCTCAAGAAAAGAGGCTTGCTCAATCAGAAAAAAATGGCCAATATTTACAATCTTCTCCATGAGACTATAAAGGGCAACAAGATTGTCAAAGCTTTCACCATGGAAAAATTCGAGATGAAGAAGTTTTTTCAGTCGACCTTTAGCTATTTTAAAGCCTGCCTGAAACTGGAATGGGTGGGGAGCGCTTCTTCTCCTTTTATGGAGTTTGTCGGCGGCATTCTTGGAGCGTTCATCCTTATCGTCGGGACATCCCGGATAGCCCGGGGATACATGACTCCCGGCGATTTCAGCTCCTTTATCATGGCCATTTTTATGATGTACACTCCCATCAAGCGCTTGAGCCGGGCGAATAACACCATCCAGCAGGCCGTAGCCAGCTATGAGAGGACACAGGAGGTCCTGCAGAGCCAGCCGCAGATCAAGGAGCATCCCGGGGCCTACTCCCTGCCTCCGGTCAAAGGAAGGGTGGAGTTTGAGAACGTATCGTTCAGCTATGACAATATGATGCCCGTCCTCCATGATATCAGCTTTGAAGTCAAGCCCACCGAAAGAATCGCCCTTGTCGGGTTGAGCGGTGCCGGAAAGACGACCATCATCAACCTCATTTCCCGTTTTTATGACCCGACTTCAGGCAGGATCACTATCGACGGAGTCGACATCCGGGAAGTGAGTCTCTCTTCGCTTCGTTCCCAGATCGGGTTGGTGACCCAGGAACTCATTCTCTTCAACGACACGGTGAGCAAAAACATTGCTTACGGACTGGAGGACATGCCCCTGGAGAAGATCAAGGAAGCAGCTAAGGCCGCCGAAGCGCACGAGTTTATCATGGAGCTTCCTCGCAACTATGATTCCAGCATCGGGGAAGGCGGCACCTTGCTTTCCAGCGGGCAGAGGCAGAGGCTGGCCATCGCCCGAGCCTTGCTCAAGAATCCGCCCATTCTCATCCTGGACGAGGCGACCTCTGCTTTGGATTCCGAGTCGGAGAGGCTCATCCAGATCGCCCTGGCCAATGTCATGAAGGACCGGACGACTTTTATCATCGCTCACCGCCTCTCCACGATCCACAGCGCGGACAGGATATTGGTGATCGACAAAGGAAGAATTGCCGAGACAGGCAGTCACGAGGAGCTCCTGCGGATGAACGGGATCTTCAGGAAATTGTATGACCTGCAGTTTCTTGAGGAGGAGGCAGGAACTTGATCCAGAGTATGACCGGATTCGCCGAGAAAAGGTTCACCTCCCGGGCGTTGGGGGTGAAATACAGCGTCAGGAGCCTGAACCATCGCTTCCTGGATTGGAGTTACCGCGGAGCCCAAATCGGCGATATAGAAAACAGGCTTCGGGCCATTTTCCAGAAAAAATTCCACAGGGGGAGGTTCGAAGTCTTCCTCGAGCTGAGCTCACTGGACCCCGCTGCCTGGGAGCTTCGCATAAATGAAGACCTGCTCCGAAAAATTCTTTCCTCATTGGAGAAGATCTCTTCTCGGATGAGTAAGGGCGTGAGTCTCTCCGTGGACAGGGTATTCAGTCTTCCCCAGGTGGTGGAGCTCAGAAGGAAGGATTTCTCGGCCGAGGAAATATCATTCCTGGAGAGAAGCTTTGAAAAGACGCTGGATGAAGTCCTGAAGATGAGGAAGAGAGAGGGCCATGAGATCGCGAAAGAGATCAGGAACTCTCTTCTGAGGATAAAGGGTATCATGGGCCGGCTCGAACAGAAGGCCAGGAAGCAGCCCCTGCTCTTCCTGCAGAAACTGAAGAAGAGGCTCAAGGAGCTGAGCCTGGAGAGCCCCCTCTCTGAAGAGAAGCAGGCGGAAGAGGCTGCTTATTATGCGCAAAGATATGATTTGACAGAAGAGATTGTCAGGTTAAAATGTCACCTGGATCATGCTCTGGAGCTTCTTTCGCCGAAAAAGAGAGAACCTGTGGGCAGAAAGCTGGACTTTGTCGCCCAGGAACTCTTCAGGGAGGCGAACACCATCAGTTCCAAATCACAGGATATGGACATAACTAAAGGAATTTTGACCATAAAGGGAGAGGTAGAGAGTATTCGCCAGCAGATTCAGAATGTCGAATAGACAGGCTTTTTGATATTTTCCGAATTGGAGGAAATGGATGCTTTTCATCATCACCGGCCCCTCAGGATGCGGAAAGTCCACTCTGGTCCAACAGGTTCTGAAAAGAGTGGGAGACATCTGGTTTTCGGTCTCTCACACGACGCGCCAAAAGAGAGATTCAGAAAAGGAAGGAAAGGATTATTATTTTGTCTCCAAGGCTGAATTCGAGCAGATGATCAAAGAGGAGAGGCTGGTCGAGTGGACAGTCTTTCACGATCATAATTACGGGACTTCCAAGAGAGAGGTTGAGAAGAAAGGCACCAGGGGTGATCTTCTCCTGGATATCGATGTCCACGGGGCTGAGCAGATCAAATCCAAATTGAAAAAGGCCATATTCATCTTTATCCTTCCTCCTTCCTTCGAGGAGCTGAAAAGAAGGCTTGAGACGAGAGGCCAGGAGAGCGCGGAATTCATCCAGGAACGTCTTGAGG
>JAOUKO010000453.1 GCA_029882525.1 Candidatus Aminicenantota bacterium | reverse complement strand
CCCAGCCCCAGCGACCGTAGTGGAAAGGAGCCCATCCCCAGGCAAACGAAGAATACCAGGTCCAGCCATAATCTGTCCAGAGCCACTGGCCCCGTGTATACGGACGCCAGCCGAAGGGAACATTGTGGGGGATCCAGATATACCTGTTGGTGGGATGATAGACCCACATCCCGTAGGCAGAAAGGGAATCATAGAAATAGGAAACATCCATGCTCAGGGCCGGCGCAGGTGCGGGCGCTGGTTCGACAGGATATTCTCCGGGAGGGGCTTCCTCACCGGAATAAGGGACATAAAACATACAGCTTGCCATAAAAATCAGACCCAGTAAAACAATAAACACGTTTTTTTTCATGTCAGCCCTCGCTCATTGAGATATTCACATAATAAAGGACTGGGAATTTTTTTTCAACCCTTAAAAAGAGTGCTTCAAAAATGTTGTTTATCAGATTTTTTTAAAGACCTGATGGACACGCTTGAAGGCCCAGTTGAGGTCCTTCTGTTTAATGATCAACGGCGGGGCAAAACGGATCACATTCTCATGGGTCTCTTTGCAGAGGAGGCCTTCCTCCTTCAGGGCTTCACAATAACGCCTCGCTCCCCCGGCTTCAGGCTTCAATTCGATCCCGAGGAGAAGGCCTTTTCCTCTGACCTCCTCAATGTGCCGGCTTTTGAGCGTCTTCAGTTTTTCCAGGAAGTACTTCCCCTGTTCAGCGGAATTCTCGATCAACTCTTCCTCCACGAGCACTCGAAGCGCCTCACGCGCCACGGCGCAGGCCAAAGGATTGGCTCCGAATGTCGAACCGTGTTCTCCCGGCTTGAAAAGCCCGAGTATGGTCCGAGGAGAAAGCACGGCAGAGATAGCGTAGCAACCTCCACCCATAGATTTACCGAGGACGAGCACATCCGGTTTCACGCCTTCATGCTCGCAAGCCAAAAGCTTTCCGGTCCGGCCCAGACCCGTCTGGATTTCATCGGCGATAAACAAGACGTTATGCCTCTCGCATATTTTTTTGGCTTCTTTAATGTATCCCTCGGGCGGGACGATGATCCCCGCTTCCGCCTGGATGGGTTCCACCAAAAAAGCCGCTGTGTTGGGATTTATGGCTGTTTCCAAGGCAGCGGTATCGCCATAAGGAACCATGACAAACCCCGGAGTGAAAGGACCAAAATCATTCCTGTAAAGGGGCTCGGAAGAGAAGCTGATGAGGGTTATGGTCCGTCCGTGAAAATTGTTGGAACAGGCAATAATCTCTGCCCTGTCCTGAGGGACTCCCCTTTTCTTGTAAGCCCATTTGCGGGCTATCTTGATCGCAGTCTCAACTGCCTCGGCTCCGGAATTCATCGGAAGAGCCATCTCATAGCCAGTCAACTCACAGAGTTCCTTGGCCAGCAATGGCCACTGGTCATTCCGGAAAGCACGGGAGGTCAGAGTGAGCTTTTCGGCCTGGCTTTCCAAAGCCTTTATGACCCGCGGATGGCAGTGACCCTGGTTGACTGCGGAATAGGCGCTCAAGAAATCAAGGTATTTCTTTCCCTCCACATCCCAAACCCATATGCCTTTTCCTCTGGTAAGGACGATATCCAGAGGGTGATAGTTATGAGCTCCGTAAAGATCCTCGAGTACGATATAATCCCTGGTGTCCATAGCTTCTCCTTCTTGGCAGAAATCTATTAGAATTCTAACAATAAATCACAAATGGCGGAGAGGGTGGGATTCGAACCCACGGTACGACATCTAGCCGCACACACGCTTTCCAAGCGTGCTCCTTAAGCCACTCGGACACCTCTCCACTCCTGCTATTCTGCCTCTCGTATGATATGAATAGAAAGAAAGATTAAATTATCAAAAAAAGCCTGCCAGGTCAATTTGAGACGAAGTCAATCAAGGCTGTGAACAGAGTCTCCTCTAGATATTTCTTTGATAAATGGTGATCATATCCTTCAAAAGAGCAGCACCTGCTCCTCTGGGGTCTGATTTTCCTCCGATCACGGTCACAGCACCCATCGTATCCGTGTAAAAAGTGATTCCCTTGTTGGTCCCCTCCACGCCGAATAGAGGGTGGGAGCTATCGATGACCTCCAGAGCCACCTCCAGCTGGAATTTTCCAGCTTTTTTTGAAAGCTTTCCCAGTAACTTTAAAGCCTGGCCTTCT
>JAOUKO010000006.1 GCA_029882525.1 Candidatus Aminicenantota bacterium | reverse complement strand
GCCTGGAGATTTCGCTGCTTTCTGAGTTTTTGGCTTTTTCTCCTCAGCCAGGACCTCTTTCCCATACTCGAAGCCTTTATCAAACGCTCTTTTGTTGAGGTCGAGAAATCTCGAAGGAACGAGGCCTGGGAGAGCTTGCTTCATGGCCTCCGAGGAAACAATCCCGGTCACAGCAGAAAAGAATCCGAGCATGACCAGGTTGGCGGTGATCCGATTTCCGAGTTCCTCGGCAAACCGGGTTGAGGGAATGGCATAGGTTTTGATTTTTCCTCGAGCAGGCTTGGTCTTGACCAGATCTTTATCGATGATCAGTACCCCGTCCTCTCTCAATTCGGGTTCATATTTGTCATAGGCTTCCTGGGACATAGAGACCAGGATTTCCGGTGCTGTTATGTAAGGATAGAGGACCCGGTCCTCAGAAACGACGAGCTGGGAACTGCAGGCGCTTCCTCTTGCTTCGGGACCGAAGCTCTGGGTCATCGTCGCATGCTTGTTGTCAAAGAGAGCCAGTGCCTTTCCCGTGATCAATCCACAGCGGATGATCCCTTGACCCCCAAAACCAGAAAACCGAATCTCACTCATTGTTTACTCCATAGAGCTGGTATTTATCTCCCAAGACCTTGGCGAGATGTTCGTTCATGCAATCCAGGAAGGTTGGTTTTTCCTTGTCGACGAATTTGCCGACGATGAGTTTTCCCTGGTAGCTGATATCCAGGGTTCTGGTGTCTGCTCCATGCTGGATCTCGGATTTTTCATAGTAATATTTAAGAAGGTTCAGTCCGTCGCCGAGGCGGTTCCTGCGGGCATAGAGGGTCACACAAGGAGTGATGACCTCGATGAAGGAAAATCCTCTCTTTTTGAAAGCTTCCTGGATCGACTTGGTCACTCTCCTGAGATGGAGGGCTGTCCAGCGGGCGACATAAGTGGCTCCGCAGGCCTCAGCCAGATAGGGAAGGCTAAAAGGATACTCGAAGTTCCCGTAAGGGGCTGTGGAGGCATTGCCTCCGATCGGCGTTGTGGGTGCCACCTGGCCGCCGGTCATGGCATAGTTGAAATTATTGACACAGATGATGATGAGGTCCATGTTCCTTCGAGCGGCATGGATGAAATGGTTGCCCCCGATTCCGGCGATGTCTCCGTCTCCGCTGAACACGACTACTTTTAAATCGGGATTGGCCAGCTTCAGACCCGTAGCCACAGGAATAGCGCGGCCATGCGTGGTGTGGATGGAGTCCAGCTTGATGTAACCGGCTACCCGTCCTGTGCATCCGATTCCGGAGAGGATCGCCACCTTATCCAGGTCGATCTTGCTCTTGCGCAGAGCTTCAGCAAAGGAGGTGACGACTGTTCCTATTCCACAGCCAGGACACCAGATATGGGGGATCCGGTCCATTCTCAGAAGATCTTCGATGGGATTTCTTTCTTCGAGACGGTCTTCTTCCTTCATTTGGCAGCCTCCTTGATAGCCTTAAGAATATCATCCGGGTCGTGGACCCAACCTCCGCAGTGAGGGACAAGGATAGCCGGAGCTTGACCTGCAGCGCTCCGTTCAACTTCATGGACGACCTGTCCATAATTGATCTCGGGGACGACGAAGGCCTTCACTTTCTTAGCCAGCTCTTTGATCCGCTTCTCGGGAAAAGGCCAGACAGTGATCAACCGGATTGTTCCGACTTTTATGCCAGCCTCTCTTGCTTTCCTTACCGCTCTTGTTGTCACCCTGGAGGTGATCCCGTAGGAGATGACTACGATTTCAGCGGTGTCTATTTGGTCTTCTTCGATTCTGATGATCTTATCGGCATTATTGGTGATCTTGTCATTCAGGTGGCGGACACAGACATCCTGGCATTCGGCGTTGATCACCGGATAGCCGTGCTCGTCGTGGGTTAATCCAGTAATATGGAAATGATATCCGTCACCGACTTTGACCATGAATGGAACCATATCCTTATCAGGCTTGAAAGGAAGGTATTCGTTCTTGGGGCCTGAATACCATTTCCTTTCAACGAGCTCGATCTCTTCGGCTGGAGGGATGACCACCTTCTCATGCATGTGCCCGACACACTCGTCGGTCATGACAAAAGTGGGAACCCGGTAAATTTCGGATAAATTGAAGGCCTCGATGGTGAGGTCAAAACATTCCTGAGGAGAATCGGGGGAAAGGGCGATGATCTTATAATCGCCATGCGATCCCCATTTGACCTGCATCATATCCTGCTGACCGGTCAAGGTGGGGAGCCCTGTCGAAGGGCCTCCTCTTTGGACATTGGCTATCACCAGAGGTGTTTCCAGCATACAGGCCAGCCCGATATTTTCCATCATAAGGGAAAACCCCGGGCCGGAAGTCACGGTCATGGATTTTTTTCCACCCCAGGCAGCCCCGATCAGGGCGGCTATGGAAGCGAGCTCGTCTTCCATCTGGATAAAGACTCCGCCAACCATAGGAATCCTTTCAGAGAATCGTTCGGCTGTTTCTGTGGAGGGAGTGATGGGGTAGCCAGCGAAGAAGCGGCAGCCAGCCGCCAGAGCTCCTTCAGCAAGGGCGTAGTCTCCGTCTAAATAATGGGAGCCGGTTAATACTCCTTTAGGGTCTGCTTTCACCTTTTTCACCTTCTTTCTCCTCTTTCTTGAGAGTGACAAATATGGCAAACTCAGGGCATATGGTCTCGCAGAGCTGACAGTAGAGGCAGTCATCCTCCCTCACGACTAGCGGAGGATGATATCCTTTGATGTTGAACTCTTCGGAGAGCTCAAGGACATCTTTCGGGCAGTATTCCACGCAGAATCCACATCCCTTACACCTGTCTTTTTCGATGTGAATTTTGCCCTTTTTGGATTTGAGATCGCCAAAATGTATCATTTGTCCCTCAAATCAATCCCTTCTCTTTGAGAACAGGCTTAGGGTCGACATAATGGAGGTCGAACCTGAGCGCTTCCTCGGGGCAACCCAAAGCTATGGCTAAGAGCTGAGTGAAATAAAGGATAGGGATATGCTTGAATTCAGGATATTTTTTGACGGTGTGTTGCTGGCGGTGGTCAAGGTTGAAGGCACAGAGAGGGCAGCTCACGGCAACAATGTCCGCTCCCTGTGATTGAGCTGAGGTGAGGATTTGGTAAGTCCGTTCGGCCACGATATCAGGCTTGTCGACCGTTTGATAAGCCCCGCAGCATTCTGTCTTGTAAGGAAAATCTATGGGCACTGCACCCAGGACGGTTGTCAGCGTCTCCAAGATGGTCGGGTTTTCGACGTCGTCCAGGCCGATTTCCTTGGGACGGACCAACAGGCAGCCGTAGTAATTGGCCACTTTCAATCCTTTTAACGGCTTGACCACCTGCTGGGCAATGGTCTCAAATTTTATCTCGTCCCTCAGGAGCTCCAGGAGGTGAAGAATTTTCACGTCTCCTTTGTATTTGACTTTTTCGCGGTACATGAATTCATTGATTTTATCGAGACTCTCCGGGTCGGATTTGACTCTTTCGTTGGCTCTCTTCAGGGTGTTGTAGCACATGGCGCAGAGAGTCATGACCTTGTCTGAGTTGGATTCCTTGACCCGGATGAGGTTGCGGAGGGGAGCTAAATGATGGATGAGGTCATCAGTGGCCAGAGAGAAGACCGTTCCACAGCAGTTCCAGCGGGGAAGCTCTTCGACTTGTATTCCGAGTTTATTTAGGGAGCAAAGTGTCGAATCTTCAAAATTTTTCGCATTGTTTTTCAGAGTGCAACCAGGATAATAGCTTATTTTCATTATGATCCTTTATGAAACGAAAATAAAAAAAGTTATAAATCATAATATCTCAATTCAAGATGTAAATTTCCTCAAGCTGCTGATGAGCGCAATCGGAGGAATATCACCTTTTTCTGAATCCGAAAGCTTTTGGACCTGGACATGGTCTTCTCTCTTCCGGAGCAGGATTTGCCTGATAGCCTCTATGACTTCAGCAATATTAATGCCTTTGGGACAGCGGGCATTGCAGGTGAAACAGGAGGCGCAGATCCAGATGGACTTGGATTTCAGGAGTTCATCCTTGAAGCCCAGCTGAGCGAAGCGGATGATCTGGTTGGGAAGAATGTCCATCTGAGAGACAGCCGGGCATCCCGCAGAACACTTGCCGCATTGATAGCAGGCAAGCAGGTTTTGGCCGCTTAACTCTTCGATTTTGGCCACAAAACGATCCCTGATCTTTCTTTTGGATATGTTGATTCTCATGAGGATTCACTCTTTCAAACTAGGGACAAATCCCTATAGTTAATATAGGAATTATAGAGAAATGAATTACCTTACAGTAAATCATAATTCCGTTTTTCTGTCAAGAAATTATCACAAAAAAATAATTTTTCTCCATCCTCCGACAAAAAAAAGAAGACAAAAAGAGTACAGGAGGAAAAAATAGTGAAGAAGATGAGGAAGAGGAGGTTGGAAAGGCGTATATGTTTAAGGTTTTTTGACAATCGAGGCATTTCTTGAGTATTCAGCCTCGCTGATCTGGTGCCAGCCAAATAATCCATCAGAAGAAAAACAGTCAAATGGATTGATAATACTCACGTTGGAGTCAATATTCACTCAGCTTACTTTCTGTCATCGGATGAAATATTGTTTACAAATAAATTGGAGTATAATAGTGTTTAAAATCAATCCTTAGAGGATTGAGTAAACAGGATTATCCAAAATTTAAATATATCAATCACTTTAGGAAAAAGGAGAAAGATTTAATGAGAAAAACCCTTATTTTCGTTACCATCCTCTGTTTGTTATGCTTAATTTCATGCCGGCCGGAATCTACTCAAACCACTGATGCCGGCGAGGCCTTGATCTATGAACCCGGGGGGATGTGGCTGCCGCAGCAAGTCGCGGAAATCCACGGCGACACCTTAAAAGAGATGGGCCTGGGTATTGACCCGGAGGTGTTTTCCGATCCTCTGGAATTCCCGTTGAACGCCATCATCAGTCTCGGAGGATGTTCAGCCTCATTCATCAGTCCGGACGGACTGATCATCACAAACTACCATTGTGTCCGAGGATACCTGCAGTACAACTCGACCAAGGATAACAACCTGCTCCACACAGGATTCCTGGCTAAAAACCGTGAAGAAGAAATATCCGCAGGTCCAACAGCCCGGGTGTATGTCACCACCGCTGTCATCGATGTCACCAATCGTATGTTGGAGGGAATCGACGGGATAGAAGATGATCTAGAGAGGTACGATGAGATCGAAAGGCGGGAAAAAGCTATCGTCAAGGAATTCGAGGAAGCCAATCCTGATTCCCGCTGTGAGGTGGCCAATTTCTACGGCGGAGGACAATATTATGTTATCGTCAGACTGGAAATCCGTGATGTCCGTCTGGTGTACGCTCCTCATCGGGGGATCGGCGAGTTCGGAGGAGACATCGACAACTGGATGTGGCCCCGTCACACCGGGGACTTTTCGCTGTTAAGAGCTTATGTGGGAAAAGATGGCAAACCAGCGGATTACTCTGTGGATAATGTTCCGTTCAAACCGAAAGCCTATCTGCGTGTTTCCAAAGAAGGGTTCAAGTCAGGGGACCTCGCTTTTGTTATCGGTTATCCCGGGAGCACCGAGCGGTTGACCACGACCCTGGAAACTCGATTCGAGATCGATCAGAACCTGCCCCGGAGGGTCGAACTCTTTCAGACCTACATCGATGCCGTCAATGAAACAGTCGGAGATGATAAAGATTTAGAGATCAAAGCTGCCCGAATATTATCCGGTCTGGAAAACAGCAAAAAGAACTCTATCGGTGTCTTGGAAGGCGCTCGAAAGAAGGATATCGTCCGCGAGAAAATCCAGAAAGAAAAGGAATTGCAAAAATGGATACGGTCTGATTCTGAGCGGAAAGAAAAATACGGGACCATTATCCAGGAATTGGATAAGCTGTTTGAGGAATATCAAGAATCATGGGAAGCTAATATGTTGATGCGGTTCATGGGGAGCAGATTTCTTGCTCCTCTAACCAGCTCTGCCGTGACCATCGTCCGGATGGCGGAAGAACGTCCCAAGCCCGATAACGAACGGGATCCGGCCTACCAGGAGCGCAACTGGAGGCGGATCGAACAGGAGCAGATCAGCCTGCAGCGGACTTATTCGCGAGAGATCGACGTTACCATGCTGGTCACAACCATTGCGGAGGGACTGAAACTTCCAGATGAAGAACGCCCTGAAATTTTGGAAGGCCTGTTTGGCGGTGAAGAGGTCAGTGAAGAGGGAATCCGTCAGAAAGTCAACGCGCTTTTTGACGGGTCCAGGATGGAAAACAGGGAATACCGCCTCAACCTGTTAAAGAACGCCAGCCTGGAAGACCTCAACAAGAGCGAAGATACCTTGATCCAGTTTGCCCTGAAACTCAGCCTAATCATCGAACAGCTCAGAGAAAGCGAGAAGAGTTACTCCGGCGCTTCGGTGCTGCTCCGCCCCCATTATTATTATGCCTTGCGTGACTATTACCAGGGCAACATCGCTCCGGATGCCAACGGCACCATCCGCATTTCATTCGGTACGGTCCGCGGCTACAAGCCGGCACCGGATAAGGAGAAATACTTCCCGTTCACCAAGGTCTCTCAGGTAGTGGAAAAATGGACTAAAAACAAGGGCGAACAGCCGTTCGATGCTCCTGATTCGATCATCGAAGCCATCCAATCTGGACGTTTCGGTTCTTATGTATCTGAAGAAGCCGGAGAGGTTCCAGTGAACCTGTTGACTGACCTTGACGCAACTGGAGGGAATTCAGGCTCGGCCACTCTGAACAATAAAGCCGAATTCGCCGGCATACTCTTCGACGGTAACATAGAAGGAGTGGCCAGCGACTTGGTCTTCCTGCCCGACCTCACCAGGTCCATCCATGTCGATGTTCGCTACATCCTCTGGATCCTCGATGCCGTCGAGCACGCCGACCATATCCTGAAAGAGATAGGGATCGAACCAGAATTCTCGAATCAATAATAAATCTTTCTGGTTCTCTTTCAGATAGTGTTGGTAAAATACACGGGAATGGCATTAAAAATCTGAAGGTAACGAGTTCATTTCCGTGTATTTTAGTCATTCAATTACCCCTACAAAATGGAAGAGAATCATTTTTCCTCAGGGCTGAGCGCAGGCTTTTTAACTGAGATTCAAAGGCGCGGCCTTTCTCAGGAGGGTCTGAAAAAAGTGGATTACTCCATTCTATTTTTTTTCCAGCCTCCAATGAGAAAGAGGAAGCAAAAAGAATTCAGAATAAAAAGATAGCGAAGAAGATGAGGAAGCCCCACCAGCGGAATCAGAAGAGAGGAAGCGGCGAGTGCTCCAACGAAGGAGCCGAGCAGGTCCAATCCATAGCCCAGGCCATAGTTTTTCTTTTCTTTGAGGAGAAGGTGGTTAGAAACAATGAACAGATCTCCCCCCAAAAAGCCAAGGGCAAGGAGGTAGAGGAAGAATAAGATCTCAGGAGGATTCATCCTTAATGAAAACTGTTGTACAAGGAGGAGAAGAAGAAAGCCGGCCTGAATAAGAAGAAGCTGCCCGAATTCTATTCTTTTTCTTTTTTTGCCCCGGAGAGAACCTAAAAAGAGGCCGAACATGAAGGAGGTAAGCAGGAGAGCGATACTTCGGTAGAGGTATCCGAAGAGGATCTGGAATGAAACGATGACGATGATTTCAGCGACGATGGTGGTGAATCCCATGACAGTGAGAGGGACGAGGAAGAATGAAGATTTTTTCTTTCTCAGCCAGAGGATAATGAGAAGCAGAATGAAAAGAATCAACGGGAAATCCAACAGCCAGAAAGGACGCAGGGAAGAGAAGAAAGAAAACACATTCCTTTCCAATCCTTTGAATTGTGTGCTCCACAGCACGGAATTATAGAAATAACTGATAGGGGAAAAGTCGAGGTTGATGGTCTTTTTCCCGGTGAGAACTTTTTCTTTGACCATCTCCACTCGGAGAGGATTCAGACGTGAAAAGAGAAGATTGGGGCTGATATACGTATTCCGGAGGTTGAGGCTTTCGATTTTGTGACTGAGATCCTCATATTTAATGGTTAAAGGACGGGAGGATGCCAGGAAGACGTTCATGTCGCCGGGCACGACTTCAACAACAGGGAAAGCCTCTTTCAGAGTGTGATAGAGCGAGGAGAGAAAATCCTGGAGCTCAGGGCTGATGTAATTCTCTGCTGAGGGGACCCGGAAGGAAAAGACTCCCTGTTCGTTCAATTTTTCTCTGGCTTTCAAGAAAAATTGCTTGGTGTAGAATCGGTTGATCTGGGCGGTAGCGGGTTCAGGGAGGTTGAGGATGATCATCCCGTAGATTTCTTTGGTTTTCTCGAGGAAGGCCCTTCCATCCTGATAAAATATCTTGACCCGTTTGTCCTTCAGGATTTTGCGCTCTTTTTCAGGTAAAAATTCAAATGACATATGTATGATTTCCGGATCGAGCTCGACATAATCGACCTCTGTCCTGGGATATTTCAGGATCTGTGCCAGGCTTCCGCCTGCACCTCCGCCCACCAGCAGCACACGCTCGACCTGAGGATTCTGGAGCAGCGCGAAGTGAACGGATTCCTCGGAGGAAGCCAGGTTCGGGTAGGTATAGTCGAGCAGGCTGTTGTTGTACAGAGATATCTGCTCCTCAGTCTGGATAACCTGGAGCTTTCCGTAGGGTGAGTCTTTGCTCTTGATGAGTTGAAAAGGCTTCCAGTAGGTCTTTTGGCTGGGGAAATCGAATATGCAGAAGAGGGCGAGGAGAACCAGGATGCCAAGGGGAAAGAGTATTTGCTTTTTTCCGCCAAAAGTGAGAAAAGCCGCTAGGCAAACGATGGCTCCGATAATAGCGGCTCCATGCCAATTGGAGAAGAAGGGAATGAGAACGAAATAGACCAGCAATCCAGCCACCGAGGAACCGAAAGACTCAAGGAGATAGACCTGATAGAGGTTTCCTTTCTGGAAAAGAGCATTGAAGACAAAAAGAATCCCCAGGGGAAAGCTGACGAATAGAGCCAGCAGAAGAGAAGAGACCAGTATGGGAATGATCCCGGTGATCTCACCGGGGAGAAGGTTAAGTAAAAATCGGGAAAGCCTGAGCCCGACAAGACAAGCAGGAAAGATGAGGATGACCAGGTAATAGGCCCGGATGAACCGGGCTGGAGAATATTTCAATTGAGAGGCGGCAATACTTCCCAACCCACCCCACAAAAGCCAGGCCGCGAGGATAAACCCGAAAGTGATTTCGTTGCCGTAGAAATGGACAGAGAATTCCCTCAACAGGAAAATTTGAAATGAAAGAGCAAGAAATCCCAGTAGAATAGGAGGGAGAAAGTCTTTCAACTCCAAATTCCTGGAATAGGCGTACTACAGTTTTTGCATCTATTCTCTGCCAGTTCGATACTTTCTATCAGATAACCTTTTCTTTCGATGACCACCTTTCCACATTTGGGGCAGTAGGTACTTTCCGCCCGGTGTCCCGGGACATTGCCGATATACACGTAGTTGAGCCCTTCTTCTTTGGCGATCTTGTGTGCTCGCTCCAAGGTGGAGACAGGAGTCGAAGGCAGGTTTTTTACCAGATACATGGGGTGGAATCGAGAGAAATGAAGGGGGACATCAGGACCGACTTCTTTCCTAAGCCACTGGCTCACTCCTCTGATTTCCTGGGGACTGTCATTAAGGGTGGGGATGACAAGATACACGATTTCCATCCAGACTTTGCTCTTGGAGATAATCTTGATGGCTTCCAGGACAGGCTCCAGCTTTCCTCTGACATAGGATGCGTAAAAATCCTGGGAAAAAGCTTTCAGGTCGACTTTTATGGCCTGCACCACCTTGGTCAGCTCCACAAGAGGTTCAGGATTGATGTAGCCACCGGTGATGACGACGTTATGGATTCCCTTTTTATGCGCTTCAATGGAGGTGTCGTACATGTATTCATAGAAGATGATGGGCTCAGTGTAGGTGTAGGCGATGACAGGGCAGTTGTTCTTCTGGGCACTTTGGACAACAGCCTGAGGAGGAAAATCGTAATGCGTGACTTGCTCAGGCCTGACCTGGGAGATCTCCCAGTTCTGACAGAATTTGCAGTTCACGTTGCAGCCAGCCGTGGCTATGGAGAGGGCACTGCTGCCAGGGAGGTAGTGAAAGAGGGGCTTTTTTTCTATAGGGTCGATGTTGGCGGAACAGGCTTTTCCGTAGACCAAGGTGTAATAAGTGCCTCCGATGTTCTCTCTGACACCGCAGTAGCCTCTTTCTTTATCCCCCAGCCTACAGAATCGGGGGCATAATTCGCACTCGATTTCCCTGTCCGGATGCTTTTTATAGTAGCGAGCCTCCACTTGGGATAGATTCTCCTGCCCGCTGAACGCATAGAGATCCATCAGCAAAGAGCCCAAGCCAGAACTTGTAAGGAGGGCAGCTCCTCCTGCTGTTTTGAAGAATTGTCTCCTTTTCATATTTCCTCTTCAATGATCTTGATTTCGCCGGAGCTCGCCTTTCCCAAGCCCATCTTTACGGCGGTCTGGAGATACTTCGGCTCTCTGTTTTCTTCTTTCAAAGACGGCAGCCCGTCCTGAGCCCTGAGCTGTTCGATGACCTGCCATCCTACGAAATCAGCGGCCACAGGATCCAGGCTGAAGACAAGAGCCTCGTATTTTTTTGCCCATCGGGTATGATAGGCAGGCCCCCTATGATACTGAACAACGAGGCAGTCCAGTATAGAAAGCCTATGTTTCTCTTTAATCGGACTGGTTTCAAACAGCTCAGCCACGAATGGATCGCAGTTGGAATCATGGTATTTATTCGGATTGTGAATGGCTCCGAAATAGTTTTTCATTCCGGCTGTGATTCCAGCCATGCCATGGTCCTTTAAAATGGCCAGGCTTATTGAAGTGGTGATGGTGTCGGTCTGAATCCTGGAGAATCGGCTGCCGATGTTGAGGTGAGATACCAGGTCAAAATTATACCCGATGCCATTGGTGTCTGTGCCCAGAACTTTTAGGGCGCTGCGGTTCATGTTCAGGCGATATCCCGCCTCCCTCAATTCCCTGTTGGTTCGGTCCCAGATGACAATCCCCCTGTCCGGGATCCCGCTATCAACCAGAAAATTGGCCAGAGATTGAGAGACTTCGGGCCTGGTGGAGATTCTCTTGCCGCCGATGGTATTGATCTTTATACCCACTCTGTCATCGGCTTTAAAGAGTCGCCGGAGGCTTTCTTTTGGATTGAGGGAGTCCAGGATAAGCTGGAATCCCCGGGAGTACATCCGCAGGAGCTTCTTCTGGTCGATGTTTTCGTCTTGAGTCAGTACTCCTTTCCCTCTGACGATAACGACTTGAGATGATGCCATGGCCGTAAAAATTCTCCTTTTATATGATATCAACAAATTTAAGCGGTATGCAAATAAAGATATAAGGCAGTGGATTCTTTGCCGCGAAAAAAAAGAAAAGGCTTGTCAAAGGTGTGTTTTTCAGCTTATATTGAATAAGTCAAATCAATCGATGGAGTCCCCCCGTGAATAAAGTCAAGTTAATCGAACTCATCAGGATTCTTGCCGTCTTAATCCTGGTCGCTTTATTTTTTGGCAGTGCCGCTTTTCTGGCGAGGAAGGGAGATGTCCCATCCCTTTTTTCTCTTTTGCCAGAGGTTAAAGCCTGGAAGCATTCTGAAGAGCCCCAGAATTATATCCCCGGAAACCTTTTTGAGTACATCAACGGTGCCGCAGAGATCTATCTTGCCTATGATTTTAAAGAATTGGCCGTGGGACAGTATCAGAAAGAGAACAGCCTGGCAGCCCTGAGTGTGGAAATCTATGACATGGGGAATGAGAAGAACTCGTTCGGGATCTACAGTGCTGAGAGGTATCCGGAAAGCCGTTTCCTCCCCATAGGAAACCAGGGATACCTGGAAGAGGGGACCTTGAATTTTATCGCAGGCAGATATTACATCAAGCTTCTCTGCTTTGATTGCGGGGAAGGGTCCGATGATGTTCTGAAATCCCTCTCTCAGGAGATTGTCGCCAAGATCAAAGATAAAGCCCTGCTTCCCCCTCTTCTTCTGAGTTTTCCTCAGGAGGGACTGATCAAGAACAGCGAGAAGTTCATCCTGCGTAATTTTTTGGGCTACAGCTTCCTCCACGACGGCTATGTGGCCAACTACAGGCTTCAGGACCGTGATTTTGAATGCTTCATTATCGAGGGAAAGGGCGATGAGGATGCGCAGAGCATGCTGGAGCAGTATTTGGAGAAAAAAAGCGGTTCGGATATCAAAAAGATTTCCTCGGGTTATATCTTTAAGGACCGTTACTACCATAATATATATATAGCCAGAGTTAAGAATTATATCTGTGGGGTGATGAAGGTTCAGGATGACTTTCGAGAAGTCGGGGAGATGTATTTTGGATTGTTGATCGAAAACTTGAAAAAGTAATCCCAGCCAAGACCCTCCCCCCCTCCTTCATGGGCTTCGGATGGAGGGGAACCGGCGCCGCACTTCTCAACTCATATTAACACAATCATTCGTTTGACATCCTCTATTTAGCGGGCCTGGATGCCGCCCTTGAGCCCCCGTAGCGGAGGGGGGACCCGTCGGTTTATCCGACGGGGGGGGAACCGACGGGACAGGTTCCATCGGGGTCCGGGGGCTGAGGGCGGCATCCAGGCCGCACAGAGATCGTAACCTTATTTACTGCGTTTACATTAGATTAGATGTTTCCCTTATCACGGAATTGTTTTTGTTTTAGGCATGAATGGATTATAATGGGTAAGGTGTAGCAAATACCGATGAAAGAGAACAAAGTCGTTGTCGCCTCGCTGGTGATCATCGTCATTTTCCTCGCAGGAGTGGTGCTGCGGCTGGCCAAACCCGTTCTTTTTCCCTTCTTTTTGGCAATCTTTCTCTCCTTTGTCCTCTCCCCGGCCTTGGATTTCATGACCCGCCTGAAGATCCCGAAATTCGTCTCTATCCTGTTTATCGTCATTTTTGCATTTTTTGTCATCTATCTCTTGGGCGCTCTTTTCTACTCCAGCGGCAAGACATTTGCCTCTGGATTCCCGAAATACGCTGAGAAAATTAGCTCGATTCTGACTTCGATTCAAGAGAGCCTCAAGCTCAGCGGACCGGAACGGGAGCCTGTGGATTGGGTTGGACAGCTTGATATCAACAGGGTCGGAGGATTTTTTATTTCCTCGCTTGGGCCTTTTTTCGCCTTCATGTCCAACCTTTTTCTGGTTTTTATCTTTTTGATCTTTATTCTCGCCGGGCGGGGAAGGATCAAAGAGAAAATTGAAAGGTCTTTCAGCAGTTACAGGTCTTTACAGATTATCAATGTTATCCAGAACATCGATAGTCAAATCCAGAGGTACCTGGCTATCAAAACAGTCGTCAGCTTTGCCACCGGAGTTATCGCCACGGTCGTCCTGCTGATCTTTGGAGTCGATTTTGCCGTTGTTTTCGGGTTTATCACCTTTATCCTGAATTACATCCCGAACATCGGGTCCATAATAGCCACTTCCTTTCCTGTGGCTATCGCTGCCATTCAGTTTGAGACTCTTTGGCCCGCATTCTGGATTCTCATTATTCTGGGCTCCACCCAGATGATTCTGGGTAACTTTGTTGAGCCGAGGGTGATGGGGCAGGGACTGGGTCTGAGCACCCTTGTTGTCCTCTTTTTTCTTTTTTTCTGGGGATGGTTGTGGGGGATAGGGGGAATGATCTTGGCTGTTCCCACAGCAGCGATCGTCAAGATCGTCTGCCGAAACATTCCCTCTTTGAATTTCATGGCTGAGCTTATGAGTAAAGGATAGAAAGACCGCCTCTCCAGTATAGTATCTGTTCTCCTATTTTTGTTGTTTAAATTTACCTATTCTCCTGAACGATAAACTCAAAATAATATCTGCCTCATCATGCATAAAAGCGAAACGGATGATATTTCTAGCCTGGAAAATGCTATATAGTGTCGGCATATTATATAAATTATTCAGGATAATATTAACGCAATAATTCGTGTGACATCCTCTTATTGAGCGGGCCTGGATGCTGCCCTTGAGCCCCCGTAGCGGAGGGGGGCCGTCGGTTTATCCGACGGGGGGAACCGGCGGGACAGGTTCTCTCGGGGTCCGGGAGCTAAGGGCGGCTTCAGGCCGAACAGAGATCGTAACCTTATTTACTGCGTTTACATTAGTGGGAGGAATGACCGGACTGAAACTTCTTTGTTTAAAAAAAAGGCCGGAGACCTCACGGTCTCCGGCCCTGATTTTAGCTTATTTCAGGCCAGTAACTTATAGCCTGATTCCAATGCTGACGCCTGCGTTAAGATCAGGTATAGAAGCGTTTCCAGTCACGATCCAAGGGCCTTCACGGAAGATCCTGTCGTACATGTAAGCATCGATGTAAAACCCGTTCTTCATGTCGATTGTAAAGCCGAAGGCCGTAGTGAGAGAGGAAGCAGGCTGAGCAGTGACCGTTGTCCAGTCTTCGGTGGCCGTGTCAGTATCGAGGTTTGTCACTGTCTTCTCCCTGGACGTCTCGAAGGTGACTGAAGCCCGCATGGTGAACCAGCTGAACAGGCGTTTCTCGGCAAATACTCTCAGGATGGGAGAAGCGGTAACTTTTGGATTGTTCTTTTGGGTATCTGTAGCTGCCGTCTCGATGGTCGTCTCTTCTTTGGATTTACCTCTGGCAAAGCCCAGCTGAATTCCCAAATTATAGCCGTCTCCGTGGAAAAGCGGTCCCACGAGAAAAACAAGCCCTTTCTGGGATCTCCCGTAGGTCGTGCCGTCATCGGCAGTGGCGGTATCCGGGTCGATTTCCAGAGATCCCCCGTAGGAGAGATAGAAGAGGTTGGCGACCACGTCCGTTTTTTCGCCTAAGACATAGCTTGCTCTCAGGTTGGCGTCCATATCATTACCCGAGAATGAGGCAGTCTCACTGTCAGCTGTTGAGCCGGCCGCGATCGTGTATTCATACTCATATTTGGGCTTGCCGAAACCGATGTCTGCATTCAGGTTCAATTTGTCTTTCATCATGGTGTAAACCGCTCCTATGCGGAACATCATAACCGATATTTTTTTCTTGAAGGTATCATCTCTTTCTGTGGAAACAGACTGGGGGTCGTTGATCCGGTTCCCCGAAACTCCGCGTCCTACATAGCTGAGACCAAACCCGGCCTTTAACTTGTCACCTATGGGAAGAGCGTAATAGAGGCCGAAGGATCTCATCTCGTTCAGATTGGTCACGTTGATGCCGTCGACTCCCACAGCATCCTGCCCGCAGAGCGGAGCGGCCAAGCCGTTCAGATCGTTGATATCCTGGCCTGGCCCAGCCCAGATATCTGTCCGGTAGCTCCCGTAGTGTTTACCGATCTGAAGTCCGAACATTCCGGGTAAGTTGAGAGCTTCTAACTTGAAAATAGCATAACCGCTGTAGGTCAATGTTGAGGAGTCGAAGTCGACATTCACGAAACTGGGATTATCCAGCATGAAAGCGGGGTTGAGCAGGGAATCGACTGAGGTGATCACCATTCCTACCGGAGTGAGCTCATGATAGACCGTTCCTGTCAGGACCATCTTGCGGGAATCCGTGGCCAGGACGTTGATGGCTAAAAACAGGACGAGAGTTCCGATTAAACCAAGCTTTCCGATTTGTTTCATTCTTGCATTTCCTCCTTAGCCATTAGATTGAAGTCAACTTTCCTTCTGCTCATGCATTTATGACACAGCTTTTCTTGGGGGTCAATCGCCTTTTGAGGTGATTCTGGAGGTGAATTTTGTGCTGTATCGGAAAAGATTGGATTAAAGACAGGATTTCAGAGGGAAGCTTATTATTTCAGTTTGGGAAGGATTGGATGAAACATCAGAGCATTATTCCTTCAGGGCATTTGATGTTATTCCCTTAGAGTGTTCAATCCTTGGTGATGATTTTGTTTTGCCGGGAACGCTGTTTCATTCTCGAAAATCTATCAATAACCTGATTGAGGTATCGTCTCCCTTCCAGGTCTCCTCTGGTCGCTAGCTGGATAGAGAGCATGACCCGCTCCAGACAGCGTATTTTCTCGTCCTGAGTATATATATCGAGTACTCCTGGGATGATGATCTTCTTTTCGTATCGGCATCTTTCTATGCTCTGATAGATGGCCTCTCCGATTTCATTTTTTGGCTGGGTTCTCTCATCAGGCATGAAGATGAGCCCTTTTTCCTTTTCTATCTTTTCTCTGGCGTATTCGAGGGACAGGAAAGCTTCCCTATCCGTGAAAGTCTCCTTTCTTCTGGCATATTCCATCAAAGGCGCTTCAATGTGGAAAGCCAGCCAGGCCATTCGCTCGTCTCTTAAGATATCCTCTTCAGGAAAGATCCTTTTGGGAACAGATGCCTGTTTTCTTTCTATGACCCGCTCTTCGTGGTAAGTGCTGTGTTTTTCGAAAAAGCTGCAGGTTTGCGGGCAGTAAATCTCCTTTTCTCTGAGAAGACCGCAGCAGAGGCTGCACAGATAATCGCCCAGGGCAGCGCAATACCGTTTCCCTTTTCTTTTCTTGCATTTCACGCATTTAGCCATTTTTCTCAGGAATAATACTGTTTTTTAGAGGAAATGCTCAGCAAGTCAGATGGAAGGCGCCGATCGTTTTTTTCTGAGGTGCGATTTTGTTGTAGCTTTCAACAGCTTTTTTAGTTTTTTCTATGACCAGAGAAATACCCTTCGATTGAGCCGCTTGCTTCACTTCTTCTTCCACCTCCATGATCCCATAAAAGCCGGTTCCGATGACGATGAATTCAGGGGCCTCTTGGAACACATCCTCCATGTCTCTCAAAGATAATCTGTGCCCGCTCTCCCGCCACCAGGAGTCTTTGATCTTGTCCGGGAAGAGGATGAGGTCAGAAGTGTAGGTGTGTCCGCCAATTTCCATTCGGCCAAAAGAGTAGGAGTCGATCATTTCTGTTTTCTCTTTTTCCTCATCAAGAATGTATCCGAAGTGAAGATTTTCATTCTTTTCCCGAGGATGCTTTTCAGAGCTTTTTGGGCAGCTCTCTGCTCAGCGCTTTTCTTGGAATGGCCTCTGGCTTTTGCCAGGGGCTTTTTTTCAATAAAAACCTTCACAATAAAGTCTTTTCTGTGGTCGGGACCAGTAGTGGTGATGGTCTTATAAACAGGGGCAGGAAGGTTTTCCTTCTGGAGGTATTCCTGCAGGGCAGACTTGTAGTTATTGATGAGGAAGCTCTCCGCTTTGATTTTTCTAAAAAGGTTTTCCATATGGGGAAGAAGAAAATCCCTGGCCTCTTTAATCCCTCCGTCAAGATAAATGGCTGCTACCAGAGCTTCAAATGCGCCAGCAAGGATGGTCTTCTTTCTCCTGCCTCCGCTTTTTTCCTCGCCTTTACCGAGGAGGATGTTTTTATCGAGGTTAATTCTTTTCCCGAATGTCGAAAGAGAACTGGTGTTAGCGGCTAACGATTTGAGTTTGGAAAGTTCTCCTTCGGCAAAGTCGTCATATCTGGAGTAGAGATAATCGGCGACGACGAGCCCGAGAACGGAATCGCCCAGGAATTCCAGAGTTTCATTATCCGCTTCCACGTTCGGCTGGTTTTCATAGGCATAGGAGCTGTGAATCAAGGCCTGAATAAGCATGGTTTTATCATTGAACGTGTATCCTATCTTTTTTTCGAATTGGGAGATATTGATTCTCATGAACGGATGACTTTTATCATTCTCGAAGTTTTAATCACTGCGAGCTTCTTGAAGGTGATGAGGAATAAACGACTTTTCCCCCCACGATCGTCATTTGTGGCGCGCCTTTTAATTTCCAGCCATGAAAGGGATTATTCCTGCCTTTTGACTTAAAGGTGTTGATATCCACGACGATCTCTTGGCGGAGGTTGAGAAGGGTCAAGTCAGCGTCAGCCCCGACCTGGATTCGACCTTTGTTTTCCAGCCCCAGGATGAGAGCCGGGTTGAAGGATATCATCTTGATGAATTTATGGAGAGAAATGACTTTTGCGTTGACCAGTCTATCCAGACAAAGTGAAACAGCTGTCTCGAGGCCGTTGATCCCGAAGGGAGCCTTATCGAATTCCACACTCTTATCATCCACGGTGTGAGGGGCATGGTCTGTGGCAATAGCATCGATGATCCCGTCCTTGACTGCCCGGATTAAAGCCTGTGCATCTTCCTTGCTCCTGAGGGGAGGGTTTACTTTATAGCTTGTATCATAGTTCTCTAGAGAGGAGTCTGTGAGAAAGAGATGATGGGGAGTGACTTCTGCTGTGATTTTAACCTTTTTTCTTTTCGCGTCCCTGACCAGCTCTGTAGCTCCTTTGGTGCTGAGATGAGCGATGTGGACGGGCGAATCAGCTCTTTGGGCGAGTATAATGTCCCGAGAGACCATGACCTCCTCAGATGAAGAGGGGATTCCCTTCAGTCCGAAGAGATAAGAGTGGTAACCCTCATGCATGACGCCTTCAGCGCTTAAATTCTTATCTTCGCAGTGGTCGATGATGATGGTGCTTAAAATCTTGGAGTATTCCAGAGCCCGCCTCATGACCTGCGCGTTTTGAACAGGGAATCCGTCATCCGAGAAAGCGACAGCTCCGGCATCGTTCAGGTCCGCCATGTCGGTCAGCTCTTCGCCAAGCTGCCGCCTGGTTATCGAGGCTACGGGGAAGATGTTGACGACCGCATTCTTCTTGGCTTCGGAAAGGATGTACTCTGTCACCCCTCGATTATCATTCACAGGTTCTGTGTTGGGCATACAAGCGATGGAGGTGAAGCCCCCTCTGGCAGCGGCAAGCGCGCCAGTGGAGAGCGTTTCCTTCTCCTCCTGTCCGGGCTCTCGAAGATGGACATGCATGTCTATGAATCCCGGAGCCACCACCAGTCGAGAAGCATCGATGATTTTTGCTCCGCTGGCTCTGATATTCGGCTTTATGGCGGCAATTTTCCCTTTGTCAATCAGAACGTCTATTGTTTTATCCAGTCCAGAGGAAGGATCAACAACTCTCCCGTTCTTAATCAAAAGCTTCACGGTCTTTTCCTCCTAACAAGAGGTAGAAAACTGCCATCCTGACTGCGATACCGTTTTCCACCTGCTTGAGTATGACCGATTTGGCCGAATCTGCTATGTCTGCTGACAACTCGACTCCCCGGTTAATGGGTCCAGGATGCATGATGATAGCGTTCTTCTTCGCTCGTCTGAATCTTTTAGCGGTCAAGGCATAGATGTTTCGGTATTCCCGGATGGAAGGAAAGAAATTTTTGGCCTGCCTTTCCAATTGAATTCTCAGCATCATGACTATATCGGCACCTTCTATAGCTCGGTCAAGATTGAAATCTAAATTCACTCCGAATTTTTCAAATTCTCGAGGAAGAAGCGGGGGAGGGCCGACCAGAGTCACCCTGGCTCCCATCTTTCCAAGAAGGAATATATTGGAGCGGGCCACCCGACTGTGGAGGATGTCTCCGACGATTATTATTTTCAGATCTTTGAAATTCTTTTTTTGCTGCCTTATGGTGAAAGCGTCCAGAAGGGCCTGGGTGGGATGCTCATGGGCTCCGTCTCCCGCATTGATGATGTTTGAGCGGCTGAAGGTGGCGGCATAGTGGGTGGCGCCAGCGCAGGGATGCCTGATGATGATGGCATCAGGATTCATAGCCTCGAGGTTGAGGATGGTGTCCTTAAAGGTCTCTCCCTTTGATGTGCTGCTGGCATTTGAGTTGAAGTTGACGATATCTGCACTCAGTCTTTTTGCGGCCAGCTCGAAAGAGCTTCGTGTTCGAGTGCTGGGCTCAAAGAAGAGGTTGATGATGGTTTTTCCCCGCAGGGTGGGAACCTTTTTGACTTCTCGAGTCGATATTTCGTAGAAGGATTCTGCTGTGTCCAGAATAGTGGTGATCTCGGAAGCAGTCAGGTCCTGTATGCCGAGCAGATGTTTATGCTTGAAGGCCAAACTCACCTCCTATTTGATCCCCGGCGGCTCAGTGATGAGCACTTCATCGGTGTTATCGATCTCTTTCAGGTGGACCTGGACGTTTTCCCGTTTTGAAGTAGGGAGGAATTTTCCGACGTAGTCGGCTCTTATCGGCAATTCTCGATGGCCGCGGTCGATGAGGACCAGAAGCTGGATGGTCTTCGGGCGTCCCAGGTCGATCAGGCTGTCCATGGCGGCCCGGATGGTTCTCCCGGTAAACAGGACATCGTCCACGAGAAGGATGTCTTTTTTGACCACAGGGAAATTGATCTCTGTTTTTTTTACCATATGCTGAGCTTCGAGCTCTGAGAAATCATCCCGGTAGAGAGTGATATCCAGGACCCCCACAGGGATGTCTACCTTTTCCATATCTTTGATCAGCTTCGATATCCTTTTGCCGACATAGATTCCTCTTGTCCTGATCCCGACAATGACCAGATTTTTCAAATTGCGGTTTCGCTCGATGATCTCTGTTGTCATCCGGTCTAAGGCTCTTTTTATTTTCGGGGAATCCATGATCCTGGCTTTAATTTTTTCTTTCATACAGAGACTCCTGATTTTTGGGGAAGTTTTTTTTAATGGAGATACTCATTCTATCCCTAAGAAAATGCAATATCTGATGAAAAATGTCAAGAATGTAAAATGGGCAGGTAAGCATTCCATCTTCCGTGATAGAAAAAAATCTATGGCTCAGGTTGGAATGTTAACGATTCCTTATAGCTTTCCTTTGAAAAAATCCTTTGCGGCAGCCAGGTCCTTCTCGAGCTGATGGATGAGGTCAGCAGGAGTTCTGAACTTGATTTCATCCCTTATTTTTTCCAAGAATCCAAGGGCTATATGCTCACCATAGAGTTCTTTCTCGAAGTCAATAATAAAGGATTCAATATGCATGCCTTTTTGTTTAAAAGTCGGCTGGCTTCCCACGTTGGTCATGGAAGGAAAGGTTTGGGGCCCGATCCTGGTCTGGGTGATAAACACACCTTGAGGAATGATTTCATTTTCCGTTTTAATGTTAGCCGTGGGGAAGCCAAGGCTTTTTCCTCTGGAATGGCCTTTTATCACCGTTCCTTCTATCTCATAATTTCTCCCCAACAGTGCGCGGGCTTTTTCGACTCGCCCTTCTTGGAGAAATTGGCGAACCAGGCTGCTGCTCACTGTTTCTCCGTTCAAAATGACTGAAGGGATAGAGTGAACCTGAAAGCGGAACAAGGAGGACAGACGTCGGAGGAGTGAAGTATCCCCTTCACGGTCTTTGCCGAAGCGAAAGTTTTCACCGACTATGACGACCTCTGCTTTGAGGGTATCAGAGATGATTTTTTGAATGAAATCGTGTCCGGATAGATTGGAGAATTTCTTATCAAATGGAGTGACAAGGACAGCCTGGATGTTGAATTTATTTATCTCTCTTATCCGCTGGTCAAGCGTCTGGATCGTACAGATTCTGTTCTCGCCAAGGACTTTTTCCGGATGAGGAGAAAAAGTCAGGACAAGGGAAAGAAGGTCATGCTCTCTGGCTTTTTCTTCAAGAAATTTCAAAATTTTTTGATGTCCCAGATGAATGCCGTCAAAGTTTCCTATGGCCACGGCGGATGGCCTGGAATAGGATGAGAACTGGTCGAAACTGTGAAAGAGTTCCATGGGATTAGAGTTTGATGATTTTGGCTTTCTCCATGAAAGCTATCTTGAGCTGATGGAGACAGGCGGTTAAAAGCTTTTCTTCTTCGCTCTTGAGGTTTCCTTTTGTCCGTTCCTTTAAAAGGTCGAGCAAATCGATCAATCTTTTGGCCAGGTCAAGATCCTCTTCCTCTGTTTTGGCTAAAGGGTCTTCAGCCAGGCCCAGCTTGATCAAGGCCTGAGTGAAGAAAGGAAGAACGAGTGAACTGAAATCGAGAGGAGGAAGAATCTCTTTCTGCTCTTCTGGCTTTTCCTGTTCTGTCTTCTTTTCAGCTCTTTTTTTCTGGGTTTCTTTTTTTTCTGGCATTTTATCCCCTCTATGTTGAAAGTATTTTTGAGTGGTCGGCCGGGATTGACAATGTATTTTATAAATAATTCAGTTTAAATGAGTCGAAAAAAAATATTACAATATTGACTGTTCAAATTCAAGGGAGAAGAAAAATGGAAGATGCTGAAAATGCGGGAAAAAAATTTTCACGCTTAGTTCAAATCCTGGACGCTCTCCGGGGAGAGGAGGGATGTCCGTGGGATAAAGAACAGAATGAGCGGTCCATAGCGAATTATTTCTTAGAGGAGGCCTATGAGGCTGTCGATGCCATAGACAAAGGTGACGCGGGTTCTCTAGCAGAGGAACTGGGAGATGTGTTGATGGAGGTTGTTTTCTTAGCCCGGATTTTCACGGAAAAAAAACAGTTCTCGATCTCTGATGTTGTGGATGGAATCAACAGGAAGATGGTTCAACGGCATCCCCATGTGTTCGCTGATAAGAATTATGAGACTTCTGAGAAAGTTATCGACGAGTGGTGTCGGCAGAAAAAAGAGGAAAAGGAAAGGGAATCGGTTCTGGATGGCATGGCCAGCTGTCTTCCTTCTCTCTTGGAAGCCTTCCAGATCGGGCTCCGCGTATCCCACTTTGGGTTCGATTGGGAGCAGCCTTTAGATGCTCTCCAAAAGGTCAAGGAAGAAATATCTGAGCTGGAAAAGGCTTTAAAGGCTTATAAAAAGGATAAGATCTCCACGGAAATTGGGGATGTTTTTTTTGCCCTGTCCAACGTCTCCCGTCATCTGGGAGTCAACCCGGAGATATCTCTCAGACAGGCCAACAGGAAATTTAGCAAAAGGTTTAGATTCATAGAAGAAAAACTGGAAAGGGACGGAAGGGACCTGAGGCAGACGAGCTTAAAAGAAATGGATGAGATCTGGGAAGAGGCCAAGGATAAAATCAAATAGCTGAAAGCAGCCTGTTTAATCCATGTGGGGCTTTCTGGCGATGAGATTGGACTTTATGAATTCGTCGATTTCCCCATCCAGAACACTCTCCGTATCCCCGATCTCCTCTCCAGTCCGAAGGTCTTTGATCATCCTGTAGGGATGGAGCACATAGGACCTGATTTGGTTTCCCCAGGCGATGTCGGATTTTGCATCTTCCAGTTTTTCAAGTTTTTCCAGCTTGGCCTTCTTCTCCAGCTCGTAGAGCCTGGCTTTAAGGACCTTCATGGCGCTGGCTTTATTTTTGTGCTGTGACCTTTCGTTCTGACACTGAACGACAATCCCCGTGGGGATGTGGGTTATCCGCACGGCCGAATCGGTGACGTTGACATGCTGCCCTCCTCGCCCTGAAGCACGGAAGGTATCGATGCGCAGGTCTTCGGGATTGATCTCGACTTCGATATCCTCCTCGACCTCAGGATAGACAAAAACAGCGGCAAAGGATGTGTGACGTCTTTTATTGGCATCGAATGGTGATATCCTTACCAAACGGTGGACTCCGGATTCCTGGCTGAGATTTCCGTAAGCATAATCACCCTGGACTCGAACTGTCGCACTCTTCAACCCTGCTTCTTCGCCTGGAAGATAGTCAAGAATTTCGGTTTTATAATCTTTTCTCTCCGCGTATCTCAAGTACATCCGGAGAAGCATCTGGGCCCAATCCTGTGATTCTGTGCCTCCGGCTCCAGGGTGGATGGTGAGGATGGCATTTCGGATGTCGTCTTCTTCAAAGAAGAGTGTTTGAAGATTGGCCTCTTCAAAGTCCTTTTCAAAGGAGTCCAGAGACTGGCTTATCTCCTGGTCGACATTTTCTCCTTCTTCAGCCAGCTCCAGCAAGACTTCAAGCTCTTCCTTCTCCCGGTAAAGCCTGGAGAGAAATTGCATTTCTCTTTCCAGCCTTTTTTTGTTCTGTTGAAGGGATTGAGATTTTTTTCGGTCTTTCCAGGTATCTGGAGAGGAAAGCTCTTGGTTTATCTTCTCGTACTCTGCTTTTTTCTGATCAAGGTCAAAGATAGCCTCTAAGATCTTCGAATGCAGAGAGACATTCTTTGATCCTGACCAGGAGGTCAGAATGACTCAGTTTAGGAAGAGATTCTTTTTCTTTCATGGATACTTTTAACTAAGGCCAGAATAAGAAATACAGCTGATAAAGTCAAGCTGAGAAAGGGGAGGACATCCCCAAATCTCGTATAGAAAGTGAGCTTTTCAGAGGGAGAGATGACCCCGGAAAGATGGGTTTGAGTCATCAGCTGAGACTGAGAGAGAATACGTCCGTAAGGATCGATAATCCCGCTGATTCCTGTGGTGGCTGCCCGAAGAAGAAACCTTCTGTTTTCTACAGCTCTCAGGACGGCCATAGAATAATGTTGATAGGGAGCTGAGCTTTTTCCGTACCAGCCGTCATTGGTAATCGTGGTCAGGAAGTGTGCTCCTTTTTTGACAAATCTACGGACAAGATCTGGAAAGATGATTTCATAGCAGATAGGAGAGCCGAATTTTAATTCTTTGAATTGATGAAGGTTGTACTCTGTGCCTGGCGTGATTTCCCCAATGGCATGTGTCATTTTTTCAATAAAGCTAAAGATTTTTTTATACGGAGTATACTCACCAAAGGGAACAAGATGCATTTTGTGATATTGGCTTTGAGAGAGGTTCGGGCTGAGGCAGAGAGCGGTGTTGTAATAGTTTACGCTTCCAGGAGAACCTGTTTGTTCATTGGTCCCGATTAGAATAGTGCAATCTTTTTCTTGAACGAACTGGAAAAGTTTTTCTTTAAAATCCTGATAATACCCGTAGGAACAGCTGAAGCAGAGAGGAACCGAGAATTCAGGCCAGATAATAAGATCGGCTCCTCCTTCGTCAGCTTTTTGGCTCAGCTCAAGGTGCTGGTCAAAAAGGTCCCAGACTTGCAGAGTGGAGATTTGATCCCAGTAGATGTCCGAAGAAACATTTCCCTGGATGACAGCAGCGGTGAATGAGTTTTCGTGGGGAGTGATCTTCTTCACGCTCAACCATCCACCCAGATGAATGATCAGCACGAGAGCAAGAGCAGAAAAAAAGGGCATTTTTCTGTTGTATCTCATGGAATAAACAAACATGCTCTGGAACAGGATGAGGATGAAAGAAAGTCCGTAGACTCCGGTTATTGTGGCAAGCTGGATAAACCAGATGTTTGAGTGCTGAGTAGAGCCGATGAGTCCCCACGGAAAACCTGTTAAAAAATGAGTCAGGATGTATTCCAGGGATACCCAGAGGAATGGAGTCAGAAAGAAGACCAGCTTGGGAAAGGACTGAGAGATTTTCGCTAAGACGAGACAGAAAAAGGCCCAGTAGAGAGCAAGAAAAAGAACAAATATGATGTAAATAACGATGCTTATTCCCAGAGAGAGATTGCCGTAGTGGGCAGGAACAGATGGGATCCAGTAAATCAAGATAGAGTTGCAGGAGATTCCGGCTATAAGCCCCAGGAGGAACGATTGGGCTGGCTTTTTATTGATGATGATGAAGATGAGAGGGATGAGGGAGATCCAGGCGAAGAACGAGAGACCGAATTTAGGAGCCGCGGCAGCAGTGAGTGCCCCGGACAATACGGAAAGGACGAAATCCGTTTTTTTGAGTTTCAAATTAAGAACCTATGTGCAGACGCCTTGTTTTCCAATTTCTTGGCGCAGAAAAAATAAATAGCCTTGCAGAGACTTAGCTTCTGATCACGAAGTAGTCAACCTTCCTTCTTGACTCGGATTGCAGCTGGGCAAGAATTTTCTCTGCCTCTTCCTTTGTTTCGTAACCTCCGATCCTCACCCGGAAAACAGGCCGGCTATCAGTCGGGAAGGGATCCAAAACTATAGCTGGATATCCTCTCTGCTTGAATTGATCAGCAAAGGAGGTGGCTGCATCTTTAGAGTCTAAAGCAGCGACCTGAATATAGTAGAGATTCTGGGGTGCGGCAGCTGGCTTTTTCTTTTCAGTCTTTTCCTTGATTTTTTGGTGCGAGGCCAATTCCTTACTGATCGTGTCTTCGGGCTCCTGGGATGGGATAGCTGTTTTGGCTTCGACCTTCTGGATCTCACCTAGAGCGGTCAGGCCCGATTCTTTCACGAGCTGAGCCTGTTTCTTGCCTACGGAAACTCCCAGCAAAAAGATGACTACGCCGAGGATGAGAATGGCCAGGAAGATGATGGCGAGCTGTGCGCTGGAGAGTTGAATTTCTCTGTAGTCTTTGTTTTTCACGGTCTGCTTCTGGCTTCCTTTCTTTTAAGACCCTTTTTGCTTTGAGAAGAAAGCTTTGAGCATTTCGATCGGAAGCGGGAAAATGATCGTTGAATTTTTTTCTGTTGCGATCTCAGTCAGAGTAGCCAGGAACCTGAGCTGGAGGGCCTGGGGATTGGTCGAGATGATATCTGCGGCTTTGGTAAGCTGTCCTGCAGCTTGGAACTCCCCGTCGGCGTGGATGATCTTCGCCCTTTTTTCTCTCTCTGCCTCGGCCTGCTTGGCTATGGCTCTGACCATGTTGTCTGGAAGGTCGACATGCTTCATCTCCACCAGCTGAACCTTGATCCCCCAGGGATCGCTGTGTTTGTCGATGATTTCCTGGAGCTGGGCGTTGAGCTTTTCCCTCTCTGATAGAAGGTCATCCAGTTCGACCTCTCCCAAGACGCTCCGGAGAGTTGTTTGAGCGAGCTGGGAGGTGGCGTAGAGGTAATCCTGAACTTCGATGACTGCTTTCTGGGGATCCATGACACGGAAATAGACAACGGCGTTGACTTTCACGGATACGTTATCCTTGGTGATGACATCTTGAGGCGGAATATCCATGACCACGATTCGAAGGCTGACTCTGACTATGCGGTCAATAGGGGGGAAGACAAAGATGAGCCCGGGCCCTTTTGGCCTGCTCAGGACTCGTCCCAAACGAAAGATGACACCTCGTTCATATTCTCTCAAGATTTTAATCGCGTTCAACAGGTAGAGTACGATGATGGATATAAGGATAATAGGTAAGGTTAGCATTTTCACCTCCTGAGTTTTAAGTTGCTATTCATGATTTATACGGATTATCCTCAGGGTTATTTTTCTCCTTTTCCCTCTGAGTGTTTTTTTGCTTTCAAGATGCGCACTTTTGCTTTGTGTCTCCTCTGCAGCAGGAAGCTTCAGCTCAACACCGTGCCCTTTATGATTTGGTCACTTTCAGCATCAGGTTTTCCTTGACCTCAAGGACTTTGACTTTGGCACCCTTGGGTATGTTTTCAGTCGCTTCCGCATTCCATATCTCGCCGTGGACAAAGACCTTTCCCTCTGGCTTGATGTCACTCTTGGCTATCCCTATCTCTCCTACAAGGCCCTCCTTTCCCGTGAAGACTCTTTTCATATGGGCCCGAATAGCTATAACGATCAAGAAAATAAAGATCAAGGATAAAGCCAGAGCCACTGGAATGATCACTTTTAAGCTGGGACGAAATTCCGGAATCGGAGTATCTATGAGCATTATCGAACCGATGATCATGGCTGTTATTCCTCCTACGGTTAAAATCCCATAACTCTGTATTTTTACCTCAAGTATGAAGAGTCCGATGGCCAGAAGGATCAGCAGCAGACCCACATAATTGATGGGCAGGATCTGGAAGGAGAAGATGGCTAAGAGCAGGAAGATCCCGCCTAAAACTCCCGGCAGGATGGCGCCCGGGTTGGAAAACTCAAAGTAGAGGCCGAGCAAACCCAGCATCAGAAGGATGTATGCCAGGTTGGGGTTGGCTATGGTGATCAAGAATTTCTGTCTGGCCGTCATCGGGATTTCGATTATTTCCTCGTCTTTGAGGTCGAGGACTTCTTCTTTACCGTCAAATCTTACTAAACGTTTACCATCGAAGTAGTCGATGATCTCCCTTATGTCCTTGGCTACCAGGTCGATCAGGTTTCCTTTATAGGCTTCCTGCTCCGTGTAAGACAGGCTTTGCCTGACAGCGTCTTCGGCGAGCTTGGTGTTTCTCCCTCTTTTTTCCGCGAGTGTCTTGATGTAAGAGGCAGCATCGTGGGTGACTTTTTCTTCCATCGTCTTATCCATTGTCTGGCCGGTGATGGATACTCCGACCGGGTGGGCTGCCCCTGTGCTTGTACCAGGGGACATGACGAATATGTCGCAGGCGATGGAGATGAAAAAACCGGCTGAAGCCGCACGGCCTCCGCTGGGACTGACATAGGCGGCCACTGGCGTTTTTGAGCTCAGGATTCTTTCGATGATCTCTCTCATTGAGCTATCCAGTCCGCCCGGCGTATTCAGGGTAATTATGACCAGACTGGCGTTTTCTTTATCTGCCCTGTCGATCGCGTCTCTGATGTATTCGGAGGTTATGGGATGGATCGGAGCGTCAACGGAAATTTTCAGGATGGATGCGCTTCCAACCACTGGGAAGACGATGATCATTAGAAGGATGGAAAGCCCTTTTCTCATATCGGATTTCATTATAAGTGGCGGTCAGATACAAGTCAATATGTTAATCCAAGTTTTGGATGGCCAGATTATAGGATTCAGGCCTCGTTGTTAGACACCTTACCGTTCAGGAAGTCATAGTATGCCTTTTTGAGATAAGTATTCCCTAATCTGTGATGGAAACACATTCATTGCTCGGATGGGATGGATGGACTGCCGAAAAAACGAGGCCTGAGAAGTGAAATGATGAGCGTCTTGTTTGAGCTCGACCAAAATGAATATCCGCTGTTTGAAATAAAAATTAATAATTAATCTTGACTTTTTATCTTCAATAAATTATTTATAATTAGTCTATTAGCTCAAAGGAGACTTCAATGATTAAGAATGATATCGCCCTTGCCATTGAGAAGAAGTCTGAGTTCAATAGGGCAAAATCATTGTTAATCGTAGAGGCAATTCTCAAAACCCTCAAGGACGCTCTGGCAAATGATGAGAAGATCGAGATAAGGGGATTCTCGAGCTTTAAAGTCGTCAACAAGAAGACGGGATTCGGCAGGGATATCCGGAGAAAGAAGCAGATCAAGATCAAAAAAGGGAAAAGGATAAAATTTAGACCGGGTCAGGACATAAAGAATATCAGAGTGCGTTAATCGGGTGATGGGAACAAGAGGCAGAGGTGGCTGTGGATCCTGCCTTTAATAGCTCCTTCCTTTAATATGATTTTCAACATGAGCAAGTACAGGATCAAGCCTTTTGCGCCTCAAGACATCAAGACTTACTCTCTCCAATCCAGAAAAAGCAAAGTGGATATCAAAAAATTCGCTCAAGTATTTGCACCCGATGAGAAATTTTCACGCTTCGTTGACAGCCTTCCTGATGTTCTGGCAGGAAAAGACTTTAAAGAATTCATTACTCTGATGGGAAAAGCAAGAAAGCAGGATAAAGCCATTATTTGGGCTCTGGGAGCCCATGTGATAAAGGTCGGGCTGAATCCTGTTATCATCGACTTGATGAAGGAGGGTTGGGTAACCTCCTTGGCTTTCAACGGAGCCGTGATCATCCATGATTTTGAAGTGGCCCTTGCCGGACAGACTTCAGAAGATGTGGAGTCCCAGCTTAAGAACGGACGTTTTGGGATGGCTCAGGAGACAGCCGAGGTGTTGAATGAGGCTATAAACCAGGGAGAAAAGAAAGAAGTGGGTCTTGGGGAGACCCTGGGTGAGATGCTTTCGAAATCGAATTATCCTTATAAGACTATGAGCCTCCTTGCCACTGCTTATGATTTGAACATACCTGTTACAGTCCACGTGGCCATCGGCACGGATATCATTCACTCCCATCCAAAAGCCAAGGGAGAAGCCTTTGGGAAGCTCTCTCACAGGGATTTTTTTCTGTTTTGCTCCTTACTGGAGGGTTTGGAGGAGGGTGGTGTTTTTCTCAACGTGGGCTCAGCCGTGATCCTGCCTGAAGTTTTTCTCAAAGCGTTATCTTTAGTCAGAAACAGAGGAAACTTGCTTAAAGGCTTCACTACGGCTGTCTTTGATTTCATCCATCATTATCGTCCGTGCCAGAACGTGGTGAAAAGGCCCCACGGAGAGAAGGGTAAGGGATTCTATTTTATCGGGCATCATGAGCTTCTGATTCCTCTCCTGGCCGCTTCGCTCAAATCTTCAGGGCTTGGTAAGTAGAGAACTTCGAGCCAGATTTTATTCTTTCGGAGGACAGCCTTGTCTCGCCTTCCTTCTTTGGTTCAGAGATGGCTCTTTTTCTTGGACAGAGGCAGGCTCAGTCTCTATTATCTCTTCGAGTGGGGCCCAGGCCTGCGTGTTTCATCTCGTAATCCTGTATCAGACTTCTATAAACCCGTTCTGTTTCTTCCACGGTGCTTTTAAACGGTCCGGAAGTATTGATTATATAGTCCGCATATTCCAGCTTTTTTCCGGGATCCATCTGGCTTTTCAATTTCTTGATGGCCTCTGCTCGACTGATATGATCTCTTTTCATTATCCTTTCAATTTGGACTTCTTTTTTGCAGTAAACAACGATGACTTTATCAAAAAGGTCTGAGTAACCGGCTTCGATGGTTAAGGCCGCTTCCGAGATAAAAATGATATGCCGTCCTTTTTCTTCAATTTTCTGAATGGCTTCCTTTTTCTTTTCGAGGACAAGAGGATGGATGAGTTTATTGAGGAAGCGCCGTTCTTTTTCGTCTGTGAAGATGATTTTTCCCAGCCGGGACCGGTTGATTGTCCTATCTTCATTGAGGATTTTTTTCCCAAAGTGGGAGACGATTTCTTTCCAGGCAGGCTTTTCTGGCTCCATGAGCTGGTGGGCAGCTTCATCCGCATGATGGATATAGCACCCCAGCTCTTCCAGGATCCTGGCGACTACCGACTTTCCTGAGGCGATTCCACCGGTCAGGGCTACGATCAGCATGGGGTTAATCCCAGAATAATTTTATAAAGAATAGCTCTGTCTGCAAAGAAAGGAAAGGGGTGAGTCAGTGATAGAAGGGGAATCATTTTGTGGACATAGTTCGGGGTCTTTTTTTTATGAAGTCTTCTAGTCGTCAGGGATGATCCTGAATTTTTTCTCGAACCGGAGGGCAACTCCCTGTTTCTTCTCCCTTATGTCCATTTCCTCAAGGCGCACGGTAAGTCCTCCGATACAAAGCTTCAGTTTTTTTTTGCCTCTGCTCAATTCCTTGGGCACGTCAATAACCAGATTGAGTTTTGAACCGATGACCACGCCTGAATCAAGACAGAAATAGACTCCACTTGAACTTATGTTCTTAATCTTTGTTTTTTCTTCGAATTTTCTGCCGCCGGGAAGTCTCCCCTCAATTTTAGCTGGAAGAGGCAGCTCGAAGCGCCATTCCCTGCGCCGGTTCACCTTGAGCGGGGAGGGTCCTATTCCCTTTTTACGGGTCTTTGTGGAAGTCGTTTTCTTTGATGCTGCGGTTTTTGTCATAATCACCTCATCATAATGTTGGATCAAAACAGGGCGGAATTAATGGCATACAGCGCAAGTTGAAGCCTGCTGTGGGTGTTGAGCTTGGCGTAGATGCTTTTGATGTGGGAGCGGACAGTGTTTTTACTGATGAAAAGAGATTCAGCAATCTCATCGTTGCTTTTGCCTTGGCCGATAAGCCGGAGGACCTGGAATTCTGTTGGCGTAAGCTGGTCGAGCGTTTTTTCCTTCAAATCTCTTCCCACTACTGAGATGATACGATCCATGATGCTGCTCATCTTATCACGAGGAAGCCATATGTCGCCTTTATGAATGATCCTTATCGCATCCGCAAGTTGGTCTGATGGGTCGTTCAGGTCAAAATATCCTCTGACTCCTGCGTTCATGAGGCCAACCACTTCTTCATGCGAGGGGATATTTCCTAAAAGAAGGAGCTGTGATTTTGTCCTCGTTGTTGAGATCTCGATGATTGCCTTGCAGATTTCTCGGATATTGGGAAGAGGCTCAGAGTTGGTGAAGATGATCACATTAGGCCTGAGGTTTTTTATGGACTCGATGAAAGAGTCGATAGTGCTTTTCTCGATATTCACGACTTCGATATCAGAGGCTCTGTCCAAGCTTTTTAGAATTCCCGAGAGGATTAAGTCGGATGTGCAGTAGATAAGAGAGCTGATTTTTTTCTCGTCCGGAGCTTTAGCCGTTACTTTTTTGGGAGAGGGCTTTTTCTTGGATGACCCCTTAGATGATTTGATGTTTTTCATTATCCTCTAATTTTAGAGATATGTTATACAAACAGAAATTTATTGTCAAGGTAAGAATAGCGAAAGTGAACATCTCTATTTTCGTGATGAAAGAAACATCCGACCAATTGAGAAGTTCGACGCCGGTTCCCCTCCGTCCCCGCCAAGACCCTCCCACCCTCCACAATGGGCATCGCCTGAAGGGGAAAAGATGCCGACATACAGAAAAAAATGGGGACTGTCCCTTTTTGGTCATTATTTTACAGAAGAGTGGGATTGTCCCCTTTTGAGAAAAAAGAATAGGGTGTCGGCAGATTTTATGAATAATTCAGGGACCAGGATTATTTACGTAATTCAGGTTAATTTTTTCTAAAGGGTATAGGCTTGATCTTGTAGTTCTTATTCAAACGGAGAATTATGAGCTGTCTTTTTGCGTCGTCGGGTTCAGATTTGGCAAACTTGACGTTCCCGGATATATCCACTTTGAGCTGATTTTCCAGGAATAAAGTCTTAGGGACTTCAAGACTGATATTCAACCTGGAGCCGATGATGACTCTGGAATCGAGTCTGAAGATGGCCTCCTGAGAGCTCAATGATATCAACTCAGTGAATTCTTTAAATTCGCCTCCAGCCGCGTTGATTCCAGTAACCAAAGCTGGAAGAGAGAGCTCAAAAGTACGCTCTCTCTTCACATCATTGATGGCATTTGGATAGGAAGGTTTATCGAGTAATTTTTTTGTGTCCATTTTAGGATTCAGATTGTGGCATAGAGTTTGCGTTCTATCAATCGCTTTTATGGATGAATTGTTGGGTGATTTTTTTTAAATTTTTCTCACCGAAAGAGGTTAGGCCTGCGATTAATTACCTTATATCTGCTCACCCCTGGAATTTTAAAAAAGTGATGAAGAAGGAGGATGGTGTCACATTCTTATTCCCCGATTTTCCGCTGTTGAGGAGGTGAGAAAGCGTGGGTCGCGAAAGGATATCTTGATCAAGACCGCGCTCCTCGCTGAGCCAGGAACCCTCCTTTCTCCTTTCTTGACAAAAAAAATGGGTGTGGATAGAATGACCGTTATCGAAATTACGGAGAGAGAAGTGAATCAAAACGAACGATACGTGAAGAAAATCACTCCTAAAAGCGTTGACTTTTCAAAGTGGTACCTGGAGATCATTCAGAAGGCAGAACTGGCTGATTACGCGCCCATCAAAGGAATGATGGTCATCAGGCCCTATGGTTTTGCCATCTGGGAAAACATCCAGAGTCTGATGGATGGCAGGATCAAAGAAACTGGGCATACCAATGCCTATTTTCCTATTTTTATTCCTGAAGGATTCCTTCAGAAGGAAGCCGAACATCTTGAGGGTTTCGCGCCAGAGGTTGCCTGGGTGACCCATGGAGGCCGGGAAGAGCTGGAAGAGAGGCTGGCTGTTCGGCCCACTTCGGAAGCCATAATCGGCAACATGTACGCCAAGTGGATAAAGTCCTGGCGGGATTTGCCTGTCCTGATAAACCAGTGGGCCAATATTGTCCGTTGGGAAAAAGTGACTCGTCCTTTCTTGAGGACTACGGAATTTTTATGGCAGGAAGGCCACACTGCCCATGAAACCTCGGAGGAGGCTCAGGAAGAAACCTTAAAGATCCTCTCCCTTTATAAAGAATTCTCGGAGGAAGAACTTGCCATCCCTGTTATTTCAGGCGTAAAAACAGAAAGAGAGAGATTCGCTGGAGCGATGAAAACCTATGCCATTGAAGCCATGATGTCAGATGGCAAGGCGCTTCAGATGGGAACATCGCATAACCTTGGCCAGAAGTTCTCAAAGGTTTTCAACATCAGGTTTGAGGACCAGGAACAGAAGCTGCAGTATGTATGGCAGACTTCCTGGGGCGTATCCACACGATTGGTCGGAGCCCTGATAATGGTCCACGGCGATGATTCCGGCCTTAAGCTTCCCCCCCGAGTCGCGCCCTATCAGGTGATCATTGTCCCTATTTCCATCGGTGACTGGAAGGAAAATGTTATTCCCGCGGCTCAATCCCTCGCCCTGGATTTGGCA
>JAOUKO010000452.1 GCA_029882525.1 Candidatus Aminicenantota bacterium | reverse complement strand
CTTTTTCCGCGCTATCATTCAATACGTAGATTACGACTACAATGCCAGCAATTACACATTCGAAAAAGACCCGAAGTTCAAGAGGTTCTTCACCCAGTTGCTGTTCTCCTACAAGATCAATCCCCGTACCCTGCTCTTCCTTGGATACAGCGATAATTATTTTGGCGGCCAGGAATATGGACTGACCCAATCCGACAGGACCTTCTTCATAAAGCTGGGATATGCCTGGGTGCTTTAGAGAAGAGATGGGAGTATTTCAATAATAATGAGCGTGTTCCAATTCAGTTGAAACTAACCATCCAATAAAATGTCATCTCTAATGTCCGGTTACGGACAGGGACTGTCCCGTTTATAGACAATTCCTTCCCCAGGACTCAAAGCGACAGAGCAATTTCCCCAGATATGTCATTTGGCATATTTATTGCTAGAATAATTATGGCTATGCGTGTCCCAATCTCTAAATTATTATTCCCGGGTATAAAAGGAGAGAAACGTGTATAAAAATTTCTTGATCGTGGCTTTACGCAATTTGCGAAGAAATAAGCTCAACACTCTGATCAACATCTTCGGCCTTGGCACAGGAATAGCCTGCACCATCCTGTCCTTTCTCTTCATCCGCAACGAACTGTCTTTTGACAGATTCCATAGAAACCTGGACAGCATCTATGAAGTGAAAATGGTTCTCGTTCTTCCCGTCGGACGGGCTGTCTCTGTTCCCAAGGCCCGCACAGCACTCGATATCGCCGGCCAATTCCCTGAAGTCATCAGGGCAGTCCGGATGGAAAAACAAAACTCCATCGTCAGGTTGAATGACAGGATTTTTGAAGAGCAAGCCCTGGCCGCTGATCCTTCCTTTTTCGACATGTTCACATTTCCCTTGAAATACAATGAATCCGCAAACCCTCTCCGCCGGCCGGATTCCGTTGTCCTCACCGAACCCATGGCGAATAAATATTTTGGGGACGAAAATCCCGTGGGCAAGACTCTATCCGTCCGTCTGGCAGATGAATTCACGGATTTTCTTGTCACGGGTGTTTTAAAAGAGATACCCAACTCTTCCAGTCTTGATTTCGACCTTCTGATCAACCTGGAGAAGGTCTACGGGGAGACCTTGAACGATCCCCAAAAAGGCGAATCCATGACCTGTTTCATCCAGCTCGAGGACAGGAACCAGGCTAAAGCTCTCCAGGAGAAATTTAAGACCACCATCGACCTCCCTCTTCAAAAAAGATACTCAAAGGAGAGCGGACACGTCCTTCAGTCCCTTGCCAGCTTTCACTTGCGAGGAGAATACGGGTCTTATGTTCTATCTCAAAAAAGCACCATCAACTATTCTCTCATCCTGGCTGCCATCTCGCTGCTTGTCTTGATGATCGCCTGTTTCAATTTCATGAACCTTTCCATCGGGAAGGCCTCAACGCGAATCAAAGAAATCGGAGTCCGTAAAGTCCTCGGTGCCCAGAGGAAAATGCTGATCAAGCAGTTCTGGTTCGAATCACTGATGCACAGTTTTTTCTCCCTTATTATCGGCCTGACAATGGCCGAGGTTTTCATGCCCGCCTTTAACCGGCTCTCTCAGAAAAACCTGAGGCTGGAGATGTTTTCCAGCGGAGGGAACATTCTTTTCTCGATCGGGCTTGTCTTTCTTGTGGGCATTGCCGCCGGCAGCTACCCGGCGCTTTTCCTGTCAAAATTTTCCTCTGTCGATCTCTTCCGGGGGAAGATGAAACTCTCCAGAAAAAGTGCCTTTAACCGGTCGTTGATCGTATTTCAGTTCGCCATATCCATTTTTCTGATGGTTTCGACAATCTTTTTGAACAATCAGAAGACCTATATGCTGAATAGAGACCTCGGATATAACGCGGATCAGGTCGTCGTCCTGCCCCTCAAGAATCTCACGACAAACTTTACGAAAAACGCCGCTTTTGTCGGGGTGCTGAAAAATAAGCTTCTCGCCTACGATACGATCCAGGGAGTCAGCGGCTCCACCTATAATCTCTCGGAAGGCTGGATGGGGACCTATTTAAAGAGAGCGAGCGGTGAGCCGAGCCTCGTCGTTTATAACTACGTCGACCAGGATTTCATCCCGGTTCTGGGAATGAAGCTTCTTGAGGGAAGAAATTTTTCCGAGGAATATCCTTCAGACCGTGACGGAGCGATCATCAT
>JAOUKO010000451.1 GCA_029882525.1 Candidatus Aminicenantota bacterium | reverse complement strand
AGTCCTTGATTTTACGGTTTAAATCGTTGAATGAGCTCCCTTTCTGGAGCTGGACGAAAACGAAGTAATTCTGGTTGGAAAATCCCTTCAGGTCATCCTCTTTGTGAATACTCCTGGCATAGAATTCCAGCGGCATCAGGATGTCAAAACGGAATGTGGAATTACTGGGGACCTCCTTCATCACTCCCGTTACTTTCATCGGAAATTGGTTGTCGACGGTGATAACCTCTCCGATAGGGCTCTCGTTTCCGAAGTATTTTTGTGCAATCCGCTCTGATAGAACCAGAGAATAGGGGTCTTTGAGCGCGGTCTTTGGGTTTCCTTCAATCAAAGGGAAAGTGAACATCTCCAGAACTTCGGGATCTGCGGGGAAGACTCCTTGCTCCGAGAATGTTCTGTCCTCGTAACTAAGGATAAAGGTCATATATCCTGCAAGGAACCGGGCCGATTCCTCTACTTCCGGAAACAGCTCCTTCAAAAGCGGACCCACTCCGGGAACCGACGGCACCTGAAGCTCATCTCTTTCCTCCTTGATATGGGCAGAGACGAGGTAGATGTCGTCTATCTTCTCATGGAATTTATCATAGCTCAGCTCGTCCTGGATCCAGAGAAGCAGCAAGACCACGCAGGTCATGCCGATGGTCAAACCGGCGATATTGATGAAAGAGTAGACTTTGTGTCTTTTGACATTCCGAAAAGCGATTTTCAAGTAGTTTCTAAACATGACGGTACTCCATTTCATGATAAATAGAGAATAATAAATAACAGCCTGGATGGTGTTCCCTAATAGCCAGAGGAAAGCCCATACACGGCCATGATTTTGACAGATTCCTGCGTACTCGACCTCATAATCCCCGGAAATGGCGAAGAGGTCTTCATAAACGGACAACCGGCTGAGGATCCAGAGGAAAATTTTCGGCGGCTGGTGGGAGTGTTCGGTCATTTTTTCTTCTCAAAAGCGTAATCGGCCACATCGCCCCAGGCTAGCTTGTGGATCCTCTGGGCGTCCGATAAAGCCTTTTTGCCCTCTGGAGTCAGGGAATAGAGCACTTTTCTTCGGCCGCCCTGCTTGGAAAGAGGCTCGCTTTCGCCTGATGCAACGAGCCCTCTACGGACAAGAAGATAGAGGGTGTTGTAGAGAGAGCCGTAGTTTAATACCTTTCCGGTGATTTTTTTAAAGTGATCCCTGATTGTGACTCCGTAGGCGTTGTCCTTAAGCTTCCAGATGGAAAGAAGGATCAGCTCTTCGTTTTTGGTCAGCTCATACATCTTTGGTCCTCTAGTAAGTATTTATTATAAATACATATTTATAGACGTAAAAAAAATCAAAAAGGTTGCAATAAAAAATAGGAAAAATAATTAAATTTCCATTTTCATTTTTTTCCGGATGGCAAACCTGCATCTTTCAGAGGTTCTTCTCGAGTCATAATGACACGCCTTGTTCGCGGAAAATATCTTGGGAAATTCAAGGTGTCGAAGGGTGGCAATGGAAGGTATTAAAATCCACGTATGATCTTATTCAGGGAGGAGTCATCTTTACAAATTATGCCAGGAGAAGTCATGAAAATGGAATCAACTGTAGTAATGGCGGCTTCCTGAAGAATTAAGTTTTCTCCTTCTGCAGCTCTTTTTTCCTCCTTCTTTTTTCTTTTTTTTCCAGCCATTTGTCATAAAGGAGTTCCAGAATGTTCTCTTTGGTTTTTTTATCCGCGTCCTTTATCTTCAGTCCTATTTTCAGCCGGTTTTTGTGATATTTGCTCCAGACCACTTCCCCGGAGACGAGGGTCACTATCTGTCTTTCCGGAATGAGGATTTTCAAGGTCAATCTAGAGCCCGGGCTGGGAATGAGGAGGTCCAGGCCCACTTTGAGTCCTTCCCGGGAGAAATCGAGCACTGTGGCTTTCTTGATGAGGCTTTTCTTGCCTTCGAATTCCAGGACTTCGGATCGAAGAGAACACTCGTACCTCGGGTATTTTCTTCTCTCCAATCCCTTTTTGCTCTCTGGCATCCGTATTATTATAGCAAAAATTGAATAATGAAGAGAGGATTATAATCTTAGCAAGGCAAAAGGAGATATCAGCTTTGAGTTGCGGCTGAAGCCCCGCTAATTTTTAGAAAATGCCCCGCTGAGAATCCTGAATGATTTTCCTATGACTAATGAATGTGCTTGCTGATGTATTCAGCC
>JAOUKO010000449.1 GCA_029882525.1 Candidatus Aminicenantota bacterium | reverse complement strand
GGCACGTGGGCCCAATGCCCCGTAGATGGAGACACGGTTGGGATAGCATCCTGTTATCAAAGATGAGCGCGAGGCGCTGCACACAGCCTGGGAGACATAGAAGCTGGTGAAGCGCATCCCTTGCTTTGCCATCCGGTCAAGGTTCGGCGTTTCGAATCCCTCGGCGCCGAAACAGCCGACGTCCGCATAACCCTGGTCATCGGTGAAGACTACCACGAAATTGGGTGGCCCGGTTCGCGCTGCCGGCTTCCTGCCGCATCCCTGAAAGGAAGATACAGACAGCGCCGCAGCCCCCATCCCCAGAGTCTTGAGAAAGTCCCGCCGTTTTAATCGAGGTTTCATGATTTCTCCCTCCTTGCTGTGCGATTCTTACCCCTGACTGCAAAAAACATGCCTGTAATATAGCAAAAATGAGACCTCTCAGCCACTTTATTTCTCAGAAAAAATAGAAATGCACAAACCTGAAAACAATGACCTCAGGTCTTTTCCTGGAGTGTTTTCAGTTTGAGGAGAAGCCTCTTGGATGATATGGGATGGGCGGTCTTGAGCTCTGGGGCAAACAACGACACTTTAAACTCTTCCAGCATCCAGCAGAATTCTTCGACCGCGGCTTTTTTCTCAGAAGAGGAGCCGGCTGCAGCTTCTTCCTGAAGTTTTTTGAAGGCCCGGACAAAATGAGATACTTGTTCCGCCTTAGACTTGTCCTTAGCGGGATTATAGATTCCTCGTTCGACTCTCAAGCGCAGAGCTTCCAGGTAACGGGGAATGCACCTGAGCCTCTCCAGGGAATATCTATTCAGAAAGTCTCCCGGCACCAGATCGTCCAGCGCCTGCCTGGCTTCATTGATAAGGTTTTTAACAGCCTGACTGCCTCCCGGGCGCTTGGTGATATTTCTCAGAGTCATCCGCACTTTGTGGTAAGCAGACATAACACCTTGCACGGCCTCTCCCAGGGAATGGCTTATTGCAAACAGCTCCCGGGTCAAGCTCTCAGCGCAGACTCGAAACTCTTCTTGGCTCCGGATGTCCTTTTCCAAGGCTTCCTTCTGGAGGACTTCCATCATGGCTTTTTCCAGCGCCTCTTTGCCCCCAAAATACAGTGCTTGGGTCTGGAAGTCTTCGGGCAAAACCGTGTATTTTTTCAAGAATTCCAGGTCCTTCTCGAACCGGAGAAAAAGGAGCGACCGAACCCCTCTGGGGTGGGATTCCTGGGCTTGCTCTTTTGATTGGAAAAGCTTGATGTTGGCTCCGCCCTCTGCAGGCTGGAGAGCAGGATAAGCGGTAACAAAAGGCCCAACGGATATCTTTTCTGGCAGGATACCGAATTCCCAGGAAGTGATACCCTCCTTTTCCCACTCCTCTTTGGCTTTTGTCCATCTAGCGGATGATGGAGACACTCCGGCGGGCCATTTTCTCTTTTTCAGGGACATCAGGTCACGGCTGGCTTCAAGCTCATCGCCTGCGGGTCCGATCACGGCGACCCGGATCCACAGATGATGAGGGATCTTGGCCTCGGCCCAGGCCGAAGCCGGGATGTCCACATGGAAGCGACGGCGCACAAATTCGGCCAGGATTTTAAACAGCGACTCTTCCCGGGGCTCTATCTCATCAAGGATGATCTCCACCTTTTCCGCTATTGGAACCAGGAGCTTGCGGTAGCGTTTGGGAAGACCTCTGACAAGTGAGGTGATCTTTTCCCTGAACTGTCCGGGAACACCCCATTCCAGGGCCTCTGGGGAGACATCCTCGATCAAGGTGAGGGGAACCTCCAAGGTCAATCCGTCGTTCGCTTCCCCCGGGGTAAGCCTGTAGGTCAAAGGGAGCTGGAGGTTGCCGACCTCAAGATGGTCGGGAAAACCGGACAGCTCTTTTTCATCAGGAAGGACCTGGAGAAGATCGTCTCGCTTCATCTTCAGGAAATCATCGCCTCCCTTTTCCTTGATATATTTCCGCAGACTTCGCTCGTCAAAGATTCCTGACAGACGCCGGGAGTAGAATTCGGCCAAAACCTCTTCCCCGACCAAATACCCCCGCCGTCTCAATTTTTCCTCGATGCGGGTGAGCCGTTTCAGGAGCTCCAGGTTGTGCTGGAGAAAGGCTGGCGGGTCATTGAGCTCACCTTCCACAAGAGCGGATTGGATGAAGATCCGGTGGGCCTCTTCTGGATGGATGCGGCCGCAGGAGACATG
>JAOUKO010000450.1 GCA_029882525.1 Candidatus Aminicenantota bacterium | reverse complement strand
AAATACTTCATACTGTATTTAATGAACTCATCGACCTCGATCATGAACTTTTTCAGTAAATCGGTCAGCTCAGCCATTTCTCCGTCCGGATTCTTGTAGACGTTCTTCGTCTCAAAACGGTCCTTCTCCACATCATAAGCCTTGACGCCGTTGTCATGGATCAATTTTATATTCTCACTGAGCAACCCATGTCTGATCGGCTCCACCTTCAGTTGAAAAGTCTTCCCTCTTTTTCTGTCCACAGCTCCTCTGTAGGCCTCAAAATAGAGGACCCTGTTCTCATTCTTCGGTTCAAAAAGATTATCCCCCTCCATGTCTTCTGGAATCGGGAGCTCAAGCAGAGAGAGGATTGTCGGGGCGATATCCAGTATGGAAACATTCCTGTCAATCACAGTATTGGCATTCTTACTTCCGGGAAGCTTAACGATCAAAGGCACGTGAAGACAGGAATTGTACAGCTTTCTCCCATGACCGTAATAGTCGTGCTCGCCGAAGCTTTCGCCGTGGTCAGCCATGAAAATGATCAAGGAATCCTCGTAGAGGCCCAGCTCTTTTATCCTCTTGATCAGCTCGCCGATAAAAAAATCGTCATATCCGATTTCCGTATCGTACTTCCGGATCTTCTTGAAGTCAGATCCCGGCGGATATAGAGAAGGATCGGCTTCTTTGTAGCCAAGGTCAAATTCTTTGCGATAGACATAAGGCTCATGAGGTTCTGTGTAGTGGACCCAGAAGAAGAATTTTCTATTCGCATTATGATAGATCCATCTCCTAGCCGCATCATTGACTTCTTCGGCGTCTCCTTCTGCATTGAGTACACCTAACCACCTTCTCTTGGTGAATACCTCGGTATAGGTGTCAAAGCCTCTGTTCAGCTCGGTGAGTTTTTTCCTTAGAGTCCAGTTGGAGATGACCGCACCTGAATAGTACCCTTCCCTTCTGAGAAACTGCGGCAAGACTCGTGTTTTATCGAAGATCGACATCCCGTTCCTCTTAGCTCCATGCTTGTAAGGAGGGAGAGAGGAGAGCATTGAAGCAAAGGCAGGAGTCGTCAGGGGGGAAGGCGTGTAGCAACGGGTGAACAGCACTCCGTCCCTGGCGAAGTCATCGATATTGGGGCTGGTGTTCCTCTCGTAGCCGTAGCATCCGAGATGGTCAGCCCTTAATGTGTCGACAGCAATGATTATGACATTCGTTGAATAGGATAGAGATGAACAAAACAGAATGATGGCAATCAAAGAGATGAATCTTTTGATATCCATATTCATAAATCTATTAAGCACAATTTTATCTAAACCTTATCAAATTATTTTTGAGGATGCAAATTCTCATTAAAAAAGGCAAGCACCTCTATTTCTGTGATGAGAGAAACATCCGACCTGATGGAGAAGAGCGGGGGTTCCTTTCCATCCGAAGCCCATGCCCGAAGGGGACAAGATGCCGACATATAGAAAAAAATGGGGACTGTCCCTTTAAGTCATTATTTTACAGAAGAGAGGGACTGTCCCCCTTTGAGAAAAGAGAGTATAGCGTCGGCATATTTTATGAATAATCTAGGTTAACTGTCACGGAGAAAGAAATGCTTCCTCAAAAAAGCAGGGAACAGGGTCTTATCCGAGCCCTAAAAACGGTATACAGCAGGCTTCTTTCATTTCTTAGCTGTCTCGAAGTATTCTTTTACTTTTGGTTTGACCAGGTAGACGATGACGAGAATCCCGATGATAGTCCCGAACGGGATTCGGAGAAGGCTGAGCGTGGCATAAACAAGGCTTAAGACCCTCCCCCATTCTTTTCCGGTTAACAAACCTATCCCTCCGACAACAGCCAGACAGGCGGAGATAAAAAGTATCATCACGCCGACACTCAAGCCGAACATCCCTGCAACTTTTTCCAGTCCCCACAAATCATAGACCTCAGGAAAGGCAAATATGAAAATAGTGCTGATGCCTATGAGCATGCCCACGGCTGTAACAAACTCCCAAACAGCTATAAGGATCAGCTCGTCTGGTCTTCTCATCAAGCTTACCTCCTGTAGTTTTTAGAAGATGATGTCTTTTGAAATAATGTATTGGAAAAATTTCTCGGTGTCAAACTCACACGATTTATTCCATTGAGGACAGTCCCAGTCCAATCTCATATAAACGCCCAGTCCTAATCTAATATAAACGCATTAAATTATATGTCAGTGA
>JAOUKO010000112.1 GCA_029882525.1 Candidatus Aminicenantota bacterium | reverse complement strand
GAGGAATATGAGGCCGTGGTCTCTACTCACGTGGATACCTGCACCGGCGCCTGTGCCCCGATAAAAGATTATGCGGAAGTCCTGAAGGGCCGCGGCGTTCATTTTATTGTCGACGGAGTGTGCGCCACAGGAGGGATAGAAGAAAGGATGGATGACTGGGGAATCGACGTCATCCTGACCGCTCCCCAGAAGTGTTTCGGCGCTCCCCCGGGCCTGGCGGTTCTGGTTGTTTCAGAGAAGGCGATAGAAAAGAGGAGAAGCATGGGAGCGATTCCCGCTTATTATGCCGACCTCCTCAACTGGCTGCCCATCATGAAGGACCCCTCCAAGTATTTTTCGACTCCCTGCGTCAACGAAATCAGGGCGTTTTATGAGAGCACACAGATCGTCCTCGAGGAAGGCATGGAAAAAAGAATTCTGCGTCATGCGAGAGTGGCTAAGGCAATAAGAAAAGCTTTGATCGAGCTTGGTTTTTCCCTTTTCACTCAGGAGCCGTTTCTGGCGGATACCCTCTCTGTTGTCGAATATCCAGAAGGGATCAAGGATCAGCCTTTCCGCAAGACATTCTCCAAGAATGGCGTGGTGGTGGCTGGCGGCTTAGGCGAGACCGCAGGCAAGGTTTTTCGGATGGGGCACATGGGAAATCTGTCCGTTTCTCAGGTCTATTTTGCCTTGGATGCCTTAGAGAGGACTCTCACCTCAATCGGATTCAGCTTCATTCCTGGATCAGGGCTGAAGGCTGCCAAGGAAATCTTAGGGGAGTGATGGATCAGAGAAAAATGTCGAGTACGGTTTTTTTCATTCCTGCCGCGAGGGAAGACGGGGATCAGGTTTTAGCGGAAAAAGCAGCAGAGGTTTTTCTCAGGACAGGGCTGACAGAGCAGATAGACGACAAGTCCTTTGTGGCCATGAAGATTCATTTTGGGGAGAAGGGCAACACAGGGTTCATCAAGCCTCAGTGGTTGATGGATATCATCCGTCAACTCCGGAAGAAAACATCGCGGGTGTTTTTAACCGATTCGAACACGCTTTATGTGGGGAAGAGGTCCAATTCTGTGGAGCATCTTCATTTAGCCTGGGACCATGGTTTCACTCCGGATATTGTCGGTGTCCCGCTCATCATAGCCGACGGTCTGAAGGGGGGAGATGACGGAGAGGTTGAGGTCAACCTGAAGAGGGTGAAGTCGGCCAAGGTAGGAAGCATATTCCTCCATTCAGACGCGATGGTCTGTTTGAGCCATTTCACGGGCCATGGATTATCCGGGTTTGGAGCAACCATAAAGAACCTGGGAATGGGATGTGCCTCGAGAGCGGGAAAACTGGACCAGCATTCAGAGGTTCACCCCTGGGTCAATCCCAAGTACTGTCAGAATTGCGGCATTTGCTTTGACCATTGTCCGGCAGAGGCGATCATCACTAAAGAGGAAAGTGCTTTCATCCTCGAAGAAAAATGCATCAGCTGCGGCGAATGTCTGGTTGTCTGTAACGCGGGAGCGGTGAAGTTCCGTTGGGATTCAGATACTGTCCGCTTTCAGGAGAAGATGAGCGAGTATGCCTACAGCCTGATGAAGGCTTTGAAAGGCAAGATTAGCTTCCTCAACTTTCTCCTCAAGATCACCAAGGATTGCGATTGCATGTCCGAGGATGAGCCGGCTGTAGTCGAGGATATCGGGATTCTGGGTTCTGTTGATCCCGTGGCCCTCGATCAGGCCTCTGTGGATTTGGTGATCGAGAGAAGCGGCAAGGATATCCTGAAAGTCGGATATGATGTGGATTGGTCTGTGCAGCTTCAGCACGGTGCTGAGATCGGCCTGGGAAGCAGGGATTATCAACTGATAAAGCTTTAGGCCTTTTTGGATGTCGGGGCGATGGGATTCGAACCCATGACCCCAGCGTCCCGAACGCTGTGCGCTAACCGGACTGCGCTACGCCCCGATCCAATGAATCAATTATAGCGATAAAACGGTTAAGATGAAAGTCCGTTGATCATATTGTATCCATCTTTTTTCCCAGCGTTATAGCTATTTCCTTAAAGAGTAAGATGGTTGGCACGGGGGACACTCCGTGACAGGACCTGTCCTTAAAAAATATGGTTCACGGAAAAAAAGATGCTTCCGGTCATATTTCGGACGATTCAGATGTGGAGCTCGATTATATCTTCGTCTTCCAGGATATGATCACGGTTGACCTTCTGTCCCTGATATTTGTTTTTGCTCCAGATCCGGGCATATTTTAATTTCTGGGAAAAGTCCTTGTGGACAGCTTTTGCCAGGCTCATGACCGATGACCCGATTTTGAGGGTAAAAGGGTCTTTCAGGTCGGCCTTCTTCCCCGGGATTTTACTGTAGACTCGGATGACTTTGAGGAGTGAGAAAATCTTTCTGCGCAGGAGCTCAAGGCTATCTCCTCTGCTGGCAGACACCGGAATAAGATCAAACTCGGAATCCAGGATCTTTTTCACGGAGGCGAGGTTCGCTTCTGAAGCGATAGAGTCATATTTATTGGCAGCAAAAAGGGCTCTTTTATAAAAAAACGCTGTCTCGTCTGGAATGGAATGACTATCCGGAATCAGTTCTATTCTCTTTTCCTTTAATTTTGACAGGAGAGTCTCCAGGTCAGAAGCTGGTTTCGGACTGGATATATCCAGGACGACTAAAATCCCGTCCGCGCCTTTGACCAGTTCAGTGTGCCAGTATTCCATGTAATCAGCTGTGATAGGTGGGGTGTCGACAAGCTGGATCTGGATGTTCTCGAAGGGCATCATGGCGGGAGAGGGAATCCGGGTGGTGAAGGGATAGTCCCCGATTTCAGGATTAGCGTTGGTCAGCGACTTCACCAGCATGGATTTACCGGCATTGGGAAGTCCGATCAAGATAATCTGTCCGGCTCCAGCTTTATCGATATAGAAAACGGCCTCATGCTTGGCGATAGTCGGCTTCTTTTGAGCTGTGGACTTGAGCTTGGCGATTTTAGTTTTAAGGAGAGCCTGGAGTTTTTCGGTTCCCTTATGTTTGGGCACTATGGCCAGAAGCTCTTCCAGGATGCTGATTCTTTCCTCAGGAGTCTTGGCCGACTTAAGCTTCCTCTCTGTCTCGAAATACTGTGGCGGTAGGTTTGCCGGCATCTGTCCTTTTTCCTGCTCAATTATAGCCGAACCTCATTTTCTTTTCAAAATGGTCGGGTTATTTAGCTTGAGAAAAGCTTCTTCTTGCGGTTCTCTGATAGCCAAAGAAGGCCTGGCGCAAGCTTTTACAAATGGGGCTAAAAAGGGATGATATTTTTGGCCATTTCAGCGAGAAAAAAATTCAAAAATCTGCGTCTTTTTTAGGGGTTTTTCCTTTGCTAAAAATCCAATTTTAAGGTATAATAATTTATGAAAAATATGCCGTTTAGGTTGTGTAAAAATCCCCCCCCACATAACAGGATTTTTTTCCTTTTTTAAGCCATGAAACAAAGAAAATATACCGCGGAAAGTATTAAAGTACTTAAGGGCCTGGAAGCCGTTCGCAGGCGGCCGGCCATGTATATCGGGAGTACAGGGCCTGAGGGTTTGCATCATCTCGTCTATGAAGTCGTTGACAACAGCATCGATGAGGCTCTAGCCGGATGCTGTTCCAAGATCGATGTGATCATTCATGTGGATTCCAGCATAACCGTCATCGATGACGGCCGTGGGATTCCGGTTACACTCCATAAAAAAGAGAAAAAGCCCGCAGCAGAGGTGGTGATGACAACTCTCCATTCCGGAGGCAAGTTCGATACAAAATCCTACCAGGTTTCAGGCGGCCTTCATGGTGTCGGTGTATCCGTAGTCAACGCCCTCTCAGAGAGGCTTGACCTTGAGATCAAAAGAGATGGGGGCGTCTTCTCCCAAAGCTATGAGAGGGGCAAGCCCGTCACCAAGCTGAAAAAGATCGGGACGACCAAGAAGACCGGGACAAAAGTCACCTTTATGCCTGATGAGCAGGTGTTTAAATCCATTGACTTTAACTTTGAGACATTGAGCCAGCGGTTAAGGGAGTTGTCCTTCCTGAATAAAGGGCTGCAGATAGCTCTTGTCGATGAGCGGACTGATAAGACCAATGAGTTCCAGTACAATGGGGGGATCAAGGAGTTCGTTCAGTATCTCAACCAGAATAAATCCACGCTGAGTCCCAAGCCCATCTACTTCGAGCGCAAGAAGGAAGATGTTTTTATCGATATGGCTCTTCAGTACAACACCAGTTATTCTGAGACCATCTTTACCTTTGTCAACAGCATCAACACCACTGAGGGCGGAACTCATCTCATCGGGTTTAAAGCCGCTTTGACCCGGTCCATCAATAATTATGCCAACGCTCACAACCTGGCCAAGGATTTGAGCCAGAACCTGACCGGTGATGACACGAGAGAGGGTCTGTGCGCGGTTCTCAGCCTTAAGCTGAAAGATCCTCAATTTGAGGGTCAGACAAAGACCAAACTGGGAAACAGCGATGTGAAAGGGATTGTCGAGTCCGTCGTCAACGAAGAGCTGTCCGCTTACTTCGAAGAGAATCCCGCGGCAGCTAAGAAGGTTGTCATGAAGATTCTGGAAGCGGCCAGAGCTAGAATGGCGGCCCGAAAAGCGAGAGAACTGGCCCGGCGCAAAGGAGTCCTGGAGTCGACCTCCCTGCCCGGGAAGTTAGCCGACTGCCAGGAAAAGGACCCTGCCGGCAGTGAGATTTTCCTTGTCGAGGGAGATTCTGCGGGTGGCTCGGCAAAGCAGGCCCGGGACCGCCGTTTCCAGGCTATTTTGCCTCTTAAAGGCAAGATTCTCAATGTGGAGAAAGCGCGTTTTGATAAGGTGCTCAAGAGCGAGGAGATCGGGCTCATGGTTTCCGCTCTGGGAACCGGTATCGAGCAGACTGATTTCACTCTGGAAAAGCTGCGTTATCATAAAGTCATCATCATGACGGATGCGGACGTGGATGGTTCTCACATCCGGACCCTGCTGATGACCTTCTTCTACCGTCAGATGCCTCAGTTGATCGAAAGAGGTCATCTTTACATCGCTCGACCTCCGTTATACAAGATCTCAAAAGGAAAATCCTTCGAGTACCTGAGGGATGAGCGTTCCTTTGAGACCTACATGATCAAGAAGATCTCAGAGGATTTTCAGGTAAAGGTCAAAGGCCAGAGTGAGCTGATCAAGGGTGAAAAATTCAGGAGGTTCTTCCACAAGATCATCGCTAAAAAGAATTTCCTGCAGATCCTGGAGCGGAAGAATTATCCGTTTTTCCTCATCGAGATTCTCCTCAATAACGAAGTCTCTAACCCTGACTTCTTAAAAGATAAGAAGAAGATGGAAAAAATAAAGGGCCTTCTCACCGAAAAAGGCATCAATTCAGCCTTGAGCGCGGATGAGGAGCATGGGCTGTATGAATTAGCGGTCGATTTCAGGGTGAACGGGATGAAGGTTTCCTGCAAAGTGAACCTGGGTCTGATTCAATCTGTTGAGTTCAGAAACCTCTTTAAACTGCACAAGGAACTCGAGGCCTTCAAGCCCCCTTTCCACATCATCGCTGACAGCGAGAAGGTGAAGGTCGATAACGAGGCAAAGCTTCTGGATTATCTCTTTCAACACGGCAAAAAGGGCATCGTGATCCAGAGGTATAAGGGATTGGGAGAAATGACTCCCCAGCAGCTATGGGAGACGACCATGGACCCGGAGAAGCGGTATTTTCTCCGGGTTTCCATCCAGGATGCGGTGGAGGCGGATAAGGTTTTCACCATTCTGATGGGAGAAGAGGTTGAGTCGCGGAGGAATTTCATCGAAGCAAATGCTCTTGAAGCCCAAAACCTGGATATTTGATAGATCTAGAGCCTCATTTTACACATGATCAGGAGAAGCGTTGAACAGTAAACTGCCGGAATTGTCTGTTGTCAGTCTCGAAGAAGAGATGAAGCGGTCCTACTTGGATTACGCCATGAGCGTGATCATCGGCCGGGCTATTCCAGACATCAAAGACGGGTTGAAGCCCGTTCACCGCCGAACGCTGTATGCCATGCACGAGGTGGGAAATGCCTGGAATAAACCCTATAAGAAATCTGCCCGCATCGTGGGAGACGTGATAGGAAAGTATCATCCCCACGGCGAGTCAGCGGTTTACGATACTCTTGTCCGCATGGCTCAGGATTTCAGCCTTCGCTATCCACTCGTGGACGGACAGGGAAATTTTGGCTCGATCGACGGAGATCCACCCGCCGCGATGAGGTACACCGAAGTCCGGATGAAAAAGATCACCCAGGAGCTTCTGGCAGACCTTGAAAAGGACACCGTCAACTTCGTCCCCAACTATGACGGCAGCCTCCAGATGCCTGACGTTCTTCCGGCCAAGTTCCCCAACCTCCTCGTGAACGGGGGATCGGGGATCGCAGTGGGGATGGCCACCAACATTCCACCCCATAACCTCGGAGAAGTCATCGACGGCATCATCCATCTCATCCATCATCCCAAAGCCAGCCTGGAAGCCATCATGAAGCATGTGCCTGGTCCGGATTTCCCGACTGGCGGGTATATTTTTAGCCTGGAGGGAATCAAGGAAGCTTACAGCACGGGCAGAGGAATCATCAGTCTAAGAGCGCGAGCCATGATCGAAAGGGGCCGCAAGAACGAGAGAGACCGCATCGTCATCACGGAGATCCCTTTTCAGGTGAACAAAGCCAGGCTGCTGGAGAACACCGCCAGCCTCGTGAACAGCAAGAAAATCGAAGGGATTGCAGATATAAGAGACGAGTCTGACAGAGAAGGCATGCGCGTCGTGATCGAGATCAGAAAGGGAGAGTATCCTGAGGTCATCTTGAACAACCTCTATAAGCATACTGCCCTCCAGACATCCTACGGCATTATCATGCTGGCCATCGTCGAGAAGCAGCCGAAGATACTCGGGCTTCTCGATATGATGCGTTACTTTATCTCCCATCGTCAGGATGTTGTCCGCCGCCGGACACGCTTCGAATTGAAGAAGGCCGAGTTAAGGGCCCATATCCTTGAAGGGTTAACCATCGCCCTGGATAATCTGGATAAGGTCATCAGCCTCATCCGGTCTTCTCGGACGGTTGAACAGGCGCGCAAAGGGCTCATCACCAACTTTCATCTCACCAAGATTCAGGCTCAAGCCATCCTGGACCTGCAGCTGCAGAAATTGACCGGACTGGAAAGGGAAAAGATCCAGAGAGAATACAAAGATTTGAAGAAGCTGATCATAAAACTGAGAAAAATTCTGAGGAGTGAGGAACTTATCATGAATATCATCGTTGATGAGTTGAAAGAGATCAAAGAATCCTACCAGGACCAGAGGAAAACAGAGATTAAAGAGGAGGCCATCGAGGAGCTGAAGCCTGAGGATCTGATCAAAGAGGAAGACGTCGCCGTCACTTACACCTCATCTGGCTACGTAAAGCGGACTTCTCTGAGCTACTATCACTTCCAGAGTCGAGGCGGAAAGGGAAGAAGGGGAATCAGCATGAGGGCCGAAGACGTGGTGCAGGATCTTTTTATCTGTTCTACCCACAGCTACATGCTGATTTTGACCAACAAAGGACGCCTCTACTGGTTGAAAGCGCTGTACATACCGGACGTGGGAGTCTCCAGCCGGGGAAAATCGATCAAGAATCTGGTCCAGCTCGAACCGGATGAAAAGGTCAGCTCTGTTGTCGCGGTGAAGGATTTTTCCGGAGATCGGTATGTGGTGATGTTGAGCTCGAATGGGCTGATCAAAAAAACAAAGTTGAGTGATTTCCGCAACATTCGAAAAGGCGGAATCATTGCCATAAGCCTCAGGAAAAAGAGTGAGCTGCTTATGGCCAAGCTGACAGATGGGAAAAAAGACATTTTGATCGGGACAAAGACGGGCAAAGCCATCCGGTTCAAAGAAAGCGGGATAAGAGCGATGGGACGGACGGCTGCCGGAGTTAAAGCCATCTCCTTAGGCTCCAAAGACGGGATTATCGGAATGATCGTCACCGATCCCGAGGATAAATTCGCTTTCACTGCCAGTGAGAAAGGTTACGGAAAGAAAACGGATATCAATCTCTACCCCTGCCATCGAAGAGGGGGGAAGGGCGTGATCAACCTGAGAGTGAACAAGAAGATTGGGAATGCGTTGGGAATGGTTGGAACCTCAGATGAAGAGATGCTCTTGATTACAGAGATGGGAAAGGTGATACGGATTAAAACAGAACAGGTTCGCCCCTCTGGAAGGGCCACCCAGGGAGTCAGAATAATCAACCTTGAAAAAGGGGATAAGGTCGTCTCTATCGCTAAGGTGAGGGACAGCTAGTTATATTATCTGGCGGCGACGGTTCCCTCTCCATCCTTGCCAAGACCCTCCCACCCTCCACCATGGGCTCCGGATGGAGGGGGAACCGTCGCTGTTATCTGGGGACGTTCCCTTTGGAGACTCCCTATCTCTTCCCGTTGATTTCTTAAATAATATCAAAAGATAGGGTGTCCCCCCTCAGGAACATCCCATATTGACTTGAGTACGGAAGGACTTGACAGTTGCTTCTTTTCTTCTTTAAAATGGACGCACGTTTTATCAAGGAGGGAATCATGGTCGAAACAATCAGTCAGCTTTTTCTCAACACTGTGAAAACTTATATAAAAGACGATTTATTGCTTTATAAGAAAGAAGGCCAGTATGTTCCCATCTCTACCCAGGAGTTTGCCGATAAGGTCATGTGCTTCTCCTTAGGGCTGAGAGAGCTGGGGCTGGGTGCTGGCGATAAAATGATCATTCTTTCCGAAAACAGGCCGGAGTGGGCCATTTCTGACATCGCCAACCTGTGCCTGG
>JAOUKO010000448.1 GCA_029882525.1 Candidatus Aminicenantota bacterium | reverse complement strand
GTTATCTTCATTATTGCCTGGATTATTCTCAACCTCAAGGTAAGCAAGGAGTATGCCAACACTGTCAAGCAAAAACTGCAGCTCAAATGGGACCGGGCAGATAAGCGAGTAGCGGAGCAGGTGGATATGGATTATACGAAGTTGATTTTCGACACTATCGAGAGCCGAGATCGAAGCTCAGTTTTGTATGCCATGCATATTTTTGACTTAATCAAACAGGATAGACTCACACCTGAGATCAAAAAATTGATCTCGTACAAGTCGGATGAAGTCAAAGCTTCTTCTTTGGGACCTCTGATCGAATCCGAGTTGACACCCCTGATCCCTGAGCCGGATGATGCTTATACTGAGGAAATCCTGGAAAAGGAGATCGGAGAGATCCTGTCTCTGGATGTCTACCAGGAAGTGATGAAGAGTTATATGGAAAAAGCGCTTAAGGACGAGAGCCTGGAGTCAGAGACAGCCAGGATGGAGATGGCCAAAGCCATTGGCATGATGGAGTCCGATTCTCCTCTTGCTCAGAAGCTTGAGGAGTTACTCTGGGATGAATCGCCTGATGTGAGCCGGTATGCGCTCGAGAGCGCAGCAAAACTGAAGAAAAAAGAGTACGTGCCGGCGCTGATTCGGAAATTAGCCAATCCGGTGACCATGGAGGATGCCAGGACAGCATTGGAAAAATTCGGGACCAAGATCGTCGGGGCTTTGGCGGATTATCTGTCTGATCCTGATGAGAATATCGGGTTACGCAGTGGAGCAGCCTCGGTCCTAGCCCGTATCGGCAGCCAGGATGCGGCGGATTTCTTATCATGGGAATTGATTAAGGGCAGCGGCGAGATAGATACGGATGTTATCGACGCCATGGATAGGATTCGTTCAGAAAACCCGGCTATTCAGTTCAACACTAAACACATGAAGAAAAAGATCACCCAGGAGATAAATAATCACTGCCAGGATATCCTGGAGTTTTATAATTTGAAGCGAAAGAGCAGAGAGAGGGAAAAAATCAAACTGCTCGAAAGAAAATTCACAGAGTCCCTGATGAATATCTTCAAGCTGTTGGGGCTCGTTTATCCTCGGGAAGATATCGCAAAGGCCTACCAGAATATGAGAACCGGAACAAAGGATTCTGTGGCTTACGCTATCGAGCTGCTGGATAATATTTTGGAAAAAGAGATGAGAGATGCCGTTATTCCGCTGATCGAAGACATTTCCCTCGAGGAAAGAGTGAAGAGATGCTTGCACATCATGAGGATTTTGATCGATCTTTAGAAACAAATGGTCAAAAAGTCCTTTCATAAAATCTTGTCGCGTGTTTTCGATGTCAGACCTGAAGAGACATCTTCTTCCATCCTTTTGTTTTGTTACTTCTTCCTGATCACCTCTTCTGCTTATATCATCAAGCCTGTCAAGCTCTCTCTTTTCCTGGACCAATTGAGCTTTGACAAGCTCCCTTATGCTTACCTTCTGACAGCCGTTTTCATGGGCCTTTTTGTGGGTCTGAACACTAAACTTCTGCGCGTCATGGAAAGACATATTTACATCTCTCTCTGCCTGGTTTTTTTTATCCTGAATTTATTGGTTTTCTGGTTCTTATTCAGGATGGAATGGAAGTGGCTTTCCATGGTCTACTGGCTGTGGTCAGAGATATTCATGGTCACCACGGTCACTCAATTCTGGATTTTGGTCAATGATATCTATAACCTGCGTCAGGTAAAGAGGTTAGTGGGCTTCTTAGTCAGCGGCGGTCTTTTAGGGGGAATCTGTGGAGCCCTGCTTTCATCTCTGCTCGCAGGAATCATCAGGACTGAAAATTTGCTTTTGGTCTGTCCCGCTATGCTGGCGCTTTGTTTGGTCATCGTCCTTTCTGTTAAGAACTTCCGGAAAGAAGAGGTCGCAGAGAAGACAAAGACAGAGAAAAAGCAGAAAAAGCCGAAGGTTGGCTATCTCGATAGCTTCAATTTAGTAAGAAAGAACCGTCATCTGATCTTATTGAGCGGGGTAATGATCGCTGCTATCGTCGTCACAACCTTGATTGATTTTCAATTCAATTTGATCGCAGCGGATTATTTTAATCTGAAAGATGAAAGAACGGTTTTCTTCGGGTACTTTTTTGCCGCTCTGCTTGTGTTTTCTTTCTTACTTCATACATTTTCAACAAGCCGCATCTTGAAAAATTTTGGCATTCGAACAG
>JAOUKO010000111.1 GCA_029882525.1 Candidatus Aminicenantota bacterium | reverse complement strand
TTAATTCTAACAGGTTCATTATATTAAGACGAGAGGCAAAACAACACTGAAGTCTTCCTGAATTTTTCTTAGGGATCCCGTTCAATTCGACAAAATATCTGGATTATGCTATTTTTTGCCCGGAAATTTGAAAAATATTCCAGCCTGGATGATGACCATGCGTCGAGATAGCAGACTGAGACAGATATCATGGGTTTTTGCTGCCTGCGTGTTTCTTTTAACTTTGAACACTGTTGGAGAGGCCCAGACCAAGGATTTCTACTTCCCCAGGGTCACCATCGAGGTTAACGTTGACCGTGACGGCTCTTTCACGGTGGATGAGTACCGGACCTATGATTTTCAAGGGAGCTTTTCCTGGGCCTTGCTCCGAATCCCGCTTCGTGTCAGCCGGTTCGGTTACAGTTATGATGTCTCGATCGAGGATTTTAAAGTCCAGGATGAACGGGGCACACCGCTCAGGATGGAAACCTCCCGAAGGGGAGGGGAGTTCGAGGCTAAATGGTATTATCAGGCTTCCGACCAGCTCCGCACCTTTCATATCCATTACCGCCTGAGAGGGGGGATCGTTTCCTATCCGGAAGTTTCCGAGCTTTACTGGCGGGTTATCGGGAGCGGCTGGGATAAGCCGACTGAATATGCAGGCGTGACAGTGAATCTTCCCCAGCCTGTATCCAGCTTGAATGATATTCTGGTCTACGGCCACGGGCCCCTTTCCGGCAGAGCCGAGATCGTCGACCTGAAGACCGCACGGTTTGTGGCGACCAATCTTCGGGCCGGGCAGTTCATGGAGGTCCGGATGGTCTGGCCTGCGGGAATGGTTTCCGGCGTGCCTTCGACCCGCCACACCCGGGAATCCATCAAACAGGAAGAGGCCCGTTTCGTCCAGGAGACGATCGAAAGGGCGAAAAGAGCCCAGCAGGCTGAGCAGGAGAGGCGCGCGATGCATAGACGGTTACTCTTCATATGGTTAGCCTGGCTGTTCGGAGCATCCCTGATCTGGCTGCCTTTTTACCTGCATTTTTGGAAGAAGGTCGGGAAGGATTACAGGTTCGATGATATCCCGCACTATTACCGTGAGCTCCCCTCTGACCTATCTCCGGCGCTGGTCGAAGTCCTGGTAAGGGAAGGCCGGGATATCACACCGCGCTCGTTCACCGCGACTCTGTTTGATCTGGCGCGGCGCGGCTATGTCGAAATGGACGACCGGCTTGTGGAAAAAAGGAGACTCTTCGGCCGGAAGCAGGAGTATGAGACAACGGTAACCCTCCAAAAGGACTTCATGGACGACGCTGAGCTGCTCTCATACGAGCATGCTCTCCTCCATCTCCTGTTCGTGACTGTCGGCAGTCAGTCTCCGAGAAAGGGAGCAAAGATTCAACTTGAAGAGCTCGAAACCTATCTCGAGAAGGAAGCAAAGGAATTCCAGAAGTGGTACAGGGAGTGGATGAAGTCGGTTCGGAGGGAAGCCAAGAAGCGCAAATTTATCGAGCCAGCCAGCACCAGGATGCGCAACATCTTTCTCGCTGTCACCATGCCCTTGGCCTTCTTCACTGCCAATATCATACTTTTATTGCTGTCCGGCATCCTGATCCCGAAGATCAAGCGCAGAGGCCGTGACTGGGCTAAAGAGAACGAGCTGTGGACAGCCCTTGAGCGGTTTTTGGACGATTTTGCCCGATTCAAGGATCTTCCGCCAGAGGCCTATAAACTCTGGGAGCATTATCTGGTCTTCGGCATCATCTTCGGAAACGCCCAGAAGATACTTAAAAAATTGCCCATCATTATCAAGGATGAGCGGGCCGTGGCGCCGGTCTGGTACTACGGTTTTCAACGAGCCTCCTTTATCAGCAGCGGACGTATGGAGAGCATGATCAAGAGCATCGAATCGATGTCCACCTCCATCACTCAAGCCAGCACCTCTGCTGCCCATTACTCTTCCGGACGCGGGGGCGGGTTCAGCGGCGGCGGAGGGGGCGGAGGCGGCGGTGGAGGCGGCACTGCCGGATGAACAAACTGACAATGGACAGAGACCCCGATGTTGACTCTTGAAGGAACTCAGATTATTGTATTCCGTATACTCATTGGGAAGCTTTGGATATACTCTTGGCCATGAAAAGACACTTATGCTTTTTTCTGTGTTTCAGAGAGCCAGTTTTCAGAATGTCCCTGAACACTTAAATTCAATGAAAGGTGAGTTTGCCATGGGAAAGGTCATCACTCGTCGGGATTTTATCAGGGGAAGCACCTTTGCGGTACTGGGAGCGGCCCTGGGTTTTTCGTCGCAACAGGAAAAGAAGTCGAAGGTCATCCTGGTGCGGCATAAAGACGCGCTGGATGAGAATTCCGTGCTCAATGCTGAAGTCATCCAGCAGATGCTGGATGAGGCGGTCATGGCCCTGTTTAACAAGCCAGACCCGGTCGAGGCTTTCAAGCAGATCATCAAGCCGGGCGAAGTCGTGGGAATAAAGAGCAATGTCTGGTCTTATCTTCCCACTCCGCCTGAGGCTGAGAAAGCGATCGTGCGCCGGTTGGTCGATGTCGGCGTGAAAGAAGAAGACATCAGCATCGATGACCACAATGTGCGGACAAATCCCATATTTTTAAAAGCGACCTCCCTGATCAATGTCAGGCCCCTCAGGACTCATTATCTGGCTGGCGTCAGCGGCTGCATGAAGAATTACATCATGTTCGCCCAGTCTCAGTCCGCCATGCATCCCAACAGCTGCTCAGACCTGGGTTCGCTTTTTTATTTGCCCCAGGTCAAAGGAAAGACACGCTTGAATATCCTCTGCGCCCTGACTCCCCAGTATCACGGGCGCGGACCCCATCATTTCAGCCGCCGTTATATCTGGGATTATAAAGGGCTTATTGTCGGACAGGACCCGGTCGCAGTGGATGCCATCGGTCTGAAGCTGATTATGGCCAAGCGCACCGAACAGCTCGGCAAGGATATGGCTGTGCCTCCCGTACCGAGGCATATTCGGGATGCTGACCTGAAGCACGGGTTGGGGACGAGCGACTTGAATAGGATCGACCTGGTCAAGCTGGGCTGGAAAGATGATATTCTCATCTAAAACTAAAATTGGGGACAGTCCCCAATTATTATACTCAGGTCACTGCGACGGAAGCGCGGCAGTCTCATATGAATATATAAACGGGGAGAATCAAAATGAGCTCCATCAATAAAAGGTCACTTTCCGCAGCTTTTATTATTCTGCTTGCCTGCTCGAGCTTTGCCGGATTCTCGGAAAGCTCGAACCTGGAATACGTGAGCAGTGTCCTCTGGTCAAAAGCCTATGATGCCGAAGTCGTCGGGGATCACGCCTACTGCGCCTTCCTCAACGGGCTGGTCATCCTTGATGTTGCGAACAAGAGAAGGCCAGCTCTCGTCTCCCACCTCTACCTGGGAGGAGGGTTCGGCATTGAGGTAAGAGATAATCTCGCCTGCATCGCCGCAGGGAAAAAAGGACTGAAGGTTGTGGACGTCTCCGATGTTGAAGCGCCCTCTCTTTTGGGCTCCTGGGACACCCCCGGTGAGGCCAAGGATGTAGTAGTAAACGGGAATTTTGCTTATGTGGCGGACGGAGAGTCAGGACTGCAGATAATCGATATCAGCAAACCTTCCTCCCCGAAGCTTGCCTCCTCGATGGATACGCCGGGCACTGCCGGAGGATTGGCCGTTAACGGCGGTTATGCCTTTATTGCAGATGGCGAATCAGGTTTACAGGTCATCACCATTACAGACCCTAAAAGGCCCAGGCTGGCAGGCGCTTTGGATACTCAAGGTTCGGCCGAGAGCGTGGCCGTGAAAGGAAACTACGCCTATGTCGCCGACGGCTCACCCGGCCTCCAGATAATCGATGTCAGCCAGCCTTCGTCTCCAGAGCTTATTACATCTTTCCTGACCTCAGGCTATGCCCGGGGAGTGACTGTCAGAGATGAGTATGCTTTTATCGGGAACCTGTATGACGGCGGGTTTCAGATAATAAACATCAGTGACCCGAAGGCTCCGGAAGTGGTCGCCACCAGCAGATACACCATGTACAACGAGGCCTGGGATGTGACTGTGAGCGGCGATTACGCCTATGTGGTGGATTATTTTGCGGGAATCCATCTCCTGCAAATCACCAACCCGGCATCGCCAATGACCAGCGGCCTGTTTTACACACCGGGCTCGATCATAATGGCCGCGGCAGTAGGGGACTTCATCCACGCTGTCGGCGATCTTTCCGGACTGCAGGTCATCGATGTCAGCGATATTTCTAAGCCAGAGATCGCGGCTTCAGTGGGAAGAATGCGCGGTGTCCATGGATTAACCGCAGCCGGGGATTACGTCTATATCACGGACAGGTGGTCATTAAAGGCTTATTATGCCGGCGATCCTTCAAAGACGAAGCTTGTCCACACTTTTCCGACACCTGGCGTGGCCCGGACCGTGGTTGCCCGAGGAAATCATGTCTACCTGACCTCTGACCATTCCGGGTTTCACATCATCGACGTCAGTGACCCCGCCGCACCGGAGATCGTCGGTTCCTATGAGATGCCCGGGTTTGCCTACGGTCTGGCAGTCAGCGGCGATCATGCCTATGTAGCCAGCAGCGACACGGGCTTTCATGTCATCGATATAAGCACTCCGTCCTCTCTCCGATTGTCAGGTTCTCTGCGGACTCCCGGCGATGCCTATGGAGTCGCTGTCAGTGGGAAATACGCCTATGTTGCTGACGGCTCTGCCGGTTTGCAGGTCATCGATGTCAGCAGACCGTCTGCTCCCTCAATCGTTGGCGCTTGCAAAATGGAAGGCTTTGCCAACGGCGTGGCTGTAAAAGGAAATTTCGCCTATGTCACGGATGAGACTTTTGGTCTCTGGAAAGTGGACATCAGCGATCCCCGAGCACCTCGCATAGTCGACTCGTTCGACACACCGGGTGAACCGGCAGGCGTCATTATCTGCGGAGAGCATATCGTAGTCCTGGATTCTTTTTCTCTTTTGATACTAAAATAGAAGGTTCTCTTCGATGAAAATCACGGTCTGTGAATTGAACAACGAGCCCGAGGCTTTTGCCAGGAACTGGGAGAAGTTGACCGGCCACGTCAAGCAGGAGAAAAGCGACCTGGTCCTGCTTCCTGAAATGGTTTTTTATCCCTGGCTGTTCTGGAAAAGCGAGTATGACCCTCAAGCCTGGGAGAAGGCTGTGTCCGTCCATGAGGACTGGGAAAGACGCTTTAAAGAGCTGGCCCCGGCGATTATTCTTGGTACCCGGCCTGTGAATGTTGATATCAAACGCCTGAACCAGGCGTTCGTCTGGGAGAAATATTCTGAGCTCCAGGCAGCCCATGCCAAGTACTATTTGCCCGATGAGCACGGCTTCTGGGAGGCTTCCTGGTATGATCAGGGCGATACGGATTTCATTCCTGTTGAGACCAGCAAAGCCCTGATCGGCTTTGCTATCTGCACTGAAATCTGGTTCTTCGAGCACTGCCGCGCTTATGGAAAGATGGGAGTGCATATCATTGCCTGTCCCCGGGCCACTCCGAAATCCACGCTTGAAAAATGGCTGGTGGCCGGCCGTGCCGCTGCCGTAGTCTCCGGTGCTTTCTGTATCTCCTCCAACCGCATCGACCTCAGCCCCAAAGGACCCGACCTGGGAGGACAGGGCTGGATTGTCGGGCCGGATGGAAACGTCCTGGGCCTGACCACGCAGAAAAAGCCGTTCGTGACGGTTGAGGTCGACCTGAAAGAGGCCGAAGAAGCCAAGAAGACCTACCCCCGCTATGTCCCTGATTGATCCTGACTTCTAAAAATTTCGGAAATTGGGGACAGTCCCCAATTTTTGACATCTTTTTTCCGCTGTGATAGAAGCATCGGAGAGAAGGAGTGTTATTTTCTGGATAGGAGGAGGGCATCATGGGAAAGCAAAAATCTGAACTCAGCCGGCGTGATTTTCTATCCTCTTCAGCCAAGATGGCCGTGGCTGCGGCCAGCCTTCCTTTGCTGAGGACAAAACCTGTGTTGGCCAAACCCGCGAGCAGAAAATTGAAAGTGGCTCTGGTCGGGACAGGAGTCAGAGGAAGCGACACCTGGGGGAAGACTCTCATCCAAAGATACAGCGATGTTCTGGAGATGGTCGGCCTCTGCGATATCAACCCCATCCGCCTGGAATACGCCAAAGGCTACATGGGCGCAAACTGCCCCGTCTACACTGATTTTGACCAGATGGTTAACAACAGCCGGCCGGATACCGTGATCGTGACCACGACCGACTGCTTCCACGCCAATTACATCTGCAGGGCGATGAACCTGGGCTGTGATGTGATCACTGAAAAACCCCTGGCCACGGATGAGAAGATGGCCCAGGACATTCTGGATACGGAGAGGAAAACAGGCAAGAAGCTGGTGGTGACGTTCAATTACCGCTACAGCCCTGAAGCCGAGAAGATCAAAGAGATTCTCATGTCCCGGGAAATAGGGGAGATCACTTCCGTGGATTTTAATTATTACCTGGATGTTTACCACGGTGCTTCTTACTTCCGCCGCTGGCACGGGCTCAAGCAGTTCTCGGGCTCCCTGTTTGTCCACAAGGCGACCCATCACTTCGACCTGATGAACTGGTGGCTCTCCGCCGAGCCTGTTGAAGTCTATGCCTATGGTGAGCTGCGCAAATACGGGCATAACAGCTCTTTCCGGAGCACCCGCTGCATGAACTGCCCGCACAAGGATACCTGCGAATTTTTCTGGGATATCACTGCGGACAAGCATCTTATGAATTTATACGTCAAAGCGGAATCCGCTGACGGTTACATCCGGGACTCCTGCGTCTTTCGCAAAAAGATCAACATCTGGGATACGATGACCGCTCAGGTCCAGTACCACAACCGGGTGATGATGAGCTACTCGCTGAATGCCTTCATGCCTTATGAGGGGTATTATGTGGGCTTTAACGGGACCTTGGGCAGGCTGGATGTCCGTGTCTACCACAATCAGCCCTGGAAGGTCTCCAGCATGGCTGATTTCCGGATCACCCACAGTTTTAAGGAATCGAGGACTTTCAGCCTCACCTCGGGCGGAGGCGGCCACTGGGGCGCTGACCAGGTCATGCAGGACAGGATTTTGAGAGAACCAGGATCTGACCCCTTAGGGCAGGCTGCGGGGAGCAGGGATGGAGCGCTTTCCATCCTGATCGGAATCGCTGCCCGCCGCAGTATCGAGCAGGAGCGTCCGTTCAAGATTGAAGAGCTGGTCAAGATGTAAAAGCAAATGGTTCTCTTCCATTTTGTATGGATAGATGAATGATTAAAATACACGGAAATGGCGTCGCTCCCTTCAGATTTTTAACGCCATTCCCTCACCGTCCTCCTCGGCGCCTGCGTAACTCCGCACTCAAGCATGTCACTTGCAAACGGATATCCGTTCTCCATCGTTTTTTCATCAGCTTGATCCTCACGTGCTCAAACATACTCGGCGGCCGATTTCATCGGCTTCCCTCGGTTGACGGTTCGATAAGGCTAAATCTTCAAGGTCGCTCCTTCCATTCCCGTGTATTTTACTCGCACTATCTGGAAGAGATTCAAGCAATATAAATATAAGGAGGATATTATGAGCGAAAAAGAATACGTTCAAAAAAAATATTGTCCCGGACATCTCTCCCGGCGGGAATTCCTGGGACGCTGTACGGCTTATGCGGCGGGAATATCCGCCATGTCCTATCTGGCCTCGCCCGCATCTGCCAAGCCTTCAGCTGTATTGGGATTGGCAGCGGATAAAGACAGCAAGACCAGAATCCGGCTTGTTCTGGCCCATCCCTCTTCCAAAGAGCCCTGCTGGCCGAACATAGGATACGATTTTGAAGGCAAAAAGAGGGAGCTGGTGAAGATGTTCCGGAAGGAATGTCCGGACATAGAATTTCTCCCTGTCAGTGCTGGAAAAGACGAGGATGCCAAGGAGATCCTGCAGTTGGATAAGGATGTCGACGGCTACATCGTTTACCTTGTCGGCTGCCTCTGGGGGAGTGTCCCGGAAATAATCGCCGCTTCGGGCAAGCCGACGGTTTTCATTGATAACCTTTTCGCCGGCTCTGGAAAGTTCCTCACAGGGTATGCGCGGGCCAGGCGGGAGGGGCAAAGAGTAGTCGGCGTTTCCTCCTCCGATTTCAATGATGCTGTCGAGGCTGTGCGCTGCATTGATTGTATCCACAAGCTCCGCCAGTCAACCGCACTGGTGGTCGGAGGTAAGCCGGACAAGAAGATCGAGGAGCTTATCGGGACCAGAATGCAGGGGATCGACTTCCCTGAGATCAGTGCTGCCTATAAGAATGCCGATTTGTCCCGGGCCAGGAAATGGTCTGATAGATGGATCAAAGAAGCTGCCAAGATCATCGAGCCCTCTCACCAGGATATCGAACAATCGGGAGTCATGTACATCGCCATGCTCGACCTGATGGAGAAACACAGCGCCAGAGCGATTGCGGTCAACTGCCTGGGCGGGTTTTACGGCGGACATCTTCCCGCTTATCCCTGTCTGGGCTTCATGCAGCTCAATAACGATGGCTATGTCGGGGCCTGTGAAGCCGACCAGCGGTCAACCATTACCATGCTCTTGATGACCTATCTGGTCAACCGGCCCGGGTTCATTTCCGATCCCGTGATCGATACAGCCAAGAACCAGATCATCTATGCCCACTGCGTGGCGCCCACCAGAGTCTTTGGTCCCAGCGGTTCTTCCAACCCGTTTCATATCCGCAGTCATTCCGAGGACCGCAAAGGGGCGTGCAACCGGTCACTCATGCCCTTAGGTGAGATGACCACCACCATCCTGTTTGATGCAGGAA
>JAOUKO010000110.1 GCA_029882525.1 Candidatus Aminicenantota bacterium | reverse complement strand
GGACGGCTTTCAGATGAAGTCTGTGGCCGGCTCTGTGCGCGCTGAAATGGCCGATCACGGGCGAGCCCAGCAGAGAAAGGTCTCCGATCAAATCCAGAATTTTGTGCCGCACACATTCATCCGGAAAGCGAAGCGGCCCGCTGATCGAGCCTTTGTCATCGAGGACCACGGCGTTCTCCAACGAGCCTCCGAGGGCTAAGTCCTGGGCTCTGAGGGCAGGGACATCCTTCAAGAATCCAAAGGTCCGCGAGGGAGCGATCTCCGTCACAAAGCTCTCCTTATTCACATCCAGAGTCAACTCCTGTCTCTGGATAAGGGGATGGTCGTATTCGATGCAATAAGTGATCCTGAAAGCCGCGTCGGGACCAAAGGATACAGAGGCCCCTTCTTCTTCAAGCCTGAACGGCTTAATTATTTTAACGATCTTTTTTTGCTCGGGAAGCGGCTGCAGCCCACTATCCTGGACAGCCTGAACAAAAGGAGAGGCACTCCCATCCATGATGGGTATCTCCTCTCCGTCCAACTCCACAATCAGACTGTCAATCCCGAAGATATAAAGAACAGCCAGCAAATGCTCCAGGGTTTGAATCCTGCATCCCTTGGATTCGAGATAGGTGGAGTTTTTGGTTTTGACGATTCCCGGGTCGAGGGCAAGCTCTAAACCATCCAGGTCAGTGCGGCGAAAAACGATTTTCCCAAATGATGATGGCTTTAATTGAATATCGACTTTTTTTCCGGTATGTATACCGATCCCTGAGAGACGGATCTCTTTTTGGAGCGTGGTCTTCTGTTTCAAATTACCTCAAAATCCTGGCCGGGCTAGTCTTTTAACCTGGAAAAACAGATAAATCCTTTTCCTGAAAGGAGTTCTTCAGTATAACCCAAAACCCGCTTCCCCGGCAAATATCAAAGGATCATCGGAGACATCTCCAAATCCTTTATATCCAAGAAGAGTAGAAATGTTTTTGGAGAGATCCGAGGTGACCTTTCAGGTTTAGCCTTCCTGAAACGCCCTCTGCAGCGATGGTTCCCCCTCCATCCGGAGCCCATGGTGGAGGGTGGGAGGGTCTTGGCTAGGATGGAGGAGAACCGTCGCTGCAACAGACCATAACTTCATAATTAACTGTCATGGAGACAGAAATGATTCCAGGGCCAGGGCTCGACCCATTTATATTTATTTGGATATCTGGTAGAATCAGGCTGATGAAATCACAGCTCGAAGAAATCCTGAAAAAGGTCCAACAAGGAAAACTTTCTCCTGAAAAAGCCCTCCAAATCCTAAAGGACTATCCTTACCAAGACTTAACCTTCGCCAAAATCGACCATCACCGTGAATTGAGGAAGGGATATCCAGAAATCATCTACGGTCCGGGAAAAACGGAAGACCAGATAATCAAAATAGCTCAAGCGATCATCAAGAAGGGAAGTAACCTGCTCATCACCAAGGTCGGGCCAGAGCTCTACAGGACCTTGAAGAAAAAAATCCCGCGCGCCAAGTATAATCCTCTGGCCAAGACAATCTCTCTCCGCCAGCAGAAGCCTGTCTTGGGTAAAGGAAAAATCGCCATCATCACCGCTGGCACATCAGACATTCCGGTCGCTGAAGAAGCAGTCGTAACCTGTGAAATCCTGGGGAACGAGGTTGAAAAGATCTATGATGTCGGTGTGGCCGGTCTTCACCGGTTATTCGGCGAATACGAGAAAATCCGGAAGGCAAGGGTCATCATCACCATAGCTGGGATGGAAGGAGCCTTGCCCAGCGTAGTGGCCGGAGTCGTCAACATCCCCCTGATTGCTGTCCCCACCAGTGTTGGCTATGGAGCCAGCCTGAAAGGTCTCGCCGCCCTTCTGGCCATGCTCAACTCTTGCCCAGGCGGAGTGGGGGTTGTCAATATCGACAACGGCTTTGGCGCAGGATATCTTGCCAGCTTGATAAACCATCTTTAAAAAAAGGATAGGCAACTTTCTTGAAAAATGGGATCAGCCCCTATCTTTTTTCACAAAAGGACTAAAAAGGACAGCCTCCAAAAAGGAGCCTGTCCCCTTTTACTATTTTATATATAAAACTTTGATTTTTAGTGACTTAGACCTTGACAATTGACGATCTCATTCCTATATTTATTTGTAGTCTGTTTCGGCAAAAAAAAGACCATAATGGAAGTTATTGACCAGATTAAGCAGGTTTCTAATATCGTCGAAATCGCTTCTCAATACACCACGTTGAGAAGACGCGGGCGAAAGCACGTCGGACTCTGCCCTTTTCACTCTGAAAAAGCTCCCTCCTTCACCGTGGACGAGGAAAAACAGCTCTATCACTGCTTTGGCTGCGGAGCCGGCGGCGATATCTTCACCTTGATCATGGAGAAAGAAAACCTCAGTTTCCCTGAAGCTTTGAGATTCCTGGCGGAAAAATACAACATCCCGCTTCCGGAAAGAAAAAAGCTGTCCCCACAACTGATAAAATTGGAAGAGGAGCTGTTCAAGATAAACGAAGATGCTCTCGCTTTTTTCAAAAAGAACATGTTCAACACCAAAGAAGGAGAAAAAGCTCTCCATTATCTCCAAAAGAGGAACATAACATCAGACACCATCCAAAAACTCAAGATGGGTTACTCTATGAATTCCTGGGATGCTCTCATTTCCTTTTTTCAGGGAAAAGGCATAAAGCCTAAGATTCTCGAGAAAGCGGGTCTGGTCCTGTATAACGAAAAGAAGGGCAGTTATTATGACCGGTTCAGGGGAAGGATCATCTTTCCCATCTTCACTATCACTGGAAAGACCGTAGCCTTTGGCGGAAGAACTATTGTTGATGCGGAACCAAAATATCTGAATTCCCCGGATACACCCATCTACTCCAAGGGTAAACTCCTCTATGGATTGAACTTTTGTAAGGATTCCATTCGGGAAAAAGGCGAGGTGGTCATGGTTGAGGGTTACACAGACTTTCTCGCGCTTCTCCAGGCGGGAATACCCAACGTAGCCGCATCCCTGGGCACCAGCTTGACTCTTGACCAGGTTTCCCTTGCCAAACGCTTTGCCCCACGAATTATTGCCAGCTACGACGCTGACAAGGCTGGGAAAAAGGCAGCCGAACGGGCCATATCACTCTGTTTCGAAAACGGTGTGGAGATTAAAGTCTTGAATTTGCCTCAGGGATTTGATCCTGATAGCTATATCCAGAGATTCGGTGCAGAAAAATTTTCAGTCCTGATGAAGGAAAGCACTCCGGGGCTTAAATTCCTGATTAACAGCCATCTCCAGGAGAAAAATGAAGAGACTCCCGAAGAAAAAGCCCGTGTCGCCAGAAACATCATCAATGAAATCCAAAAAATTCCTGACCCTGTTGTCCGGAGTGAATACGTGAAGCAGGCCAGTGAGCATCTTTCAATAGAAGAGAGCGTGTTGAGGTCAATGCTCCAGAAAAAAACAACAGAAAAAGAAAAGGAAACACAACCGAACTTTCTTAACGCAGAGAAAAGGCTCCTTCAAATTCTTCTTGAAGAGAAGGAGATAGCGCCTTATATCTTTTCTGAAATCAAAAAAGAGTACTTCCAGGGGCTTAAAGGCGAACCCATATTCACCGCTTTATCAGATAGCTTCAAAAAAGGAAAGAGTTCCAATCTCCACGAGTTAAAGGGAAAAATTGATCCCTCCTTGTTAAGCTCTCTCTCAGAAACCCTCTTAGAAAAAGAGCAGGAAGCAACCGTTGAAGAGGCTTTTGAATGCCTTAACGCGCTGAGACAGCTCTCGCTCGAAAACCAGGCCAAAAAATTGAAATCCGAAATCGCCAGATTAGAGAGGAACGGAGATAAGGAGAGAATCCTTCCGCTCATCAAACAAATACGGGAAATGAAAGAGGAGTTATCGATACTGTCGCAACGAAATTATCAGAATTTAAGTTCCAATAAACGGGATTTTCTCGAAGAAGAGAGGAATTAAGATTGTCTTCGGATAATAAGTACCAGAAAGACGAAATTAGCGAACTCATTTCCAAAGGAAGGAAGCAAGGTTATCTTCTTTTTGAAGAAATCGATAAAACCTTCCAGGAAGACACAGATTCTGAGGGGAATTTCAACGAATTCCTCAGCTCAATGGACGACTACGGGATCAAAATCCTCGATTCCAAACAGAGAGAAATCGTCCCCAAAAAAAGAAGGAGTGACCTTGTTTCCCTTCAAGGACTGGAGAGGACAACCGACCCTGTTAAGCTCTACCTGAGAGAAATGGGGAATATTTCCCTCCTCACTCGGGAGGGAGAAATTTCCATAGCAAGGGAAATAGAAAGAGGCGAAAAAGCCATCATCAAAGCCCTCTCTAAAACGCGCATTGTCCTGAATGAAATCCTCTCTTTGGAGGAAAAAATCAAAGAGGACCCTGAAATCATGTACGAAATGTTCGACATCAGTGAGGATGAGCTCGCAGAAGGAAAACTCGAGGCCAAGAAGAAACAAATAATGGCTAAAATCAAAAAAATCAGGGAACTCAGTGTCGAACTGGACAGCATCCCTCTTTTGAAGAAAAATACCTATCAGCGGGGGCGCCTGATTGTCGAGATGAGCCGCCTCATCCGGGAGCTCAACATCCGTCCCGGACACAGGGAAGTCATCATCGACGAACTTCAAGAAAAGTTGAAGGCCATCAACGAGTATGAAGAGTCAAAGGAAGAGGTTAATCTTTCTCTCGGCAGGGTCAAAAGCAAGAAACAAGAAGGAATCCTGAAGGAAAAAATCAAGGAAATCAATAGAGTCTTAAAGATATACGAAAAGGATATCGGTCTTGACTCCCAGGCTTTAAGAAAAACGCTCCGAGCCATATCCACTGGAAAAAAAATCAGCAATCAGGCTAAAAAAGAGCTCGTTGCTGCCAATCTCAGACTTGTCGTCTCCATCGCCAAGAAATACAGCAACCGCGGCCTTCAGTTTCTCGACCTGATTCAGGAAGGGAACATGGGATTGATGAAGGCCGTGGATAAATTCGAATACCGCAGAGGGTATAAGTTTTCGACCTACGCGACATGGTGGATCAGACAGGCAATTACCCGGGCCATTGCTGACCAGGCCAGGACTATCAGGATTCCGGTTCACATGATAGAGACTATCAACAAATTGATCAGAGTTTCAAGAAGCCTCGTTCAGGAAATCGGAAGAGAGCCCACCTGTGAAGAAATAGCCAAGAAGATGGATATGTCCGTTAACAAGGTGAGAAAAATCATAAAGATCGCTCAGGAGCCCATCTCCCTGGAGACGCCCATTGGGGAAGAAGAGGACAGCCATCTCGGAGATTTCATCGAAGATAAGGTTATGCCTTCACCTCCTGATGCTGTTATCAACATAAACCTGAGAGAGCAGATCGGAGAAGCCTTGAAATCTCTTACCGAGAGAGAGGCTAAGGTCTTGAAGATGAGATTCGGTCTGGGGGATGGAAACGAACACACGTTGGAGGAAGTCGGTCAGCAATTCAAGGTCACGCGTGAAAGGATCAGACAGATCGAGGCTAAAGCCCTCCGAAAACTCAAGCATCCCAGCCGCAGCCGCAAGCTGAAATCCTTTACCGAGAACAATTAACCAGGTCAACTTGGAGGGGGAACTGACTTCCCCCTTCCATCCGGAGCCCATGAAGGAGGGTGGGAGGGTCTTGGCAAGGATGGAAGGGGAACTGTGGCCGTACTTCCCCATTAGGTCAGATCTTTCCCTCATCACGGGCACAAAAATGCTTACGGATTAATCAGGTAATCAGGTAAAATTGACTATAATTTTGATATCTGTTATAAGAATGAACAGGGCCTATAGCTCAGCGGAAGAGCCACCGGCTCATAACCGGCAGGTCCCAGGTTCGAATCCTGGTAGGCCCATTCTCATAGAGAGGAAAAGATGTGGATATTGAGTTCGACAAACTGATTCATCTTCAGGAGCTTGACGCTGAAATAATACACCTCTCTCATTTCCTTGAAAACGTTCCCTACAAAATCGAGGACATCACTAAAAAAAAGGAAGAAGTCTTCCAGATCGTCACTCAGGCCAAAGAAAAACTGGCTCAAAACCAGAAAAAGAGAAGGGATTTAGAAGCGGATGTCAAGGCTATCAGAGAAAAAGCCACCAAGTACAACCTTCAGCTCAATGAAGTCAAAACCAACATAGAGTACAAATCCCTCCTCAAAGAAATAGAAGAATCCAAACAGAGAATAAACGAAATGGAAGATGAAATCCTCAACGAGATGCTCAGGGCAGACGAGATCGAAGAGGAAATAAGGAGTGCCAATCAGAAATACAACGAGGCTGAAAAAGAACTCTCCAAGGAAAAAAACATCCTCCAGCAGAAACAAAAAGAATCCGAAGCCAAGAGAGATAAGCTGAATAAAGAGAAAGAAGAGCTGAAGGCAAAAATTCCTGATGACCTGATTCGCCTCTACCTTAAAATCTTCTCATCTAAGAACGGGATTGCTCTCTCTCCTTTAAGCGGAGAGTTCTGTTCCCTGTGCCACATGCGTGTCCGACCCCAGGTTCTCAATGAGCTGAAAGGGAACGAAAATATTATCCTCTGCGAAAATTGCGGGAGAATTCTTTACTGGCTGGCTCAGAAAGAAGCCTGAGGTCAAGGAATGAAGAGGGATGTCAGCACCCTTATTCCCTGTACATAGCATCTATGACATTTTTGTATCTCTCTTCGATTATGTTCCTCTTTACTTTTAGCGTCGGGGTAACTTCTCCCCTTTCTTGCTCAAAATCCATGTCCATAAGGCTGATCTTTTTGATTTTTTCATAAGAGGCAAGATTCGGAGTCGTCCGGTCAACCTCTGCCTCCATGAAATTCCGGATCCTCTCATCTTTGACCAGGTCGTTCAGCTTTTCGAAAGGGATATTGTTCGACCTGGCATACTCTCCAAGCTTTTCAAAATTCGGGACAACCAGGGCTGAAATGAACTTTCTTCTGTCTCCGATAACGACAACATTCTCGATAAAAGGATTGATCTTCAGCATGTTCTCTATGGGCTGGGGTGCCACATTCTTCCCCCCTGAAGTCACGATAATGTCTTTCTTCCTGTCGGTAATGACCAGAAATCCATCCTCATCTATATGACCGATATCTCCTGTCCGGAACCAGTCCCCGTCAAATACTTCTCGAGTGGCTTCTTCTTTTTTATAGTAGGCTTGCATCACATGCGGTCCTCTTGTCAGGATCTCTCCATCATCGGCGATTTTCACCTCGACGCCCGGAATCGGAGGGCCGACCGTGCCGAATCTCAGTTTATCAAACGTATTGACCGAGATGACAGGCGAGGTTTCTGTCAAACCGTAGCCTTCCATGACCACCAATCCCATCACATAGAAGAATTCAGCGATATCCTTGGAGAGCGGAGCAGATCCAGAGATAAAAAACCTGACCCGGCCCCCTGTCCTGGCGATTATCTTGGAATAGACGAGCTTGTTAGCGAGATTTCTCTTAAAGTTCAGCATCCCCGATATGGGCTGATTGTTCAACTTTCTCTGGCTGTACTTCCTTCCCACCTTGAGTGCCCAGTAAAAGATCTTTCTTTTCAAGGATGAGAAGGTAAGGACATTATCCATGACCCTGGCATAAAACTTTTCCAAGACCCGAGGGGCAACAGCCATCATGTGCGGTCTTATTTCGAGCAAGTTCTGGGCGACGGTGTCAAAGCCCTCCCCGTAGCCTATGGTGCAGCCTTTATAGAGATAAGTGAATTCAACCATCCTCTCAAAAACATGGGAGAGAGGCAGAAGAGACATGGCCGTGTCCTTATCAGAAAAAGGCAGAATAGGCGCGCAGGTGACAACATTGCTGACGAAATTGCTGTGCATGAGCATGACGCCCTTGGGCAGTCCGGTTGTCCCTGAAGTATAGATAATAGAAGCGATATCAGAAGGTTTAATCTCCAAAGCTCCTTTTTCAAACAGCTCAGGTTTGTTCTTCTGCGCCTGCTTGCCCTTTTCGATGACCTCTTCAAAGGACAGTGTTCCTTCAGGAGATCCGGGGTTAAAACTGATGTAATGGGTCACCTTTGTCAGCTCACCTTTAACAGCCCAGACCTTCTGCCAGAGGTCCGGCTGGGAGCAAAGGACGATCTTGGCGTCGGAATCATCGATGATGTATTTGACCTGTTCAGGGACAAGGGTTGTGTAGATGGGAACGGTGATCCCGCCCAGGCATAGGTTAGCCATATCTGAAATAACCCACTCCGGCCTGTTTTCGGAAAGGATGATCATCTTATCGCCAGCACCCAGTCCCAACTCTCTCAGCCCCAAGGAAAAGTGCTTGACTTTTTCGGTATACTCCTGGGTAGAGATGGGAATATACTGGCCTTCTTTCTTATAAAGTAATAAATCGTCTTTTATGTAAGTTTTCACTGTGTTCAGAAAAAGTTGGCTGATTGTTTCGACCATGATTCCCTCCTCGATAAATGTGCGTTAATTTTAAAGAAGAAAAGAAGCAACTGTCAAGTCTTTCCGGACTCAAAGGGAATGGAGTCAACTTGGAGGGGGAACTGACTTCCCCCTTCCAACGCTCGCTTCCGCTCGCTGCCTCCCCTTCTCGGGCGGGGCATGAATCCACGCCCTGCGACCAAGGGGGCATACCCCTTGGATCCCCCGACGATCGGTTCCCCGCGGCAAGCCGCGCGGCATATCATCCAATCGTTAAAAATCTTATCAGGAGCGAAGTCCTTCTCCTGTATTGTATTTGCAAAATTGCCGGTGTGAAACGGGATAGAAGCGTTGAAGTTAACTGTCCCTCACCTTAGCGATAGAGACGACCTTATCCCCTTTTTCAAGGTTGATTATTCTGACTCCCTGGGTGGCCCTTCCAGAGGGGCGAACCTGTTCTGTTTTAATC
>JAOUKO010000109.1 GCA_029882525.1 Candidatus Aminicenantota bacterium | reverse complement strand
AGAGCATGCGGATGATTTGTGTCAAGCTGTGGGTTCGGAGCGATGCCTGAATCTGGCCGGGAAGACCACTTTCTTTGAGTTGATCGACCTTTACCATATCGCCGACATTTTGATCACCAACGACAGCGGTCCGGTGCACTTCTCGGTGATGACGGATATCAAGACATTTGCCTTTTTTGGTCCCGAAACCCCAGGGCTCTACGGGCCTCTGGGAAAAAATTGCCGCGTGTTTTACTCCGGCTATAGCTGCAGCCCCTGCCTCTCCGCTTTCAATCACAGGAAATCCCCATGCAGAGATAACAGATGCTTGAAAGATATAACCGTCGAAGAAGTCTACAGAGAAGTGAAGGGGCTGATCACCTAGCTCAAACCCGAATGATAATCGAAAACGACCTCACCCCTGACATGGATGCCGCAGACATGATGAGGCTGTGATGAAGTCAAGACAGAGGACATATCTTTTCGTTTTTCTGGCCTTCGCCCTCCTTCTTTTGGGTTTCATATTCAAGGCGCAGGAGCACATGCGGGATTTCGAGGTGAATTACACCGCAGGAAAGAGGCTGATGGCCGGAGAAACACTCTACCAGAGAGGGGATGGGCATTATATATTCAAGTACCTTCCGAGCTCCGCTCTCTTCTATCTTCCTCTCTCGCTTCTTCCCCTCTGGCTGGCCAAAGCCATCTGGTTTTATCTCGTTGCCTTCAGCATATTTTCCCTGGTCTACATCTCTTATCAGCTTATTCCTGAGGAAGAAGGCAGGCCGAAATACCTGCTTGTTCTGACTCCCTTGATTCTGGCTAAGTTTCTTCTGAGGGAGCTTCAACTGGGGCAGATCAATGCGGTTGTCGGCATGGTCTTGCTCTTCATGGCCTGGTTGATGATCTCGGAAAGAGAGGAGAAGCTCTGGCAAAAGGAAATCGGCGCTGGAGCTCTCTGGGGACTGGCTGTGGCCTTGAAACCCCATTCCCTGATCTTTCTTCCCTATTTCATCGTGAAGAAAAAGTGGGGAGCTCTTGGCAGCGGGCTGGGTGTATTGATATTTTCTCTTTTTGTCACCTCGTTCTTTTATGGATTCCGCCAATATCTCACCGTTTTCAAGGATTGGGCGTCCCAGCTTTCCCGGACAACCCCACATTTGTTCACTTCCCAGGATAACATCTCCATCATGGCTCTTTTCATGAAATGGACGGGTAACAGGAGCCTCTCGTTGATCCTGGGCGGGGTGGTGATTGTCCTGCTTGCCTTCCTCATTCTGGCCGTTGTTCTGAAGGGACGAGACGCAGCTCGGGCTCCGGTCCTGGAATGCTCCATTCTTCTTATCCTTATTCCTCTGGTATCTCCTCTGGGCTGGGATTACACACTTCTCGTTTCTGTTCTGGGAGTGATGCTCATTCTCCAGCACTTTTCCAAATACCCCAGACTGTGGCGAGGGGTGCTTGTTGTCAATTTTTTTATTATTACTTTCTCTCTGTTCGATATCATGGGGAGAGAGCTCTACGCGAAATTCATGTCCTGGTCCGTGATCACTGTGAATTTCCTGATCCTCATCGGCTATCTCTTGTTTCTCCGGTTCAAGAAAGTCTGTTGAGCAAAGAGGTTCTCTTCCATATTCTCATGTTAACGCAATAATTCGCGTTACATCCCATTTTGGGCGGCATGAATGCCGCCTAGATATTGTAACCTTATTTACTGCGTTGACATTAGTAATGTCACCTCGGTTTTTTAGGTCCATACAGAATGCAAGCCTGATTCCAAATGTGACAGACTATTATTCTGAGTAAGAAAGAAGGAAAATTCGATACCGGAGCTTAAAATTTGAGAATATAGAGGGCTCGGACAGCAGGCTTGGCTCCGCTGTACCGCTCATCATAAAGGGTGGCATATCTCAGGTAGTAATCATACCCCAGGCTGACCTGGGACCAGTCAGTGACTTCATAATTGAGCTTAAGTGTCAGGATACCCAGGAATTCGTTGGCGCTGGTGAATATCGAGTGCACCCAGTACTGGGAATAACCTGTATGAATGCTGCCCAAGCCTTTTTTCCCCAGCTCGAACTTGACTCTCCCCAGCATACCTGGCCCAAAGTAATAAGGATCATCAAGCTTTGTCCCGAAATGGCCGTTACTTCCGTCGATCGAAGGGCTGGAAGCTCCGAGTATCAAAGTCAGTACTCCTGTGGTGTTCAGGTAGTAGTCAGAATCGAAATCAGTGACTACAAATATGCCAGGGCCAACTCCGACAACAGACATCCTGTCCATAATATGGGAGTTGATGTAATCAAAAACTCCGAAAAGACCTGCGACTCCGTTCCTTACTTTTCGTCCGGCGAGGATTCCAGTGGTGAAGATTTCCTGGTCTCGGGCTTTGTAATCCTGAAATCCCAGTCTGAAGTCGAGAGAGAACCACTCGTATGGATTGAGCAGCATCAGGTCATTTTTTTGATAGTCGTTGTATTCCAGGTTGGCAGCGATGACAAACCAGGCGTTTTCCATGGATGTCCCGTAGGCGCCGACCGGAAATTCCAGGCTGTAAAAACGCTCTTCGGGCGGGTACCCGATTCTAAAGGCTTTCCCTGAGGTGAAACGGTGAACATATCCAGGATTGACAAGAAACGCCAGGAATTCTCGGAGAGCTCTCTCGATGCCGACTGAACTCTCATCGATAATCAGCCCTGCCGTCCGGTATAATAGCTCACCCAGGGTCATTCCCCCCAGGGTGTTGAGAAGGAGGTCGTTTGTCGACGGCCGGATTGACTCAAAGAAGTATTCCCAGGTGAAACTGCCAAAGGTGGAAAAGAGAGTGGATTCCAGGAAATTCATGCCGTTGCCCCTGGCAATGGAATAATGGGCTGCTCCATGAAAAGGATGTCCCAGATGGTTGGTTATGTAAGTGTCGACGTCCCAGGCAGGGCCAGACTTAAGATTTTTTAAGATGGAGTTCAGGGTGACGTTGGCCCAATCCTCATTCATGATGTATCTATTGAAGCTCCACAGAGTCAGGTTGATGGAGGTGATCTCTAAAGCCGGTTTGATGTAATTCTTCCTGATTTTATGTTCTCGTATCAGCTCCTGCGGGATTTTCAACGAGAAAGACGAGACTCGATTGAATGCCAGGCTGAAATGGATAATGGATTCTCTGACTCTTTGATAATAGTCATCCGAGGCAGTATCGCTGTTGCCGTTGGACCCTTGGCGGTCCGTGGCGTTTATGGCATACGGAAAATACAGTAAGAAAAGATCAATTTTTTCGTTCAGAAAGAGCTTTTTCCCGTCAGTCGGCCTGATGCTGAGAGAGTCTTTTTCTTCATCTGCAAAAAGAATAGAGAAATTTAATAAAATGAACACAAGGATGAGGATAATAGGGAATTTTCGCATTTGCCTGCTTTTTTCTATAAGTTGCTGTTTACATTCTAATACAAAGAATAAAAATTGTCCATTCCTCGGGGGATTGCATTGTTCTTTATTCATGTCTTGCTTTCAAGTCAATCCACTTCTCAGCTGAGGCTTAACGCTTCATCTTCAGCTATTGCTCAGGTTGGATGACGTTCCAATCCCTTATCCTTTCTTTGGAACCAAAACACCCTTTGCCTATAAAAAGATTTATTTGGAACCTCTACTTATTAGAAAGATAAATATTTATCTCCTCTTTGTCAATAGAGATCAGTTTGTGAGGAAAAAATCTTTTCAGGGAGTATGCAGTTATCTTGATATGATTATGAGAGACGAATTTGATCTATGACCCTCCGAACTGAAGCTAGATATTCCATTTGAAGACTCGGATACAGACGGATATAATGGAGCGGAAAAACATTAAGATTGGGGACTGTCCCCAAATATTTAAGGAGGTGATCCAGTATGGCGAATGCTGGTGTTGCTGCGGCTGTGATCGCCCAAGCCATCAAGGCATCCGGCGCGATTGTAAGCCTGGAACCGAATGATTTTTTCACAGTCGTATCAAGAGTTGAGAAACCTGCAGTGGTGCTCGCCACAAGCGGTTTCCGGAAAAAGACATATCTGTATCTGACGGGATACAAAGGCCTTATTTTTTACACGAAAACAAAAGTCCCGCTTCAGCTCCCGAGCAGCGCAGAGGTTATCGTGGCCAGGAAGATCTGGATTCCCAGCTGAATCCCGGGAGGCTTGGCAGTAATCGATGATAGACGTCCAGGAACATTTTTATGATGATGACCCGTCAAAGGGACATCCGGATGTCCGGACGAAGCTAAAGGCTGTATCCTATTTCTTCCTCGGAAACGGCTGCATCCAAGGAGCGGTGCAGTTCGCTCCCGGAGGAGAAGGAACTCCGGTCGGATTGCTGATCATGAACCCTGAGTATCTGAGGAAAAAAAGAGAGGCCCTGACTTTTGACCCTGATTCCGGTTTGGAGAAAACGATGGTCCGGGTTCAATCCGGAAATTCATTCCATGTCCCTCAAGCCAAAAACGTTGATGTCGGCTGGCTGACTGAATACCCTGTTCCTGCGGTCAGAGTGCAGTGGAAGACCCGTGATTTCAGTGTTACGGAACACTTTTACTGTCCCGATAGGTCCCAGCCCGTGCTCGTCCGAGAGGTGAAGATCCGGAATTTGAAAAAAGGCGAAATTCAGGCCAGACTCGAAACCGGAGTCCTGGATAGAGTCTTTGCGCATGAATTCAAGCTGCGCTCTCGAGAGGAGACATTGATATGCGTCAGGTACACTCTGGACAGCCCGGGGGCTCAGGTTAGGCTGGATTATGATTTAAACCGTGGACCGACCGAGGAAGCGCTGGACTACTGGGAAAAAACGGCTGCTGTTTCCTTTGGCCTGCCTCTGCTCGACCATTACTTCAATGCCTCTCGAGTCCAACTGCCTGCTGTGGTTTCAGAGGCAGGAAAGATGGACGGCAGCATCTGGCAGTACAACCGGGAATGGGTGCGGGATCAGGCGATGGTGGCAGTGGGGCTGGCAGTCTCAGGCCATCACGAGCTCGCCCGTTTGATGCTGAACAGGTTGATTGAGGTGTTTGTGACCGATGAAGGAGACACCATCGATTCCAGCGAAAAGCGCCATCCTGATGAGGTCGAGCTCGACCAGAACGGGGTTCTTCTTTACGCCTTAAAGAATTATGTCCTGTGGTCCGGTAACCAGGAAATCATTAATAAGAATTGGGATAAGATCATGGCCACGGCTGAGTTTCCCTTAAAAGATGTGTTTCGACATCAGCCCTCAGGTCTTTTGGCCAACCGGAGAGAATACTGGGAAAGACATAAGGCGCATGGCATCGAGGAAGGGATGGAATTGGCCCATCAATTGTGGGCTTCTCTGGGATTGTCTTCTGCTGCTGAGCTTGCCCGCTTGACCTCGCATGAAACTGAGGCAGAACGCTGGGACAGGAGAGCGGAGTGGATAAAGCATGCTATACTCCACCATGTACAGTACGGGCTGGTTGACGACCGAGGATTCATCAAGAGGCGCAAGATAGACGGCAGCCTCCAGGAATCCGCAGAGCCTTCACCCGATGCCCAGCTTCCTGTGGGAGTTCCTCTTTCCTCCTCTGATCCCCACCTTCTCAACCCGGATGCTTCAGCCTCTCTGCCCATCGCTTTCGAGTTTGTTTCTCCTGCTTCTCCAGTTGCCTCATCGACAATGGCCAGCCTGGAGGGCCTCTGGAATCAAGGCTGGAAAGGCGGCGGCTACGGACGCTATCATCTGAGCTCTGAGCCTGACTCTCCTGGTCCTTGGCCCTTTCCTTCGCTGTTCATTGCCCGTGCCTACCTGGAAGCAGGGGATTATAAGAAAGTCTGGCGGGTGTTGCGGTGGCTGGAGACTCTTCCCGGTGCCCGGGCAGGTTCCTGGTTTGAGTTTTACGGTCCACGGCTCGCTCCTCCTTTTCCTCAAGTGGGGATAACACCCTGGACCTGGGCGGAGATGCTCATCCTGCTCGTCCATCACATTATCGGGATTCAGCCTGAAACAACCTATCTCAGGATAAGGCCAAAGCTTCTTCCCGGAATAAAAAGAATAAAGGCTCTGTTTCCGCTCAGGAAGGGAAGAGTCAACCTGGAGATCAGAAAGGCTTCGAAAGGAGAATCCCCCGGGTTCCGGTCCAACGGAGCGGTCACCCAATCCTCTGATAAGGAAGCCTGTATCGGTTATTCCGAGGCAGAATTATGGATAGAAGCCGTACTTCCTTAATGATATTTAACCTGGATTATTCATATCTAATGCCGACACTATATATTACTTTCGATGATATGAGTTCTTTAGTTAGATTTTTCTCCAAATCCAGATTCAAACTTTCCTTTATGTCCATTCATTCACTCTATGTCGGCAGATTTAACACAGGAGGACACAATGTCAGCCAAGACTCTCCACCTCATCTGCAACGCTCATCTTGACCCTGTTTGGCTATGGGAATGGGAGGAGGGAGCAGGCGAGGCTCTTTCGACATTTCGGGCTGCAGCACAATTCTGTGAAGAATACGGGGAATTCGTGTTCAACCACAATGAGGCAGTCCTCTATAAATGGGTCGAGATGTACGAACCAGAGCTGTTTTCCCGCATCCAGAATCTGGTCAAAGAAAGAAAATGGCACATCCTTGGCGGCTGGTACCTCCAGCCTGACTGCAATATCCCGAACGGGGAGTCCTTTATCCGCCAGATCCTGCACGGGAAGCTCTATTTTCAGGAGAAATTTGGCGTGGAACCGAAGACCGCAGTGAATTTCGACCCGTTCGGGCACACAAGAGGACTGGTGCAGATATTAAAAAAAGCGGGATACACATCCTACCTCTTCTGCCGCCCTGATGAAAAACATCTGACCCTCCCTGCAGACGATTTCATCTGGGTAGGCTATGATGGTTCGGAGATCCTCGCCCACCGCGCCCGACACCACTACAACTCCGAGAGAGGCAAAGCCAGAGAGCGTGTCGCAAAGTGGCTGGACGAGAACTCTGAGCAGAGGAGAGGCATGCTGCTCTGGGGTATCGGAAACCACGGCGGCGGCCCTTCCCGGGAAGACCTTGACCAGCTCCGGAGTCTTATCTCAGAAGAAACCGATTGGGAGATACGTCACAGCCGGCCAGAGGACTATTTTGAAGCCTTAGGCCAGAACACTGATGAGCTTCCCCGTTATGCCCATGACCTCAATCCCTGGGCTGTTGGCTGTTATACGACCATGGCGCTGGTCAAGCAGAAGCACCGCCAGCTGGAGAATACCTATTTTTTCACAGAGAAAATGGTTTCCCATGCTTCTTTGCTGGGAATAATGGATTATCCCCGGAAGGAGCTGCGGGAGGCCCTGGAAGACCTGCTGTTCTGTGAATTCCATGACATCCTTCCGGGCTCGTCCATCCCTCAGGTCGAAGCTTATGCTCAGCAGAGGATGGACCATGGCCTGGAGATCCTTGCCCGGTTGAGGGCCAGAGCGTTTTTCACCATGGCCAAAGGAGAGAAAAAAGCTGATGAAGGAGAATTTCCGATTTTAGTCTATAATCCCCATCCTTATTCGGTCAGGGAGATAATCTGCTGTGAGTTTCAGCCCCAGGAGCCGAACTTTAATCCTGAAATTTTCTGGCTTCCTGAGGTCAAGGACAGCGGGGGAAAAGCTGTGCCTCATCAGCTCGAGAAAGAGAGCAGCAACATCTCTGTTGACCAGCGAAAAAGAGTCGTCTTTCAAGCCGAGCTAAGGCCTGCCCAGATGAACCGCTTCTCCTGCCGCATGAAAGAGGTCAAGCCTAAATCCGAAAAGAAAAAACATAAAAAGACCTCTTTGAAGTTCAGCTCTGACAAAGCTGAAATCTCCATCAGCGAGAAAACCGGGTTGGTGGAAAAATACCGGGTCAACGGTGTCGATTTTCTCCTGCCTGGGGCATTCCAAGCCCTGGTAATCGAAGATTATCCTGATCCCTGGGGAATGAAGGTCCGTGCTTTCCGTAATGTTCTGGGAAGCTTCGTCCTTATGTCGAGGAAAGAGGCGGCCCTGTTTGCCGGAGTGTCCGTCCCGGAGCTGGAGCCCATCCGGGTCATCGAAGAGGGCGATGTCAGGACAGTCGTCGAAGCCCTTTTCAAGTATGGTCATTCAGCCATCTGCCAGATGTATAAGATCCCAAAGCAGGGGAGTGAATTCGAGGTAGAGGTTCGTGTTCTCTGGCAGGAAAAAGACCGCATGCTCAAACTCTCCGTCCCCACAGCGTTTGAGGAGGGAAAATGCAGAGGTCAGGTGGCCTGCGGAGTCGAGGAGTTCTCCAGGGACGAGGAAGAGCTTGTGGCCCAGAAATGGGTCGGGGTCGTTTCATCCGACCAAAAATACGCCCTGACTGTTATCAACAGCGGAACCCATGGGTTCGATTATGCCGGGGGCGAACTCCGTCATTCGCTTCTCCGCTCCGCCGCTTATGCTGCCCATCCGGTAGAGGAGAGGATGCCTCTTGTGCCTCAGGACCGCTTCGAGAAGAGGATCGACCAGGGAGAGAGGGCATTCCGTTTCTGGATGAATGGCGGGGAGGCTTCGGAGCGTCTCTCTCATATCGACCGAGAAGCCCTGGTCAAGAATGAAAACCCCATGGCCCTTTCCTACTTTCCTCCAGGGACAGGCGAACGGGCTTTACCTTCGCTCCAGGTGAGCGGTGATATTGTCCAGGTATCAGCCATCAAGATGGCTGAACAGAATGATTGGCTTCTCATTCGTCTTTTCGAACCCACGGGCAATGAGAGGGAAATCAATTGTATCGTGCCTTGTTTAGACTTGAATTTTGATGTTTCCCTCAACGGATTTGAGATTAAGACCATGGCTGTGGACCTGGCATCGAGAAAAATTTTCAAAGTGGACTTGATGGAGAGAAAACTGTAACCTGAGCTGGATTAGATATAAGGAATTTTCTTTTATTTTGTGCAGGTAATTTTATGAGTGAAATGCACGGAAATGGCATC
>JAOUKO010000447.1 GCA_029882525.1 Candidatus Aminicenantota bacterium | reverse complement strand
CGGTGATGGAGGCAGCCCTTAAAGTCAAGAATGAAGCCATCCATATCTTGAATCTTTAAACAGAGGGGTCAGGGCTCGACGTTAGACATTGCAGGTATCAGCCCTTGTCAGCAAGAAAAAGGACTTCGGTAACTTCGATTACCCGGTCCTCCTTAAGACAAAGCTTGACTCTGAAGGTTTATGATCTAAAGAACTGAAGCTGGATGTATGAACGGCAAGGCATGGTTCATCGATAGAAATGTCGAATGTCGAGCACTGACCCTATTTTAAAGATTATGGTAGCTGGATTCAACGGCTTGTTGTTATTGTGTATAAGGTGTTAAAATCTTGAGTTTTTAAGGCAATTTCAGGGGGAAGGGCAATATTTAAAAAAAATTTGAAAATGTTTGCAAATTTAAATTTATTTTTATAAAATTTATGCCTTTATTTTACGGAGACTCATGGTAGAAATTTTCCTTGTCTTCCTCGTTTTCGGTTTCATGGGATTTCTCCTGCTTATCATGAACAAGTTCCTGGGACCGAAGAGGTCCAATCCTGTTAAAGAAACTCCTTTTGAATGCGGGAGCCCTTATCTTCAAGAAGGCATCGTTCCTGTCCCCATTAAGTTTTATCTTGTTGCTTTTCTTTTTCTCATCTTTGATATCGAAGTGGTTTTTTTCTTTCCTTGGGCGCTCATCTTCAAAGAAATGGGGACTACGGCCTTGATCGTCATGTTCGCCTACATTCTGGTCATCGTGCTGGGCTTCGTCTATGCCTGGAAAAAAGGCGCTTTCCAGTGGGAGTAGAAGATAAGGATAGTATTAGATTTGATTAAAGAATAATCTCATGGAAGGAAATTTCATTCTCACCAAACTGGATCAAATTATCTCCTGGGGAAGAAAATACTCTCTCTTTCAATATCCATTCATCACAGCCTGCTGCGGAATGGAGTACATGGGTGCTGTCTGTTCCCATTTCGACCTGGACCGATTCGGCGCGGGCTGGACGAGGTTTTCGCCTCGACAGGCTGACATGCTCCTCGTGGTGGGAACGATTTCTCAGAAGGAGGCCCCGATCCTGCGTACGGTATATGAACAAATGGTCGAGCCCAAATGGGTCATCGCTTTTGGCACCTGCGCAGTCAGCGGCGGCATCTATGACAACTATGCTGTGGTCCAGGGAATCGATAGGATCATCCCGGTGGACGTATATATTCCCGGCTGTCCGCCGCGGCCGGAGACGGTCCTCAACGCGCTGATCAAACTGCAGGAAAAGATCAAGACCCAGGGACAAGAGTGGAGATGGAAAAGAAGAAAATCTTAAAAGAACTCGAACAACAATTTGCAGAGAAAATCAGAGGGACATCCTCTGATTTTGGCGACGATACTCTTATTATAGACAGAGAATCCCTTCTTGAAGTCGTTCAGTTCCTGAAACAGAAACCGTATGAATACAGCATGCTCCTTGACCTCACTTGCGTGGACCACCTGGGCCAGGAGCCAAGGTTCGAGATGGTCTATCACTTCCTTTCTCTCTCCGCCAAACACCGCTTAAGAATTAAAGTTCCTCTCTCTGAGAAAAACCTTTCAATCGAAACTTTGACTTCAATCTGGAAGAATGCCAACTGGCTGGAAAGAGAGGTTTACGACATGTTTGGAGTCCGTTTTTACGGCCATCCGGACTTGAGACGCCTCTTCATGTACGACGGGTTCGAAGGCTTTCCTCTGCGCAAGGATTATCCGCTGCGCAAACGCCAGCCCAGGATACGGTTGAGAAAATAAAATGACGACACGAATTCAAAAGGAAGCCAGAAAAGAGAGCCTCCTGATCAACATGGGGCCTTCCCACCCCGCGATGCACGGAACAATCCGCATCATGCTCGAGCTGGATGGGGAACGGGTTCTCAATTCAGAAGTGGAAGTGGGATACCTGCACAGGGGTTTCGAGAAGACCTGCGAGCATAAGACCTACTTCAACCTGCTGCCCTATACAGACCGGATGAACTATGTCTCGCCCCTGATCAATAACCTGGGCTATGTGATGACCATGGAGAAGATGCTGGGTATCGAAGCCCCGGAAAAAGCGCAGTACATCCGGGTCATCATGAGCGAGCTTTCGCGCATCTCGGATCATCTCACCTGCCTGGCAGCCATGGCCATGGAATGCGGCGCCTTCACTGTGTTCCTCTACAAGATCAAAGCGCGTGAGTTCATCTGGGATGTCATCGAGGAAACA
>JAOUKO010000446.1 GCA_029882525.1 Candidatus Aminicenantota bacterium | reverse complement strand
AGAAGCGCATGGTCCTCATCCTCATCAACGGGAGCAGCAACAGACTCTGTATCCATGATTCTGGTGAGCTCGCTCCAGTGCCGGATGAGGTCATCATAGAATACGCCACCGTGAAAGCCCACAGGATAGACATCAAAAAGAGCTACAACAGGGAAAATTGCTTTCAAATGGGGCGGATTAGTACCGGCAGCCATGAGCTGGGTGATACCCAGGTAAGAGCCGCCCATCATTCCTATGTTTCCGTTACACCAGGGTTGTACGGCCAGCCATTCCGTGATCTCATAGGCATCCTGGCTCTCTTCCTTGGTCCAGATTCCCTGCCAGCTTCCAAAAGAAGCCCCGGAACCGCGCACGTCTGCTACAGCCAAGACATACCCACGTTTGATCAAAGCCTGCATCTGGGGAGAATCCGCCGAACTCCGCACTTTGCCCTCACGAATAACGGCCCGGCGGTACCGGGTGTGAGTCCATAACACAGGGAGTGGTTCTTCAGCCACCTTCCCGCCTTTGGCCGGACGGATGATATCGATGGCTATCTTTATCCCGTCCCTCATTGTCAGATACAGGGAACTGCGGACAGAAGAATCATATACCTCTTCGGAATATCCTTTGTATTCACCGAACCGGGATATCTTGTCCGCCTCCTGAGCTCCGGAATTCGTTATCATCAGGGATAAAGCGAAGAAAATAATGAAGATAAAACGGGACGATGAGCTTCTATGCTCAGACATAACGTTTAATCTCACGAGAGATCCTCCTTTAATGGCAAAAATATTTGTCTGAAATTATGGGAGTTATGCACTGTATGGATACTATATTAAAAGAGTCTTTTTTTGTCCAATTGCATAATTCAATAAACGGAATCTCATAAAAAAAGTTCAGTTCAGAACGACTCGTTGAAATCCGTGAACTTCAGTTAATTAAAATTGGATTGAAAACCGAATGCCGACTTTTTCTTTTTCCCTTTAAGCGAATTGATTTTAAAGTGGCTGATCTTGTGAGATCTCAGTCCATAGGCATGAATAATTTGGATTTCTTATTCTTCTTCTCAAGGTCACTTTATAAAGATTATCTTACCTTTCAGAAGAAGAATATCACAACCAATAAAAACAGGACTAAAACATATAATGCCAGCTTGAATATGCTCATTTAACCCTCCCAGATTTGGAATAGCTCTTCAACAGGAACCTTGAGCACTCCAGCCAGTTTTAAAGCCAGATAAGTCGAAGGAACGTATTTTCCATTCTCCACGGTGTTGATGGTTTTTCGTGTCACTCCGACCATCTGTGCCAGCTGTTCCTGGGTCAGATCCTTTTTTGCCCTCTGAACCTTGAGCGTGTTGGTGAGGAGTCTCTCTTCCATTTTAATTCCTGTCCAGATAATAGAAGGCTAAATGATAGCCGCCATAGCCAGCAAGGATAGCTGTGATGGCGATAAAGACAATATCCCTGACAGGCATGAAGAAGGACAAAATGACAATCAGTATGAGAACGGCAACAGAAGAGAAAAAAGCCACTCTCATGATATAAATTATTAATAACCACTCTTAATTACACTAAAAGGAATCGTCTCTACTGCCTTGTAGAAAAGGAAAGAGGCTTTAAAGAATGAGTGCTTTATAGAATAAAGTGAAAATAAATAATCCACAAAGTAGAAGATAAGATTGAGCTTAAGCCAAATCCCCTAAAGCCCTGGCTTCTCTGGATTGAAAAAAGGCAGAATAGCTGGCTGTTGACAGCAAATATAGTTAGTGGATGGGAAAGAAAGTTGGACGCTGTTCCCAGCCGGCCAAAGATTGCTATATTTATAAAAACGAATTTTGCAAGATTCCTTAGTGTCTTTTTTTATATTTTATTGTTATCTTTTCATGTTGTACCAGTATTAATATACGTTTCCAGTATTATATAAATTTAAAGAAAGATTCCTTACGTTTGATGTTGATTCTAATAAGAATCTTCTGTGTCTATCATCCTGACTGCTTGCAGGACTGTTTGCAATAGCTGGTCTTCTATAAACACTGATTCCTGATGAAGGAGTACCAGAGACGCTCACATATGGGTTTTCTGTTCTTCCCAGTACGCATATCCGAACCATCCGGATTCTGGTTATTAAATCATATTTTGCCTGTTTTGTTGCTGCATCGTCTCCTGGATTTATCGTCCAGTTGGCATTATCCCAATCTGTGGACGGATCAGTGAGTCCATCATAATCAAAATCTCCAA
>JAOUKO010000445.1 GCA_029882525.1 Candidatus Aminicenantota bacterium | reverse complement strand
CCGGATACTTTCTACTCCCCTTACTGCGGCCAGCCTCGCAACGATGGCCCGGGCAACCGCGGGTTTGTCACCAATTTCCGCTGGCATATCCTGGACCCTCTCCCTTTCCAGGACACCATCCGCTTCTTCCTGGAGCTGAAGAGCCATGAACGGACCCCGGGTTTGTCATATGCCCGTATCGGCTATCATTATGCGCGGCCAGGATTGACAGACGACCATACGGCGATCATGCCTGAAGACCTCCGTCATCTGCAGCTTCCAGAAAACTGGCAGCCCGCAGCCAGGATGGGAGCCCGGAATTCTGTTTTTTACGACGCTGAAAACATCATCACCAGTCGCCTTCACACCGGACTCAAAAAAGGAAGATTATGGGCGGGGGGAATACTTCTTGTCTGGAATCCTGAAAAGACCGGGGACAGCCGAACTTTTTCCTTCCAGGTCAAAGAAAAAGGGACAAAGAGAATCCACTTTGCCGCTGCTTTGAGCCCATCATCAGGAAGGATATCGGTGCTGGTGGACAACACAGCCACAGCTTTTTCCGATAAACAGGAGATCATTGACCTCTATCGTCCTTTTCGAACTCTGCTCCGCAACTTCACTCTGCCGCCTATCGAGCTTGAGCCCGGCGAGCATTCGCTGACCCTGAAGTACGAAGGCGCAGAAGCGCAGGTGAAAAAGCCTGAAATCGGGATTGACTTCATCTGGGTTCAAAAGACTGACAGGTAACCTGTTGTAATGGCAGTTTTCTAGGCGTGTGCTTTGTCCAAGTTCGCAAAATAATTCATTTGTTTTCATTTATTGTTGCTGTTATTGTCCATTGTGTTCTTGAGAGTCCCATATATTTTAATATTCGTGGGCGGATATCATGATCTTCGACATAGGACCATTCATCTATAACTTTTATACCATTCCCGTAGGATTCGAGTTCAAGCGCATTTTTAACACCGAAGTTATACGAAGAACCAGAATCAAATCCAAGCTCTTGTTTCATCTTCATTATAATTATCTTTTTCCATATACCTCTGGTATATTTTTCTGTTACAACCTCAAGCACAATTTGCGAATGATAAAATCTTTCAGAAATAACCTTAAAAAGATTAATAACATCAACTTTGGGCAGATACATAAATAAACCTTCTGCAACCAAAAGAAAATTTCTATTCCCTTTCGAAGTTACCCTGTCAATCCATGAAGTATCTAAAACTGAACAAGCAATCAGTTCATAGCTAAGATGTTCTTTCAGTAAATCTTTCTTTATTTCAACTATTTCCGGTAAATCAAGCTCAATGTATTCACATTTCTTATTATCAATCCGCCAATATCGTGTATCAAAACCGCATCCAAGGTTTACCACAATGCTCGATGAATTCTTTGAAATATAATCATTTATTATCGAGTCGTATTTTCTGGCTCTGATTGCGATATGACTTGTAAGCGCTGATGATAATTTTCTGTTGAATAAGAGTACCTTTTCATCCTCCGATGCTGATGAGATAAGCTTATCCAAACAATATTTTGCCATCGAATCAATGATGATTGGTTTATTTTTCTGTGATTCCAATACATGACTTCTAAGGGTGACTATTGCGGTTTTTGATACATCTGTTAATTTCATGATTAGTTTATTAAATCCTCTATTGAAACGCTCAACTATTTCACTACTATCAAATAAGATGAATTTAATAAATAATAATTCGAAAAGCCCGCTTCTGGCGTTCCGCTTCGCGGAACAAAGATAACAAACTCAATTTTGCGCCTAAAATCGGCTGGCGAGCCAAACTTCGCCTTATCCAACTGGCGGAGAGGGTGGGATTCGAACCCACGATCCCGATTGCTCAGGATAGCGGTTTTCGAGACCGCCGCCTTCAACCACTCGGCCACCTCTCCATCTTATATTCCAATAATAACTTCACTCTTTTCTATCTTTATCCTCCAGTTTGACCCACCTTCAAAGTCTCTTTTTTTTATCTTCGTTTTTTTCTAAAAAAATCTCTCAAGATCTTCCCGCATTCCTCCGCCAGAACACCGCTGACAATCTTCAGCCTGTGATTCACTCTTTCCAGAGGAAACTCCATCATTGATTCCACCGCTCCGGATTTCGGGTCATGAGCGCCGAAAACCAGCCTTCTGACTCTGGCCTGGACCAGAGCACTCAGGCACATGGCACAGGGCTCAACGGTCACATACAGGTCACAACCGGGAAGCCTGTAATTTCCCAGCCTGGAG
>JAOUKO010000444.1 GCA_029882525.1 Candidatus Aminicenantota bacterium | reverse complement strand
GATGCTCGTCCCCTTCGAGATGGTGGAGAGGCTGGGCTGGGACATCCGGAACTGGGGATTCAGCATGGCCCTCACCTATCTTCATCTGGGAGACCAGGTGGACGTTAAGGCTTTTGAAAAGAAGATTGCCGGTATTGTTAAAAAATACGATAAGGCCACAAACATCGAGCTCTTCCTGCAGCCTTTGACCCGGCTCCATCTTTTCACGAATATCGCGAACCCGGACGCAAAGGGACGCATACAATATCTTCTCATATTCTCCTTGGTAGGTATTCTGATCCTGTTCATGGCCTGTTTCAACTTCATGAACCTGACGACCGCCCGCTCCGAATACCGGGCCAAAGAGATCGGGCTTCGTAAAGTAGTAGGAGCTGCACGCAAACATCTGGTGCGTCAGTTTCTTGCTGAAGCCGTCTTCCTCTCCTTTGCAGCGCTTCTGATAACAGTACCGCTTATCCAGCTTTTTTTGCCTGTCTTCAATGAGATAACCGGCGAGTCGTTTTCAATGTCCAACTTTAACAATGTCTGGATTTTTCTCTTCGTGATTGGGGTCGCTGTGTTAGTCGGCCTTTTTTCCGGCAGTTATCCTGCCCTCGTGCTCTCATCCTTCCAGCCGGTTAAGGTGCTGCAGGGAGGTCAGTCTTCAAGGTACAAAGGCTCGGTTTTACGAAAGATCTTGGTGCTGGTGCAGATGAGCATATCTCTTATCCTGATTATCGTATCCAGCGTCATTTTCCAGCAGATCGGGTTTCTCAAAAACAAAGATCTGGGATTTGACCAGGAACATGTGGTCTCCCTCCCGCTGGGTATCGCCAATCAGGAGAACAGCCAGATTTTTCAAAGTTTCAAAGATATTGTCAAACAGAATCCCCGCATCGTATCTGTGACAGCCAGCTTCACCCATCCCACGGATTTTGCTTCCCAGGTCAGAAACGTTGTATACAAAGGTAAAAGGATCGATGAAGATATTCCTGTCAATCTCACCTCGGTCGAATATGGCTTCATCGAAACCCTGAAAATAAAAATGCTCAAGGGCCGAAGTTTTAGTCAGGAATTCGGTAAGGAAAAGGGCAACCTGCTCGTCAACCAGAGCTTTGAAAAGCTTTTGGGTGTGGAATGCGCGCTGGGAGGAGTGGTTCATATCGGCCCTGAATATCAAGGCCGCATCGTAGGTGTCATGCAGGACTTCCATATGGAGGCCGTGTCGATGGCCGTGATCGGCCCCTTGATCGTATTTCTAAATCCCAACGTTAACCACATCTTTGTGAGAATCCATCCTGAAAATATACCGGCAACCTTGGAATTTCTGGAAACAGCCTGGAGAAAGGCTGCCCCGAATCTGCCTTTTGCTTATAATTTCTTGGATGAGCAGTTCAATCGCCTCTATACCGATGTCACGAATATGGGAACCGGCCTGCGGTACTTCACGTTTTTTGCCGGATGCATCGCCTGTCTGGGCCTGCTGGGATTGACGTCTTTTTCTACCGAAAAACGCACCAAGGAGATCGGCATACGTAAGATCTTGGGCTCTTCCGTATCCGGGATCGTGGCCTTGCTGTGTCGCGACTATGTGCGCGTTGTGCTGCTGGCCATTCTCTGCGCTTGGCCCATTTCCTGGTGGCTGATGTTTCGCTGGCTGCAGAATTTCCCCTACCGCGTCAGCTTGAGCTGGAAAAATTTTGTGCTATCCAGCATCCTCATCCTGGTGATCACGCTTGTTACCGTCAGCTTCCAAACCATCAAGGCCGCCCTCGCTGATTCGGTCGACTCCCTCCGTTACGAATAAAAGCGCCTTTTCTCCTTCTAAGTGGTGGGATGAGGATAATACTATTTCATTAGCCGAACGTTGATCGCCGCAACTCTCTTGATCAATACATGGCTTCTTCTTCCGGGATTCTTGGCTATCTGGATACTTTGCCTTTGTGATAGAGGAACCTGTCTCCCCGGAACTCTCCGTAGGTCATTTTCGTCCGGGGGTTTGCTTTTCCCAGATTCAAGGCGGCTCCTGGGTATAAATATTCCATGCCAAAGGCATGCATGGGGAAAGCGGAGACCGGCTTGAGTCTCTGGATGGCATATTTGGAAGTGTTTCCGACCAGGAATGTGAATAAAAGATCGACTCTGCCGCATTTTCCGGCAAAATAGTCGATATCGTCGCGGAAAGAATACAGCCGGCCCACATAGTCTCCGGAATGATAGATGACCATGCTGTCCGCCTTGACAAGAT
>JAOUKO010000108.1 GCA_029882525.1 Candidatus Aminicenantota bacterium | reverse complement strand
GGAAGGAGAACGGCTCGTGGCGGGTCATCTTCTTGGATAGTTTAGCTGAATTGGTTCTTAAAAAAAACAGAAATTTTCCCATTCCAGCATTCTCTAAATTTCCGTTATGGAGAAACATCTGATCTCATGTAAACGCAGTAAATAAGGTTACAATCTCTGTGCGGCCTGGATGCCGCCCTCAGCCCCCGGCCCCCGAGGGAACCAGTCCCGTCGGTTCCCCCCGTCGGATAAGCCGACGGGTCCCCCTTCCTCTACGGGGGCTCGAGGGCTGCATCCAGGCCCGCTCAATAGAGAATATCACACGAATTAGTGCGTTAATATGAGTTGAGAAATGCGGAGCCTGTTCCTCTCCATCCGTAGCCCATTGTGAGAGTGGGAGGGTCTTGACGAGGATGGAGAGGAACCATCGCTGCACTCCCCCATTAGTTCAGATTCTTCCCCATTACGGAAGCGGAGATCATTCTCTCTATCATTTGACCGGAGTCCTCTGTTGTGCTATAGATTCAGATGGGGCAAGGAGGATGTAACTAAAAAACACCAGGAATACAGGGAGATTCGGCGGCTATTGACCTGTATAGTCTGAGGAAAAGTGAAAGCATGGTGGATTTTCAAAAAAAGATCAGATTCGGATTCATCCTTCTGACCCTTTTTATTATTTTTATCTCCTCAGCTGTCCACAGCTTCCAGGAACCGGCTCCGCGGCAAGACCGGGGAGGCCCTCTCCCTTCTTTGACCCTGGTCGGAGTTATCCTTTCCAAAAACACTTCCTCCTCGATCGCCATCTTGAAGAACGAGCAGACTGGCCAGACAGTAATGCTGTATCCTGGAGAGAAAATCATGGACCTAACGTTAAGCCAGGTTGTGGAAAACCACGTCGTCTTCAAAAGAGGCACACAAACATTCAAGATCTACCTGGGAAGAGGCCGGATGACCCAGACTCAGGAGCCACCGCCAGAAATGCCGCCGGCTCAAGTCAGCCCGCCTGAACCGGAGAGAGAGCCCGAAGAAGGCGAAGAAGCGGAGGGTCGCGTAATAAGTTTGGAATTCGACCGGGCTGACATGGAAAAAAGGATAGAGGCAGAAATGCCTCTTATTATGAAGGAAGCCAGGTTTGTCCCCAACATGGAGGACGGGATAGTCAGCGGATTCCGGATAATCAACCTGCCGAGTCAGAGTGTCATCTCTCGAGTGGGCATCCGAAAGAATGACATCATTAAAAAGATAAACAATGTTGAACTGAACAGCGTCGAAGGCCTGTTCGACCTTTACATGCGGTTCAAGGATGAAAGCCGCTTCGAGGTCACCATTGAAAGAAACGGCAGGATATTCCGCATCTTATACACCTTGAAGTGAACAGCCTCTTCCTTGGAAGCCACGACCATCATTCATAATGACTTGATTCCCGCTCTCAATAACTTGGTAACAATTTTATAATCAATATTGAAGACTTAAGTGTTCCTGAATTTTTTATAGAGTATGCTTGACAAGTTTCCAAGATAAATCTACTCTTTACAACGATTAAGAAATCATACATTCGATTAAAATGAAAACGCTGCGGGTCGGAATCGATAATTACGGGTTAGACCCTCTCCAGTTAAGTCCACTTGAGGTCCTGGAATGGGCCAGGGATAGCGGAGCCGAAGGTGTCCAGTTCTCAGGACTCACCCCCCAACAAAAGGAAAGAATAGACCGTTCCTACCTGAAGGAACTTGCTCAATTTGCTTCTGCAAATAACATGTATCTCGAATGGGGCGGCGGACAGAACATTCCCCTGGACATGGAGACCTGGAAAAAAAAGGACATCCTCAAGATCAACCGTGCCGCAGCTGAAGAAGCTGCCATCCTGGGAGCCCGGGTCATCAGGTCCTGCTCAGGGGGCTTAATGCGCTGGGACCCTGAAAGTCCCTCCACAGATTCTCTTCTCAAGAAAACGGCAAAAAGCCTCCGCAGCCAGCGGAAGATGCTCAAGGACCACAATGTCATCCTGGCTATGGAGACGCATTTCGAGTTCACAACCCATGAGCTGCTCCGGTTGTTCGAATCCTGCGAGGCCGAACCGAACGACTATCTGGGAATCTGCCTGGACACGATGAACCTTCTGACCATGATGGAAGATCCCGTCCAAGCTGCAGAAAGGATACTTCCCTGGGTGGTCAGCACCCATATCAAAGACGGAGCCATCCTTCTCACTTCAGAAGGGTTTGTCACTTTTCCGGCGGAAATAGGCACCGGTATCATCGACATCCAGAAAATCGTGGAGAGGCTGGCTTCTCTTCCTCAGGAAATCAACCTCTCTATCGAAGACCACGGAGGAAGGTTCCACCTCCCCATATTCAAGCAGGAGTTCCTGGCTAAATTCCCCGACCTCACAGTCCAGGAGTTCTCGAGCCTGGTCAACCTGTCCCAGCACACGGAAGAGCTTTTCCGGACCGACAGGCTGGATATCACTGACCGGAAAGAATGGCCCCAGCTTTGTATGGCTCGATTACAGACGGATATCCAGACACTCAAGCAGCTGGTCCAGTCAATCCATCCTATAAGTTAACCTAAAAGGTTCTCTTCCATTCCCGATAATCTTCTGATCATTGCCCACACAAAATGGAAGAGATTCACCTCAATAATTCTCTTTCTATTTTGTTGGGAATCTATGGCATCAGAACATCAGGGACTTTCCTGATCATTCTCATATCTGAACTTCGTAGACAGCCGGGATCTTCTGAATGGAAAGATCCGGGTTGAAGGTCCAGGAAAGAGACGATTTCCCCACCGCGGTAAGCGACGATCAGGTGGGTCTTGTCCTGAATACGGTCAAAGAGAAACCTGAGGAAGTCAGGCCGGTAGAGGTTGGGATAGGATTCAATCCAGTATTCATCCCGCCAGGAGGATAGGGCCATCCTCTCTAAACCTTCTATATCGCCGCGGAAAGGCTCTAAGGAGATGTTCGAAGCCATCGTCCTCTCACCTCTATTGCCCTTTTAAAGCGAAAGATAACGCACCGGGTTTCCGCAGTACTCCAGGAATTTCTCAAAACCGGAAAATCCAATCCCGACTGTGGCCGTGTTGACGTTGGGATGGAAATTGACCCGCTCCACATCTTTGATATCCTTATCGATGACCACCTGAACCTCTTTCTGACTGTCGTTGATCAGCCCGAAGGGAGACACAGCTCCCTCTTCCAGCCCGAGATAGCGCATCAGCCGTTCAGCCGAGGCAAAGCTGAGCCTGTCTTCACCGAGCTGCTGGGTCAGGGTTCTCAGGTCCGCCCTTTTAGTATGTTCGATAATGAGCAGGTAATGACGGTTTCCCTTCTTGTTGCGCAGGAAAAGGTTTTTGCAGTGAGCTCCGGCTATACCTTCCCAGTGCTGGACAGCTTCCTCCACGGTGAAAACAGGAGGGTGCTCATGCCGTACATAGGAAATTCCCAGGCTGTCCAAGATCTCATAAACCTTCTGTTCTTTCTCAGCAGCCGTCAACTTCCTCTCCTTTTCTGTTCATGTCATTTACTTATGTTAAATGAATCTTTATTTCTGCCTTTTTATTTACTTTGACCACAAAATCCACATAATGGCTCTTCTCTATCCGTACATTTTCGAATTCCACATCTCTTCCGTCGACGGAAACCGAGTCTGCCGCCGAACGTTCTGGCAGCAAAATATGGAAGGAAACCTCAGAAGGCGATGTCCGGACCTCCAGTGTAACATGCTCTTTTTGGTAGGTAATGGAATAGCTGATTGAAGCGCCTGAACTCTCGTAGCTGACCTGAACATCCGCTTTTTCAACTCCGGCAGCCGGCCAGCGGGGAGAGAGCCGGGCCTTCCGGAATAGGCTGAGTCTGTCTTCCACTCCGGCCAGGCCTTCCAGGAAGCCGTAGAGCATGGCGCTCGAACCCCAGCCGTCAGTGGGAGTGGCTTCCGGACTGGTGCTGGATGCCACACTGGAGGGAGTGCCGTCAGGGAAATACCAGAGATAGGTCTCTCCGCTGGTCGAGATCAGGTCATAATAGCGCTTCAGGATATCCACGCCGTACTCTTCAAACCCGTGGTCAAAGGCTGCCTTAGCCAGCTCCCCTCCTACCAGGGGCATGATGCCGCCGTTGACATAGGCTCCTTTCCTGAGCTTCTCATCCCCGAAGATTCCATCTGGGAACGGAGGATCTATCGAGAACCATTCGGCAAAGGCATTGCTCCTTTCTCGACGCTCCAAATACTCCCGAATGATGGAAACAGCCATGTCATGTGTGGCCGCCCCTCTGTTGATATCCATCGGGTTGCTCAAGCTCAGCTGAGCGGATTCATCCACGCCCGGGATGGAAACAGGAGTGATCTTCACAAAATGGGTGTAGAAGCGGCCGTTCCAGCAGACTTTATTCATCCCGGCCCGCAGGGCATCCGCCCGGGCCTTCCAGGATTCGGCCCGGTTCTTATCCTGAAAATAATCGAAGAGTAAGGCCATTATCCGGAAAGCCTCGTAGTAACCGCTGTTGTCCCCGTGCATGATCCCCCAGAACGCGTCAGGCGTAATCTGAAACTGCAGCCAGTCATGGGCTCCGGCCGTGTAGGCAAAGTCCCAGGTATCGATGGTGTACGCCCGCTTCACCAACTCCTTTTCCTCATCCCAATACCAGGGATGGGATGAAATATAATCAAGAGCCTTTTCCATCTTGGGCAGGAGCCGTTGTATCCACCGGTCATCGCCGCTGGCCTGCCAGGCGAGATAGGCAGCTTTTACGAACCTGTACTCCACATCCGCCTCCACCGGAACGCGCACGTATTTGGTCCAGTTCTCCCTCTCACAGGGAAGCTTCTCAGGAAAAGTGGTGAAATAGTCGAAGATGCGGCCGCTCTCTGCCTGGGTCTCGGCGAAATGGTCAATCGTGCTTTTCAGGTCCTTCTCGAAGTATTTGACTCCCCTGAGCATGCCGCTGTAATCCCTGATCCAGATGGATTTTGTGTCAGGAGTCCTGTAGCCCCGGACCTTTTTTCCATCGATGATCAGGTCCAGGGAGTCCTGTTCAAGAAAAGACCGGACTCTGGGGATAAAGCCATCGAATTCGGGTTTTCCCGTCTTTACGAATGTTTTTTCTTCCATGAATTCTTGACTCAAACAGAATAAAAAGAAGAATCCTTTTTGCCTGAGTCATCCATACTTTTATCCTATTTTCAAAAAAAATCCAACTGCTTTAATTCAATATCTGACTTAAGCGGTCAAGGATTGACTTTATGTCTTATCCGAAGTAAATACTATGGACTAAGGCAGGTCCGATGCATATCTGGGGACTCCATATTATCGATGTTGTCGTCATCTTACTCTATGTCACTGTTATCCTCTGGCTGGGAAAACGCGCAGCCCAGAAAACAAAAGATACCGGCGATTTCTTCCTCGCCGGCCGCAAGCTGGGTAAATTCTACCAGTTTTTTCTCAACTTCGGGTGTTCGACCAACGCTGATCAGGCTGTTGCCGTTTCCAGGGAGATCTACCGTCAGGGGATCGGCGGCATGTGGATCCAATACCTGGTCTTGTTCCTGACTCCATTCTACTGGTTCTCTACCCTTTTCTTCCGCCGGATCCGCCTGACGACCATCGGCGATTACTTCACCGAACGCTTCAAAAGCAAATCCCTGGGCGGAAGCTACGCCGTCTTTATCCTGCTGCTGTCCATCCTGGGCGGTGGAGTCGGCTACATGGTGGCAGCCAAGACGATGATGGCCATGACGCCCAAGCCATTAGAGAAGTGCGCCTATGAGGAACGGCTGAGCGTCGAGCAGTTTCAGGAGTACCAGCAGCTCAGATCAAGGCTGGACGAAGGATTGACTCAGGAAGAAAGAGCCCGCTACGAAGTGCTGAACGAGAGGAACAAGCGGGGAGAACTGCACTCATTCATCTCCTACACAAACCCTCTCCTCTTCTATTTCATCTACGCCATCATAGTCTCGATCTACACCATGCTGGGAGGATTCCGGGCTGCAGCCATAACCGATGCCATCCAGGGCTTTTTGATCATAATCTTCTCTCTCCTCCTCATCCCGGTCGGGCTGCATAGAATCGGCGGCTTTTCCGGTCTCCATGCCACTGTTCCTGACTACATGTTCGAACTCTTCGGCTCGGTCACCATGAGCGAGTATGCCTGGTACACAATACTGGCCATGGTTCTTGCCAACCTGGTCTCTATCGTCGCCGTGACCACAGGCATGCAGACCGCCGGATCTGCCAGGAACGAGATGACCGCTCGTCTGGGGATGATCGGCGGCATGTATTTGAAAAGGTTTATCATGATCTTTTGGGCCCTGGCAGGGCTGCTGGCGATCGGGCTCTATTCCGGAATGCTGCACGACCCGGACCTGATCTGGGGTTTCATGTCCAAGGACCTGCTTTTTCCGGGGGCGATCGGCCTGATGCTGGTCGGGATCCTGGCGGCAAACATGTCCACTCTTGACGCCGGGGCAGTTTCCTATTCGGCGCTGTTCATCAGAAACCTCTACCAGCCCTTCTGGCCGAATAAATCAGAAAAACACTATCTCCTGGTCGGCAGGGTGGCCATCGCCGTCACCCTCTTCGGCGGTATCGCAGTGGCCCTGTTGATCAATAATCTACTGGTGTTATTCAAGTACATCATCTCCATCCCAGCCATCTTCGGTGCTTCAATCTGGCTGGGCTTCCTCTGGAGGAGGCTGACAAAATCAGCGGTGTTCACCCAGGTAGTTATCTGCCTGATCATCTACGCTGTCATCCCCAATCTTTTCCAGACCTTGACTTGGTCAAGACACAACCCGTCATTTCTTCTCCAGACCAAGCCCAAAACCTTGACTGTGACCGTAAGCGCTCTCAAGGAGGATGTAGAGAAAGGCAGAGCCGAATACATCGGTCAGTCCATAAAAAAAGAACACACCATGGAGCCGGTCGGAATCTTCTTCGAACAGGTGGCCCGGACCGACCCTGCTGACCCTTCTTCACCCCAGGAGGGACTGGGAAGGTTTCATGCGGAAATCTGGGTTCTGAGCTGGTTTGGCATCGATTTCAGCCACTGCACCAAAGCCCAGCTGGTCGCCATCCGCTTCCTGTTCGATGCCCTGTTTCCCTTTCTCCTGCTCTTTCTCATCTCCTTTGTGACCAAATCCGTTCCCAAACCTAATCTGGACAGGTTCTTTGCCACGCTTCATACGCCAGTGCAGGAGACTCCAGAGGAAGAAAAGGCCGCGCTGGAGGATTCCTACAGGAATCCGGACAAATTCGAAAAAGACAAATTGTTTCCCGGGTCGAACTGGGAGATCCTCAAACCCACCCGGACCGATTTTCTGGGATTTGGCGGAAGCTGGGTCCTGGTGGGAGTGATCATCCTCCTGCTCTGGCTGATGACTTCGATACAATAAAAAAACATAAAAAAAGGGGCCTGGCCCCTTTTATTAATACACACATTTCCGGGCTTCATCGGCATAGGCAGCGAGAAGCTCTAAATCCGCATCAAAGAAATGGTCGGAGGGAGCCAGGATGTATCCGCCTCCCTCCCCTACCTCCTCAAAACATCTTCGGACCGCTCGTCTGGTCTCTTCGGGTGAGCAGTCTTTGAAAAAATGAAATTGGTCAAAGCCGCCGATCATGCAGACACGGGACCCGATCCGCTGCTTGGCTTCTCTCAGGTCCACATCGCCGCCCATGGCTGGCGGAGTAAACGTTTCCATAGCTTCCGGGTTCATATCCGCAACCATCTCCAGGATGGGCATCATCCCTCCGCAGGTATGGTAGACGACCCTCTGCCCTGCCTGATGGGCCAGTTCGATGAGCTGATTGTCATAGGGGGCGACGAATTTTTCAAAGATCCTGGGAGAGATAACGGTAGTGGAAGCATCCCCACCCCCATGTTCGATAAGGTCATACCTGGCTCCGGCCATGGACCGGATAAAATGTTTTTTTCTTTCCAGCAGGATTTTCAGGAACGAGTGAACCCAGTCCGGGTCATCGAAGGTTTCCATGATAAGCTCTTGGATCCCGTAAAGAACAGCCGCATCCTGCCAGCAGCCAGGCTGGCCGTAGACATCGAAACCAGGAATCATGCCGCGAATCATTCCCTTCTCTCCGAAGGAATCGGCCTGCCTGTTAACCTCTTCCACAGCACATACCGGAAGCGTGGCGTATTTGGCGAGGATATCGATATCCGATTTCGCCTTGATCATCCGCTCTGTGACCCAGGTTGTATACTCGTTGCTCTTCAAGACCATGGAGAGGGTTTTCTCAGGCGTCACGAAATCATAACGGACCGCCTCGTATTCAGGATCGGAAAGGTCTTTTGTTCTGATCTGCCACCTGTCCGAACAGATGAGGGGCGCTTCCAGATAATCCAGATCTCCCTGATTCAGGTCAAAATATTCCTCTCGTGCTTCATCCGGTTTGTGGGCAACCACCCAATTGACGGGGTCCAGGCCGAAGTGGTCGAAAAACTCCTGGCAGGAAATCCCGTTCATGTAGGTCTTCAGGAAATAAGGCATGACATGGTGGGTGGTGACAGGTAGACGGTCCGGGACATTCCTGTTTAAAGCTGCCAAGAAGCGTTGCTTCGAGTTCATTTTATAATCTGAGGTGCATTGAAAAGAGGTGTGATGCTTTTCCTATTCATAAAAATATTTCAAAGCATATTTGCGGAAGGAGACTCCCTTGGCGGACCGGGTATAGAGAAAATTATTCCTGTCCACATGAATGGCATGGGCTGGTTCAGTGAGGGTGACGGTTGTCAGATACTGCCCGTTCCCTCTCAAAACGTATATATCCCGGTTTCTGTTCTCAGACAGATCTCCGCCCAGGACGAGAATATAGCCCCGGTTATCAAAGGCGAGAGACTTATACGCAGCTTCTGCGGGATACTCCCCGAAGGTGGCTTTTGAATCCTGTTCGGACTTTATTCTCACTTTTCTCTGGTCCAGTAGGGTTTGCGTCCAGAGGATCTCTATGCCATCGCTCTCCACTTCACCTTCTTTGACTTCTGCCTCTCCTTCTTCAGCCTCTTTTTTCTTATTCAACTTTT
>JAOUKO010000443.1 GCA_029882525.1 Candidatus Aminicenantota bacterium | reverse complement strand
TTCGATGACCGCATAGTGCCCTGGCTTTAACTCAGCCTCAGCTTGTTTTCCGTTGATAAGAATTTTCGCCTGCTCGGTCCAATCCGGAATCCTGAGATAGAGCGGGAACTGTACAGGGTTATCTGCCCGGATGGTGAATTCAATAAAGTCTCCGAACGGATACCAGGTATCCTCGGATATGCGAACCTCGACACCGTTTCCAACCTTGGCTTTGACCTGAGACGGGGCATAGAGAACAGCCGCAAGGCCATTGTCCGCAGTGGCGAGCCAGAGATGCTCGGCGTAGTAGGGCCAGCCAAAGGCCACGTTATGCTGGCAGCAGCGGTATCTCCAGGGGTCGTAGGAGACCATCGTACCCTTGTTCTGATAGTCGTGGTCCCCGGAGCTGTCGCAGGAAATGAGGTTGGGAGCTGTTAAATAATGAAGAGCCTTGAGGTCAGCGGTCATGGAAGCCGGGAAGGAATTGAAGGCGATTTCTTCGCACCGCTCCGCATACTGTGTTTCGCCGGTGATTTTCAGCAGCGATTCGTCGGAGTACATGAACTCGACCATGGAACAGGTCTCTGCCCCATATCTCGGGTCGGTGCAGCCGGGGCGGATGTTCTCGTCCGCTCCAAACATCCCTCCCGGCTGCTGCCCGTATTCATCCCTGACCATTTTATAGTTTCTCTCCACTGCCTCGATGTGTTTCTTATCCTTGGACTGCTGGTAGTACACTCCAGGCTGACGGAATCCCATGGTGATATTCACGCCGTGATAGAATGAGCTGGGCTTCCAGTCCTTATCCTTTTCCTGGCTGAGGAGGGGAGAAGTCCAGTCAGAGGTTCGCTCATAGAGACGCTGGCCCAGTTCAAGGAGAAACTTCTCTCCTGTCCTGTTGTAGAGCCAGTAGACGCTCTCCAGGTTGTCCCCGCCGCGCAGCTTCTGCCAGCTTCCGGGAAGCAAATCTTCCTCAGGGAGGTTATACTGGAAGCGGAAGTAGCGGGTCATGAAGGGGATGACCCGCTCGTCATTCGTGGCTTCATAAAGGCTTTGAAGGGTAAAGAGCACGACCATGTTGGGCCAGAGGTCCTTGTCCTTTTTATTCTCAGGGGGGCCGAAGTAGCCATCAGCCTGCTGACTGGAAAGCAGAGCATCGAGCCATTTTCTGGCCTGGTTGATGATATTAGGGTCTTTGAGCACATAACCGAGGTCGCCGAAGCCTTTGAGCCAGTAAGGCATCTCTTCCCAGCCGCGTCCCTCTGGAGTCAGCCAGCCGCTGTCCGATTTCAGGAATTTGCTCAGCTCAGGAAGGTGTCCGGTGAACCCGTTCTTCATCAACTGGAGCTGGCTCAGAAGCCAGCCTTTGGGTTCGATGTTTCCTATGGGAAGTTTGATCAGCGGACTGGAAAGGAGGGGAGACCGGTTGGATACATAATGTCGGTTTGTGCTTTTTGTGGCGGGAATTCTCTTCACAGAGATTTTCGTAGTTGAATTTTCATCGCCCGAAGTCATCCTCACCATCATCACGGCCAATGAGAATATGATAATCATAGAAATCATGAGATGCTTCACGCTAGCCTCCTTGTCATGTCGGGTTTATATCAGACTTGATTTGGATAATTATATAGGTTTTCTTAAGTTTTATATGGATAATCTTTGGCATTGAAACGACAGGAAAATCGTCTCGCTCTGACAATTTCCCTCTCGTTCCGCTTGCTGAATGCATATATTTATTATCCGCAAAATGTGGAATAATTATATAAAATTTTCGTATGGCATGAAATTGTAAAAATCGCAATGTTGGCTTGACATAAAGTAGAGTGCGTATTAGGTTTAAATGAGGGTTTTTCTTCTCGATCTCTGTCAGCGACCGGAGAAGGAGAATGGCCGGGTTTCAGATAAAAAATTACTGGCTTTTAGTGCTTCTGGTCTGTTTTTTTATGCTTCAGGGATGTAGGTATTCAGCTCAGTATGTGAACCGGGGACTGGAGAAACTTCAAGAAGGCGACGTTGAGGGCGCTATCGCCGATTACAGCAGAGCCATTAAAGCGGATCCAGACAACTCTATCGCCTATTATAATCGGGGATTGGCGAAGCAAAAAATGGACGATCTGGCCGGAGCTGTTGAGGATTATTCGAGAGCAGTTGAGATTAACCCCAAATTCTCCAAAGCTTTTCACAACCGTGGAATTGTCAGGCAACAAATGGGCATTCTCGACGAGGCTCTGGCCGATTATAACAAGGTTCTTGAGCTTGATCC
>JAOUKO010000107.1 GCA_029882525.1 Candidatus Aminicenantota bacterium | reverse complement strand
GAATCAACGGATATGTTGTAAGTGCTGGGATCGATTTCCACGACTACAGGTCTGGCACCCGCCTGAATGACCGCATTGAGGACCGCAGTGCAGACAAAGGAGGGAATGACGACCTCATCCTCTTCCTTCACTCCCATAGCTTTCAGGGCCAAGTGGAGAGCAGCCGTGCCGGAGCTTACTGCCGCAGCGCTCTTTTTACCGATATAAGCAGAGAATTTTTGTTCGAATTCGCTGACTACAGGTCCCTGAGCGATCTGGCCGGATTCTAAAACAGAGGACACAGCCTTGATATCCTCCTCTGTGATAGAGGGACGGGAATGGGGGATGACCTCGTTAGACATCGCGCAAAAACCTGAAAGACTTGAATCCTTCAGCGTACTTGACCTTGCCTTGAAATCCGCGGAAATTGGCGATCGCCCTGATGCTTTCCGCCATGTCCAATTTGGTGGGGTAGGATTTCGCCACCTGGGAAGCATAGACCTGAATCAACTTCTGCTTTTCATCCAGTACATTCTCGATATCGACAAAAATATCAGGCTCAAAGTTGATGGATGTGTAATCCTCGTAAAAAAATACTCTCTTCACATACCGGGTGGCGGCCAGCGCGCACTCGGCTAAAGCGCGATGGTCCTGGTGGATATCTTCAAGATAGTTGACGTACACCTCATCGGGTTTGACTTCTTCGATAACCTCGTCGATCTTGGTGATGATAATCCTTTCGTTGGGGAGTTCCGTATCTACACAACCACCCCAGTAAATCTTCTTGACTCCCAGCAATTTCATCGCCTCTTCCTGTTCTTTCTGCCTCACTCCCGGGTCTCCGCCGAATTCTCCCTTGGTCAACACCATGAAGTAGATATTGACTCCTTGCCTGGCGAATTTGAGGAAGGTCCCGCCGCAGCCGTATTCAATATCATCCGGATGGGCTCCTAAGGCTAAAATATTCACTTTATTCTCCTTTCTTTAAGATTGAAAGGCTTTCCGGACCACAGTTGAATAATAGATCTATGACAGATAAAAACGGCTCAAAGTCTCCGTAGAGCTGAGGATACCGGGGGTGCCTGTAGTCCTGAAAGGTGACCTGGATGCCTTCTTGTTTGAACAGCTCTAAATCCAGGTATTTCGATCCATCCCTCCCCGAAAGATAGACATCACCGCTCAACTGGTGACAGATATCAGCCAGCCGCTCCGTGCTTCCTTCCCCTGCACTCAGGTGAGAGGCAAGGATGAATTTCTTATTTTTTATACCCAAGGCTTCTGTCAAATAATGGATCAGATGGATGTTGATTTCGGCCAGATGTCTCCACTCCCGAGAATAGGCTTTCTCAAAAAAATCGATATGATCCTGGAAAAAAGGAGCCCTGGAATAGTGGGTGACCAACGCATTCAAATGCTTTCTGCCCCATTGAACCGTGTTGTTGATCTCCACCTCAAAGATTTTTTGTCCGAAGCTGTGGATCACAGGTACAGACAGCCACTGCCAGCCACCGGAAGTCTTGATTTTATTCCGGTTCTGCCATTCGTTCTTTTTAAACTGAACGTTGTCCAAGAAGACGAAGACATCGCTCTGTTCGATCTTGTCAAAATATCCCAGCCAGGGCAGGTACTGAGGTTGATGGATGGCGATGATCATCGGCTGTGCCTCATTCCTTTAGCCTTGCTTCATGGTCCAACTGGTTAAAAAAAGCTGCGCCGGATTCAATTATGAGCAGGACGTGTCGAATTACAGGAATTTCCCTTGCGCCTGATTTTAAGATCTTAAGGGTAAAAAACAGACTATTCTCAAATGAGTAAAAACAATCAGAGGCGGCTCTCATCAACGGCCTTTTCGATGTGCAAAACAGGGGACTTGGACAGATCTATCCTTTTCGGATTTTCCGGTGGTTTACCCTCTGAATTAAAAAATATTTCAATGACAGGCCGCAAGGGCTGGTCTTCATAAGTCTTCACCACCCGGCCAATCTCATTGTTGTTCAACAAAACAAAACTTCCCAGAGGATAGGGAGTGATAAAGCTCAAAAACTTTTTCACCAATCGAGGCTCAAAAGTACTCTTTGCCTCCTGCACAACCTGCCTTACGCCTTCGTAAGGGATGGTCTTTTCACCGCGGTAAGGCCGGGGATGGGTCATGGCTTCGTAAACCTCAACAATGGCCACAATCTTTGCTGATTCGGAAACCTCCATGCTCTTTTTTTTCTCTGGATACCCGGTTCCGTCCATCCTCTCATGATGCTGGCAGACGACCTCCTGTGCGGACTCGGGCAAATCGCTGATATTTTGCAAAAGCTCCAGGCCATAGGAGGTGTGTTTGATCACCTGGGCAAACTCATCTTTGTCCAGTTTCCCGGGCTTCTTGATTATTTTCTCCGGAACCTTGAGCAAGCCTATATCATGGAGCAAAGCAGAGACGCACAGGTCCAGAAGCTGCTTTTCACCGTACTCAAGAGCCATGCCGATGCCCGAAGCTAAGATGCCGACGTTGATGGAATGGGAATAGAGATAATCCTCTGTCTCGCCTAAAAAGCTGAAAATATTGATAAAAGAGACCAATGTATCCCTGTCAACTCGGAGCTGCTGGATTATTTTTTTCGCGATACTGAACACTCTCTTTCCCTGCACTTTTTTCCCCTGGAGAGTATTTTCCATGATCTTTCTAAGCCCAAGGACCGCATCCTCGTATAACTTTTTGGATGCATGCATGTCCACCATGGCCTCTTTCGCTTGTATGACTTCTGAAATCAGGCCAGGTTTTTCTCTGGATTGGGACTCCTGAGCTTTCCGCAAGATATCAGACAATTTAATCATCGGCTTAAAGGTCTAACCCCGATATGGCTTTCTTGACTAAGTCCTGATTTATTACTTTGGCTTTCTTGGTGAAGCCCAGCAGCAAACTCATGTCGCAGATGCTGTTGATCTCTCTCGGGACTCCCCCGGAATTCTGCCAGATTGAGTCATACACTGTGCTCATAAAAATACTATTCTTCGCCCCGGCAATTTGCAGTCTATGAAGAATATACTCTTTGGTATCTTTACTGTTCAGCGGGTTCAGGTGATATCTTATGGCCAGTCTCTGTTTCAGCTGCCTGAATTTATCGATAATCTCCCGCAGTTCCGGCTGACCGATGAGAATCAGAGTCAGAAGAAACCGGTCATTCAACTGAAAATTGAGAAGAAGCCTCAGCTCCTCCAAAGTCTTCGAGTCTTTGACCGATTGAGCTTCGTCTACGATGATCACCGTATCTTTATGTCTTCTCAAATTATGATAAAGTCGTTCGTTCAATTCCTGCAACAGCTGTGTCTTGGGCCAGCTGGGGGAGGTTTTGATACCCAGTTGAATGCAGATCTCTCTTAAGATCTCTGCCGGGCTCAACAGAGGATTGGTCACCAGAGCTATTTCATACTTTTCCGGGGGCAATGTCTCGAAAATCCTGCGGCTGATGACCGTTTTTCCGCAGCCATATTCACCCGTGAGCAGCGCCGCTCCCTTACGCTCCTCAATCGTATACATCAATCGAGTCAAGGCTTCCACATGCTCGTGAGAAGAGTAAAGGAATTTCGGGTCTGGCGTGTTCTCGAACGGCTTTTCTTTTAAGCCCCAGTAGGCTTCATACATTTTAATATTCTATTAAGGAAAAACATTCTGCTTATTTTAGTGTTAATAATAACTTAATTAAATCGTGCAAGTCAACTTATCCCCCTGAATTATGCATTGAGCTGCCGATACCTTAAAATAATTTTTTTCGAATGCAGGAAAGTCTGCATCCTTCAACAGCTTGCTTAAGCACAAAAAAATGTTAAGATAACCTGGATAAGAAAGACCGCTTTGGTCCTTTAGTGAGCGCTGTGACTGATAAAGCTCTGAAACACCAGAAATTAGCCACCCTGACTTTAATAGTCTTGAGCACAACTCTATGCCTATGTGGTTCGGTACAGGCAGATGAGTACCTCCAAATCCCCGGGCTCATGGACATCCGGACCGATTACAGCGACGGAGCTCACTCCGTCGAGCAGATCATTGAGCTGGCTGAAAAAAGGGGATTCCCGGTCCTCTTCCTCAATGACCACGACCGGAAAGTCCTGGAGTATGGCATACGTCCCTTCCAGCATATCTTCAGAAAAAGAGTCGAGCAGCCTTCTATCAACAAGAATGGACCGGAAAATTATCTAAACATGATCCGAACAGCTTCAGAAATGCATCCGGAGATGATCCTCATTGCCGGTGCAGAATCCGCGCCTTTTTATTACTGGAGAGGACGTTACTTCAAGAAAAACCTGACTGTCTGCGATTGGGAAAAGCATTTGATCATCATTGACCTGGAAAAACCGGAGGATTACAAGGAGCTGCCGATACTCCACAACGGACTGTCAGTGAGGTATCTCTCATCCAATATTTCCGCCGGTCTTTTTCTCCTGCTCATTCCTCTTTCAGCCGGAATATTTCTTGCCACCAGAAAGAGAATCCTGAGATATGCGGGAATCGCCATCTCTATCCTCTCTCTCCTCCTCATCATCAACGCTCACCCGTTCAAGAGCTCACCTTTTGACCAGTATCACGGCTGCCAGGGGAGCTCGCCTTACCAGGTTTTAATCGATTATGTGAATTCCAGAGAAGGGATGGTCTTCTGGAACCATCCTGAGACAAAGTCTGGCCAGGGGAAAATAGACTTTGTTTATAAGGATACACTGCCCTATCCTCAGTTGCTCAGAGAGACCGCAAATTACACCGGGTTCGCTGCTCTCTACGGAGAAAGTGTAACGATTACAGAACCGGGAAATGTCTGGGACAAGGTCTTGATGGAGTACTGTTCCGGCTATAGAAAAAGGCCTGCCTGGGGAATCTCCTCAGCGGACTTTCACCGGGAGGGTGCTGCCGGAGAGAAGCTGGGCAATTTCCCGACTCTTTTCCTGGTCGAAGAGAAAACCAAGGAGGCTGTATTAGGAGCGTTAAGAAAGGGCAGGATGTACGCCTACCGCGGTGATGTCGCCTTGCCCAGGCTGGTGCTCGAAGAATTCTCGATCATCGACTCAAAGACCTTGCACAAAGGAATCATGGGAGAGGAGTTAATATTAAAAGGGCTTCCCGAAGTTCATATTCACATTTCTGAATCCAAACCGGAGGATGGAAATGAGGTAACGGTGAGGCTGATCCGGTCGGGCAATCTTCTCAAAATCTTCTCAGGGAAAGTCCCTCTGGCTATTCATTTCAAGGATGAGTATTCTGAACCGGGCAAGAAGACATACTATCGCTTGGACGTCAAAGATAAAAAGGGAAGGATTATCGTCTCCAACCCGATCTTCATTAAATATCTTTCGTCTGAGTAAAGACTCTTTTCCTTTTAGTCTTTCCAATCCACTATGCATACGATATACAAAACTCTTCAATAAGAAAGTCTTTTTTGAGTCATAAGAAGGGATACAAATATAACGGACTCATTTGACTTTAGGTGTAAATATGCGAGGCGAGCTAAAATAAAAAAAGGGAATTTCAGGAAGGAAAGCACAACTTAAATGGCCGACTTTTAAAGAACAGCTTTTCGCTCTTAGCTAAACTTCTACTTTCTCAACAACTGCCTGATTCCACCCGCAATAGCAAATAGAAGTAAGGCCTGGGCAAACTGCAGAAAGGCCTGAGCTTCGATGCCGAGAATGGGGTTGAGTGTCATCCTGGAAATGATCCCTATGATCAAGACGATTGCGGCGACAATGATGAATAAATCGATGAGAACGGAAACGGCTTTATCCACGGTTTTAACCTCCTTATTTCCCTGAATCACTTTGAATGATATTTCTCCCTTTTTCCAATGTCAAGCTTTTCAAGAAATTATATCAAAATGGGGCAAAATCAGGTCAAGATAGACAACGTCAAGCCTCTGGGAAGTTGTTTTTTTTTCAATATTTAAATAGAATTTATAAATAAACGGGTTTTCAAGCTCATCTCGAAAGATAATGGTTTGGACAGAAACAATCAGGAAGCTGGGTTATTACAGGAATCTTTCTCTACTCAGCCGCACCTTCTTCACGTCGCTAAAAATCTCACTCTCTTCGAAAAGCCAACTGATTTCCTTAGCCAATCCCAGGCAAAACGGTAAAGCAGAAGAAAAGGAGATAATCGTTAAATACGCCCACTTATGCCTGTATCTCCGCAGATGTCTCGGCTTCAAGGACTCCTGCCTGACTTCATCCCTTCTTCTCTGTAGCCTTCTCCGCCAGTACGGCATAGATGCCCGGGTAAATTTCTCCGCCAAGAAAGACAACGAAAAGATGGCCGGCCACTGCTGGGTGAGTGTCGGAGATGAAAAAATCTCGAGTGATTACGAACTCATCTTTCGTTATCCCTGATAAGGAGGGTATCATGCTGTCCCTTGAGACTATCTTTAAAAAAAATGACAAGGTGCCCTGGCGCGTGATCGAAGGAGAGGCAATCTTAGTCAAAGTCGATTCAGGGGAAGTGAGTCATCTCAACGAAGTGGCCACGGAAATCTGGCAGGCTATCGACGGCCAAAGGAAATTATCTGATATCATAAAACACATCCATGACTCCTTTGAGGTAAAAAGAGAGGAGGCGGAAAAAGATACCCTGGAATTTTTAAAAGCGCTGGCAGATAAAAAAATAATCATTGCGGTCGATCCGCCGGAGAAAAAAAAGATTAAATCAAAATGAATAAATCCCTGAAAGTCAAGATTGCCGGGTTGTGCGCTGAAATACGAACAGAAGACTTCGAAGCATTTTCCTTTTTAAGATCAAAGTTCATTGATTTCCTGTCCGACCAGAAGAAAAAAAATCTCACGATTGAAATCAAAGGAAAACTTCCCTCTTCCTCTAACCAGTCATTGCCCCGATTGGTTTTCAAGGAAGGAAAATTTTATTTTTTCTTAGAAAAAAACCCAGAGATCTCTCTCGGCCATATTGACCTGGAAAGGAGAAACTGCTGCATCTCCGGCTTCGAGGACCGGTATAAACTCCTTCACTCGGTCCTGCTCTATTTTGCTCTCTTCATCGAAAAGTCGGGGGGAATCATCCTTCATGCCAGCGCAGCGTATAAAAACGGACATGGCTTTATCTTTCCCGGCCCTGCCAATGCCGGAAAAAGCACAATCCTCAAGCAATTATCTGATTTTTGTCCTCAAACCGAAGAATGGACTGCAGTCAAGAAGGTGGGAAATTCTTTTTATGTGTGGAGCATTCCCTACCAAAACGCCTTGAACAAAAAGAAAAAGCTTCAATATATATTTTTCCCGAAAAAAGGAAAACTGGTCGCCTTTAAGAGACTTAAACAAGGGGAAGCAGCCAAGAGACTCCTCAGGAATTGTCTTTTTTCCACGATGCATCCAGAGCTTGTGGGAAAGGTCATAGCAGGAGTCGCAGAATTAACGAGGGAGATTCCCTGTTATGAGCTTGAATTCCCGCTCAATGTCCGGATAGATAGAGAGATCGATAACCTCATAGAATCAGATAAAAAGCGACTAAACAGAAGGAGAAAAATTTTGCCGGAGGATTTTGACCTCTCCAGGCTTCATGAGCCGTTGATCCTGACCTGGAACTGCAATCTCCTTTGTCGCCACTGCCGTCCCTACTTGCCTCAAGACGAAACTCTTTCCTTTAGCGATGTAAAAAAGCATCTCGACAGACTCGCCAAGAACGGCACTCTTTTTCTTCATTTGACGGGCGGAGAGCCTTTGGCGCATCAAGACTTCTGGAAGGTCTCTTCCTACGCGCTGAAGAAAACATTTGCTCTTATCCTTCACACCAACGGCACTCTCATCACTCCCGAGATAGGAGAAAAATTAAAGAGTCTGAACTTCCTGCACGTTTTTGTCACAGTTTTGGGAGGCAATAAACAGACACATGACCATCTCACGGGTGTTGAAGGCTCCTTTGAGAGGACAATCTCAGGACTGAGAATTTTAAAAGAGAATGACCTGGATGTCATCCTGTCCACGACTCAACTCGAGGAAAACCAGCAAGAGATTCCGGAGATAAGAGAGCTGGCTGAAAAGCTGGGAGTGAAATTCAGGATCGTTCCGTTCCAGACACCGAACAAAAAAGAATACGAGGAATTCAACCAATGCTATCAGAAGAATTTTCAAGAAAGCTAGAAGAGAAGCACATTCCCTTCTTCTCTTCCATCGAGCTGACTTCCCGCTGCAACCTGCGCTGCAAATTCTGCTATCTCGAACATTCTCAACAAGATGAACTGTCCACTGAAGAAATAAAAGGCTATCTCGACCAGCTGGCTTCGCTCGGTTCGCTCTTCCTCTGCTTGACCGGAGGGGAACCACTCCTCCGCCAGGATTTCTGGGACATCGCTCAGCACGCCCATAGCCTGGGCTTTGCCCTAAACTTGAAGACAAACGGGACTCTGATTGATAAAAAAGCGGCTGATGATTTAGCCCGGCTCAACCTCTACCGGGTGGATATCAGCCTCCTGGGAGCGACTCCAGAAGTGCACGACGGGATAACTCAAGTCAAGGGCTCTTTGGAAAAAACAATGTCAGGAGTCAGGTTTCTCAGGGAAAGGGATATAAATGTCTTCCTGATGAGCACTATAGTCAAAGAGAACCTTTGTGAGCTGAAAAACATAAAGGAGCTGGTTGAAAAAATAGGGGCCCAGCTGGCCACCACTCCCCTCCTCTACCCCAGAAACGACTCAGGCCAGGAACCTTTAAAACACCGCCTCAACGACGAAGAATTGTCCGTGTATTACAGGCAAATCCTTTCCCCTGACTTGAGAATCCTGCCCTGCGCAGATATAAAAAAAGATTTCTTGATCTGTCAGGCAGGAAGGACCGATATCAGCATCAACAACCAGGGCAGAGTCTATCCTTGTCTCGCTTTTCCCTGGGAGGCGGGCGACTTGAGAAAAGAAAGCCTCAAAGACATTCTGAAAAACTCGGAAAGGCTTTCTTTTTTCCGTTCCCTCCGGGGGGATAAATTCAAGGCCTGCATCGGCTGCAGGGATAGTTTCTTATGCGCCCGCTGCTCCGGCCTGGCTTATCTGGAGAAGGGAGATATGCTCGGAATCTCTCCGGAAAACTGCCGGCAGACAAGAATCGTAA
>JAOUKO010000442.1 GCA_029882525.1 Candidatus Aminicenantota bacterium | reverse complement strand
CTTTCAGCTTCTTTTTCGCTTCTTTGAGCTTGGGGTCGAGCTTCAAAGCTTTTCTGTAGAGGACTTGCGCTTTTTCCTCTTGGCCGGCCTTCAGGTAGATATTCCCGATTTCCAGATGGAGTCCGGCATCCTTGGGGTAGAGTTCCAGGGCGATGTCTGCCAGAGAGAAGATGGCATCGGTCTTTTTGGCTCTTTCCAGCTGGCGGGAGATCCACTCAAAGCGATCCAGGCTTACACTGGGGTGGTCAGGATCCAGGGCAAAGGCTTTTTTAAAATAGTCCCGGGCCTCTTCTTTATTGCCTTTCCACATTAGGGCTGCTGCCAGGTTGCTGGAAGAGGCGGGGGATTTGGGATAGAGATCATAGCATGATTTGAAGACTGCAAGAGATTTATCTCCTTCATCCTTCTCCAGAAAAAAGAGCCCCACTTCTTCCATATCCCTGGTGAAATCCGGATAGAGCTTGGCTCTGGAGAATATCCTCTTCAACCTGGCGCCCAATTCATCAAAATCGGTCTTGGTGGTGATGAGGAGGTCGCGGACAAAATCCGGATAGACTGCTGCCCAGTCGTTTTTCCAGTCACTGACCAGCCGGGAGAAGTCTTGGCTGAATTTGAATTTATCCCTGTCGGCGGGCCACTGGCTGCTGATTCGGATGTAATCACTGAAAAAGGCGAGCGGTCCCCGCCTGTAATATCCGCGGAATGGCTCCTCCCCCAGGTTTTTTTTCAAGGTTGAGGCCATATGGGTGCCGATTTTGATAAATGATTGATTCAAAACAGGGTGAAAACCGTCTTCGATCGTCTTTTTTGCTTCTTTAATGTTCTTCTCGATATAAGCCTTTTTCAAGTGACTGTTGAAATAGGAGAAAGCTTCTGCCAGCTCTTTTTCGTCCTCTGAGGTCTCCTTTCCCTGCCAGTCATACTGGCTCATCCCGTAGGAAAAGACATTCGCGCAGCAGTCATAGATGATCTGCCCGGATTCATCCCTAACGTACACCGAGCTGTCCAGGTCCTCGCCGAGAACCAGCTCGGCCAGTCTCGAAACGTAAGGCATGAGATTGAGCCCTTCCCGGTTGGAGGCGATGGCGATGGCAAATCTCTCGGTCGGGAAGATGAGGATGTGAGTCCGGGTCTCGGGTTGGGAGCCGCCGTGGCTGACCTGGAAGTGGCCTCTCCAGGGACGGACACCCCATCCCATGCCGTATCCTGTGAACCGTCCCTCCCGGTTTGCCATGGAGGTGAACATCAGGTTCAAGGTCTCTTCCTTGAGGAGTTTCCTATCCATTATCCCGTTCGCGTACTTGAGGAGGTCGACCACCGTGGAGCGGGTTCCCCCGCCCGCAAAACGGCTGGAGACATCCACGTACTCAGAGTTCTTGATTGTGCCGTTGATAAGGCGGTATCCCCTGACCCGGTTGGAGATAAGATCGACAGGGTCATCCAATCGAGAGTTGGCCATGCCGAGTGGCTTGAAGATATTCTTTCCGATGTAGTCTCCGTAGGATTCTCCGGAGGCGCCTTCGATCACAGCTCCCAAAAGATTATAGCCGTAACTGGAATAGCTGTACTTTGTTCCCGGCTCTGCGACCAGGTCAAAATCCTGGAATATGGCCAGGGCTTCTGAGGTGTTCTTATGTTCTTTGATGCGGCCTTCGACATCGTAATTTTTATAGTGGCTGATCCCTCCCAGATGCCCCAGCAGGAGGCGAACCGTTACCGGCCATTTTTTCTTAGGGAAATAGGGCACATAGGCCTGAACTTCGGCGTCGAGGTCGATCTTTCCTGCCTCGACCAATTGAAGCACGGAAATGGCTGTTAAGGTTTTGGTGATGGATGCCAGCCGGTAGGCGCTTTCCGGCTTGGCTGGAACATCGTTTTCCAGGTCAGAATAGCCGAAGCCCTTGGCCCAGGTGAAATCGCTTTTTATAAAGCCCACTGACAATCCCGGAACTTTATCCAGGGCCATCCGTTCTTCCATGTATACTTCAAACTTTTTTATCGCCTCAGCCAAGGAAGATTGGCTGTCTTCAGCGACGGCCAGGAGTCTATGGCTGGAAGCAGTTAATAATATGAATAAGATGACTATGAGAACAAACCTGGATTGTTTTTTCATTTACCCTCCTTCAAAAGTCAACTTGGAGGGGGAACTGACTTCCCCCTTCCAACGCTCGCTTCCGCTCGCTGCCTCCCCTTCTCGGGCGGGGCATGAACCCACGCCCTGCGACCAAGGGGGCATACCCCCTTGGATC
>JAOUKO010000106.1 GCA_029882525.1 Candidatus Aminicenantota bacterium | reverse complement strand
AGTGCATGTAGATGTGGCTCCGGAAATCAGCGTGGATTTAAAACGTGATTTCAAAGTCGATGCAGCCGGGAAAGTCGCGGTCGAGGTGAAGCCTGTACTGGTGGTCAAAGTCAAGCCTGAATTTCCGGAGGAAGCCAAGAAAAAAAATATCTATGGGGAAGTTGTTGTTGAAGGAACGACGGACAAAGAAGGAAACGTCGTAAAGGTTAAGGTCTTGAAGGGCTCCCACGAGCTTCTGAATGAGGCAGTTATCGATGCCGTCAAGCAATGGAAATACGAACTCCCTGAATACAAGGGGAAAACATATGCGATCACCTTCACTGTGACTGTCCGTTTTAATCCGAAAGATAAAGATAAGGATAAAGACGATAAGTCTTGGACAGTGGAAATTGATAAATAGAATTTAGATAAAGAAGTAAAGAAGAAGGACAGGCTACTTTTTAAAAGTTGCCTGTCCTTTTTTCTTTCATGATGTCAACCAGGCGATACACGGCGATCTCTTAAAGAATTAAATAATAGAAAAGGGGACAAGCCCTCGTTTTATGCCGCGAATTTCAACTCAAACATCAGCCAGGATCTAGCGATTCTTTACTTCACTCTTGCTAAAAGCTGGTTGATTTTATCGGCAACCGGGCTTGCGCCCCGGTCGTAGTTGGAAAGAACTGCCACAATATATCCTTTATCGAGGAAGATATCCAGGTTGCCGTTTATGCCGGGGAATCCTCCGCTGTGGCCGACGACCTTGCCGTTCGGTCCCTCTGCAACCCGGAAGCCGTAGCCATAATTTGCTCCGAGGTAGTCTTTCCAAAGGACTTTCAGAGAATCAGCAGAAACAAGTTTTCCTCCGAGGAGGGCAAGAGCAAACCGGTGGAGATCGCGCACCGTGGAGAACCCGCCTCCAGCAGGTCCTCCTTTGATGACGTGCTGATAGAGATTATTTTGCCAGCCGTATGGGCTTTTGCGGTCGGGGCTGTAGCCGATGGCCAGGTTTTCGACAGGATAATCCATCTCGTAACAATCGGTGTTCATCATCCCGGCCGGCTTATATAGGTTTTCACGGATGTAGTCGAAATAGCTCTGGCCGGTAACTTTCTCGATCACGACACCCAGGAGAAACATCCCGGTATTGCTGTAGCTGAAACGCAGCCCGGGTTCGAAGGCCGGCTTTTCGTCTTTGACCAAGGGTTTATAATCGTCCAGTTTGCGGTAAAGAGCTCGTGAGCTGTTCATGAAAGTCTCGTTGAAGTAGCTGCCCAGCCCTGATGAGTGCGTCAATAAGTGGTGTATGGTGATCTTGGAAGTGATCTCTTTGGGAAGCCAGGATTCATCCACATACTTGCTGATCGGGTCCTGGTAGGTGAGCAGGCCTTTCTCGGCGAGCTGGGCGATGGAGGTGGCCGTGAACATCTTGTTCATCGAACCCAGATTGAGTTTTGTCTCGATAGTGTTGGGGACGTGGAAGCTTTTGCTGGCCTCGCCGCAGGCGTATTCCAGAAGCACTTTGTCGCCTTTGGCAATGAGCAGGCTTCCTGAAAATACTTCTTTCTCGCAAAGCCGGGGAAGCAGGTCTTTGATCGTCTGGAGGAACTGCTTTTCGGAGAGGGCGGACTCCTTCACGTTCGAGGGAGTGCGCGCTACGTTGAATTGAAGGCCGGCAATGAGATAATTCTCTGATCCGTCGAACCTTATGACAAAAGCCCGCCAGCTTTCAAAGAGGCGGTCTTTGAGGATTACGACAGTATCTCCCTTGCGTTCAGGGACATAGGTGCGGATGCTGTGAAAATCGACTCCTCCTGTTTCGCGGAGAAAGTCGAGAACCACATTGATGTGTTCTTCCATCGGTGCGATTTTTTGGAATTCTTCAGTCAAGGCTTCTTCTACAAAACGACGGATTTGAGCTGGGTCGTTTGAATTCACGGTGGCGATCAAGGCGCGGATTCGTTCTCCTTCTTTGCCCGCGGGCATGACCGATTCGTCCTTGTAGCTGATCTCACCCGGAGCCTGGGCGAATAAAACTTGGAAGAAAAGCAGACATAAAACGGCGACCATCAGTTTTTTACGTATCATGGATGTCCTCCTTTACTGGTTAAGATGAAATACGGGTTGATTCTGTCTGATAAAAGCTCAAGAGTATCGATATTCATAGATGATAATTTCGCTCTCTTTTATAAACGATTATCTTAATAAATACGATTCATCTCAGGCGAAAGTTTAGAAAAATTGCCTCCCTTTTAAAATGTCCATCAATCCACGATGAGTATAAGCATTTTAAATTTAAATTTCATATTAAAATGCACACGCCATTCTTTATAATATTATTTTAATCTTGCAAGTTATCGAACTCTTTTGCTCATTAAAAGCGTATGTCAATTCAAAGATAATAGGAATTGTTTCGCAATTCTTTCATCTTATTTATGAATCTCCAGTGTGTTACTCATTGTGATATAAGGATAAATACATAATTAAGTTTCAAGAAAAATAAATTAAAAAAAAGCCATTATACTCTATAAAACTGCCTGGCACATCATTTTTCGCAATGAAAATTCTTTATGTCAGATTGCCGCGCTACGCCCGCAATGACATTCCATAAGTGTTGAGCATGTTCACCAGGTAATTTTTTAAGAGATTCAATCCTTAAGATTTCCATCTCACAAGCTGAGAAAAAGAGGAATTCAAACCGTCTTCAAATTTTGGACTGTCCCTGAAGATGACTTGACATTTTGAGCACGAGGAAATATCATTAGTGTGAAAGTAGAAAAGTTAGAAAGTAGGAATAAGACAATTTTTTCAGGAGACAAAGATGGAAGAATTGGTCAAGGTAAGAGAAAAGGGGCAGGTGACCCTTCCGGCATTCATAAGGAAGAGCCTGGATTTGAAGAAAGGGAGCATTGTTTTGGTAAAAATCGTTGACAATACAGTTGTGTTGGTGCCTCAGAGAATAATAGACAAGGACCAGAACTGGTTTTGGACAGAGCGCTGGCAGAAGCTCGAAGCAGAGGCTGAGAAGGATATCCGCAACGGGAGAGTTAAGACTTTTAATTCTGTAGAGGAACTGTTTGATGAAATGGAAGAAAGCCTTAAGGCTGACAAGAACAGAAAGGTTCAAAAAAAGCGTTCTTGATTTAGATCAGAAGATAAGGGAAAAGTTAAAGAAACAACTGAAACTCCTCCTTTCCGATCCAAGAAATCCCTCATTGAGAGTAAAAAAGATAAAAGGAACCAGGTCTATTTTTGAAGCAAGAGTAAATGATTCGTACAGATTCACTTTTGAGTTTGGAGAAGAGAGCGAAATTATCCTTCGTGTGGTTGGACCGCATAATGACGCTTTGAAAAAGCCTTGAAATAAGGGGGAGCGGTAACAGTAAAAAAGGGGATAAGCTTTTTGTTCTTTTTTTATCTCAGATAGGTTTTTGCCCCCATGTAGCGTGTTTCAAAATAAGAGTTGGATAGGGAGTCTGTGCGGACATGCTTGTGGCTTCCCGGAGCGTGGATGAATTTGTCATTGCCTATGTAGATGCCGACATGGGTCACCCTTCTTCTCCTTTTTGTCGCAAAGAAAACAAGGTCTCCTTTCCGCAACCGGTTTTTATTGATGGAGATTCCGGTTTTATACTGTCCTCTGGAGGAATGAGGGAGGTTCAGGCCGTTGAGTTTGTAGACCGTCATGGTCAGGCCGCTGCAGTCAAATCCTTGGTGCGGTGAAGATCCTCCCCATGAATAAGGTATGCCGAGGAATCTTCTCGCAGTGGCCACGATCTCATCCCGGAGGTACTGCTTTCCGTATTGCTTCGTTTTGGCAAACGCATACTCCTCAGGGCTAACGATGTAGTACTCTTCTATTATTCTTGCCCTAACGAGACTTTTGGCTTTTTTTTCTGCTGCCTGCCGGGTGCGGTAATCGCCGAACCGGACCTTGTAGAGGCCGGAAGAATGGAGGAAGTAGTAGGCTTTTAGTCCTCTCCTGTTCAGGGAGCGGGTCAGCCTGACAGCGTTGTCCACGTTTGAGAAAGCCCCGGCCTGAATTGCAAATCCCAGCCGCTTCAGCTCTTGTTTGGGGATTCCTGGCTTGGGAGCTCGGGCGACCTGGATAGTCTTGCAGGCAGAAAGCGCCAGGATCAAGAAGAGGATGATATAACGCTTTCTCCAGGGTGTTCTCATAATCCCTTCATGCTTTTTAGGCTTTTTCATTCTAACTATTGCCGAAAATTATATACCTTATGAATTACTTTTCCTCTGGTAAAGTTTTTAGCACAGCTCAGGCAGTTAGTCAAAAAGGGAGTAGTTATTTCTTGAAAACGTTGAACTTGACCAACAAAATCGGGCCGACAAACAGGTCCCCGAGAAGTGCCATGATGACGGTGAGGCTGGCCAGTATCCCGAAGTCAAGGAGGATGCTGGTTTCAGAGAGGAGAAAGATCAAGAATCCCAGTGACAGAATGATCGACGTGAAGCACAACGCAGGCCCGACTTTTTGAAGCGCCTTCCGCATTGCGGTTCTTCTTTCCCCGCATTCCTTGAATTCGTGTTTGAAATGGGTGAAATAATGGATGGTGTCATCGACCACGATCCCGATTGCGATGGAGGCGATTATGGCAGTCGCAATGTTGAGGTTGAACCCGGCGTAACCCATCAAGCCCAGCACGAACACGATCGGGAAGACATTGGGCACGATGCTGAGTAAGCCTCCTTTGAACCCGAACAGAAGAAACATCAATAACAGTATGACCAGCAATGCCAGGCCGAAGCTTTGGATCTGAGTCAACGTAATGCGCTCGGTGACTTTATGGACCAGGCTGTCGAACCCGGTGATATCCACCTTGAACTGGCTGAAGTTTTTATCCGTATACTCGTTGATTCTCTCGATCAGCTTTTTCCTTTCTTCTTCCTTCATCTGGTGTGTCCTCAGGGATATCCGGACCATGTCGTAATTGATGGTGGCGAAGTCCTCGATTTCTGTGCCGCCGGACATTTCATAGAGGAGAAGGCTCTGGGCTACGGCTTCCCTTGTCTCCGGAAGGCGGAAGTATTCTGGCTGGTCGCTGTTGAGCGCTTGGTTGATGAGCTTAAGGAAGGTCACGATGGAATAGGACACCGGAACATTGGGATGGTCTTCAGCCATTTCCTGAAGACGTTCCATCTTTTTTAACACCTCGGGTTCCTTGAAAGAATCCGGTTCCCCGCTGAGCATGACCTCGATGCTGGATATCCCGCTCAGCTGTTCATCCAGAAATTCTGCGTCGTGCCTGAGTCGTGTGTTCTTTTTGAGATATTCCAGCATCGAAGGCTCAACGCGAATTCTGGTGATGCCGATTCCCATGACCGCAACAATGAGCAATCCGGCAAGAAGTATCCATTGAGGATGCCTGAGGTTGAACGCTGCGATGCTTCCCATCAGGTTCTTTGTGTTTTGGCTGTTTTCTGCAGGTTTGGGCTTGATCTTAGCGATCAATGAGCCCACCGGAACCAGGATCATAGAGAGGATGAAAGCGCTCATTATTCCGAAGCTGGCGAAGATGCCCAGGCTTCTGATGGCCGGGATGCCGCTGACGATCAAGGAACCAAACCCGACTGCTGTGGTAAGTGAAGTAAAGAGACACGGTTTTCCTGCTCGCCGGTAGGATTCAAGGAGAGCCTGTTTTTTATCTTTATGGGTGGGCAGCTCTGAGCGGTAGTGAGATATCAGGTGGACAGAGTTGGCTATTCCGATGACTGTCAGCAGGGCGAAAAGCGTGGTGGAAACTGGAGTGATCGGCGAGTCGACCACTCCCTTGAGCCCGAGTGTCCAGGTCAGCGAGAGAAACACAGTGAGAATCGGGAAAATGATGGAGGACAGGCTTTTGAAAATAATGAGCAGTACCAGTCCGGTAAGAAGCATGGATAGGGGAAAGAACAGGCTCATGTCTCTCTGCATGATCAGCTGGATCTCGGCATCTGAGATTATGCTGCCTCCAAGGTAGAAGGCTCTGCCAGTCAGTTCCTGCTCTTTAGCCAGGAGATTCTTGATGTTGACGGCAATTTCTTCGGCTGCCTCGCTGACAGTGGTCTCTTCTTCATCGGGCAGGTCGATGGCTAGGACTATCCCTATGGTTTTCCCGTTAGTCGAGATTAAATTCCCTTTAAAGAAGGGATTCAGGGCAATCCTGTATTCCAGGTATGAAAATTCTGCCTTTGTCTCCGGAGTCTCTTCTATGAGTGGGTTGATCTCAAGGCCCGCCTCGGTTCCGACGATGTCTTCTACAGCGGTCAGGCTTGTCACATCGGTCACATGAGGAATTTCCTCTAATTTCTCGGATAGGGCAGAAAGATATTCAATTTCTGCCGCGCTAAAGAAATTCTCAGTTTCGTAGGCGACCACAACGAATTCGCTTCCGGTAAAGGTTTCTTCGAGCTCGTCATACGCTTCCAGGACAGGATCTCCGCTCGGAAACCAGGTTGTCTCGTCGTCTTCCATTTTCAATTCGGGCAGATGCAGAGAGAAGAAGACGGTTACAGCTATTATGGCCATGATCAGGATTATTTTATGTTTGAGGATGAACTCGCCGAATTTTTTCATTACGGAACGCTTTCCAAGATAACACCCTGGTAAATATTTGAATCCCGATTATACAAAAAAAAGAAACGATTCCCAAGGAAAAGCAAGGAAAAGGGGCCTGGCCTTTTTTGGAATAATTGGGGACAGTCCCCAATTTTTTGACAGGGAAATCCGCGTTTGGTATAAGCATAAGAAGGACTTTCATCGAACAGTTGTGTAATAATTGGGGACAGTCCCCAATTATTTGATGCTTCTTGATTCATAAATCAAATAATAAGGAAAGAAAAATGGTCAGCATAATACATCTTCAAAAACAATTTACTCCGCATTCCCGCCTCCGGAGTTTATCTCGTCTCTTCGTCGCCTCGCTGATACTTTATCTGATTTTTATCATGGCGGCCTGTGAAACTCCCAAATCACGTATGCGCCAGAGAATGAAATCCGTCGAGAATGGCTTGCTCAAAGCTGCCGTCTTTAAAGGCCTTGAGCCGGAGAAGATGAAGCTTGCCGAAAGGATGCAGTACTACAGGGTTCCTGGAGTCAGCATCGCTGCAATCTATAAAAACAAGATCGACTGGGCTAAAGCGTATGGAGCCAGAAATGCCAGGTTCTCTGATCCCGTATTGAGCAATTCCCTTTTTCAGGCGGCTGCGCTCAGTCAGCCTGTGGCCGCTCTGACTGCGCTTCATTTTGTCGAGAAAGGGCGACTTTCTCTGGATTCTGACGTGAATACTGTCCTGAAGTCCTGGAAGGTCCCTGAAAGCCCGCTCACCCAGAGGAACAAGGTCACCTTGCGAAGAATATTGAACCACAGCGCTTTATTCATACCCGCAAAGCTAAACGGCTATCCCCAGTCCGAAGACTTGCCGTCACTGAGGATGATTTTGGATGGAGAGAAGCCTTCTTTGCCTCCCGGTGTCCATCTTGCAGGCCAGCCTGGCGCCACGTATTCACAATCCGATGCAGGTTATGCGGTCTTGCAGCAGCTGCTGGAAGACCTTGAAGGGAAGACTTTTCCCGAGATCGTGGATGAGGCGGTGCTTCAGCCTCTTGGGATGCGAAACAGCACATTCGAATGTCCCTTGCCTTCTGTAGTGGAAGAGAAAGCGGTATCTGGGCATACGCGCGAGGGTGCGCCGGTTGAAGGAGGATGGTACCGCTATCCTGCGGCAGCCGCTTCAGGGCTCTGGTCGACTCCATCTGACCTTGCTCTCTTCGTGATCAAAGTCATGAAAACAGCCAGAGGAGAGTCTCAGAAGGTCGTCTCTCCGGCATTGGCCCAGGCCATGTTGACCCCTGAGGATGGAATTCATGGTCTTGGCTTGTACGTAGAGGATGCGGGCGACAGCCTATTTTTCCACATGTGGGGCAGCAATAAGGGGTATGAGTGTATCCTGGTCGGATATCCTGTTAGGGGCGAGGGGGCAGTGGTCATGACCAACAGTGAGAATGGCTACTATATCATCCACGAGATTCTACGCGGCATATCCGCTGTCTATGAGTGGCCCCATTTTCAGCCGGAGGTCAAGACACTCTACAGGCTTGACGCTTCGATCTACCCTCAGTATGTGGGCAAATACGAGGTCAATCCGGATTATATCCTTGATGTGGCCCATGAAGACTATTACCTGGTCATCACGCCCACTGGCCAGGTTCCCACCAAATTTTACGCTCAGGGATTGACGGTGTTCTTCTCCACAGATCCCTATATCTTGATCCGTTTTGCCAAGGATTCTGCGGGCAAAGTGACCGGGCTGGTCCTGAACCAGCGCGGACAATCCACCGAAGCCAAGAAGATTGAATAGTAGAATAATTGGGGACAGTCCCCAATTTTATTACTCCTCATTTTGCCCATAGATCTCGACAAAATCTGTGGAATGGCTATTGACCTCTCCTTTAGAAGGATGAAATAATTTGAATGGCGCCCGGTCCATTTTTTAGGATTCTGGGGTCGCAATCATTTATGTTGGTTATTGATGAGCAGGTCGATCGAGGTTAACATCCTATGCCCTTATTGTGGTTTTGGCCAGGTTGTCTCTGTCTACACATCCGTGAATGTGACCATTGACCCTGAGCTCAAAGAGAAAATACTCACTGATAATATCAATAATTTTGTTTGTTCTGACTGCAGGAAGACGTCATTTGTATCCATAAACCTGATTTACCATGATATGAAGAGAAAATTTGCAGTTTGGTTCTGCCCCCAGGGAGATATGTCTGAAGAGGAAAAGGAGGCTCTGAAAAAAGTCGCGTATTCGATCGGATTGGGGCACTACCTTTACAATGCACCCAAAGCTTATACCTGGGAGGAATTCAAGAATAAGATAATCGAATGCGAAAAGGAGAATTGAAGGCTGAATCGGCTATGACCTGTCGATAAATGACCTGAGTTGATGGCTGGAACCGGAGTTTCGCAGCTTTCTCAACGCGTTCGATTCGATCTGTCTGACTCTCTCTCGCGTCACCCGGAATTGCTGCCCGACTTCTTCCAGAGTGTGCTCTCTCCCGCTGCCTAAACCGAATCTCAT
>JAOUKO010000441.1 GCA_029882525.1 Candidatus Aminicenantota bacterium | reverse complement strand
CAGTTTTTCCGTTGACGGCTACCAGTTCATCACCCACAGCCACGCTTCCCTTCTGGTCAAACAGGGGTCCGTTCTTGATGATTCGCTTGAGGATGATCTTTTTATCCGTGAATTCCCACTCTGCTCCCACATGAGCGCTCGGCTCTTCAGTCCTCATTCCTCTTGGCCCACTAATACCTGTATGGGAAGAATTCAGATGGCCGATCATCTCATTGGCATAATCATAAAAATCCTGATCCTCCCGCACCTGCTGGAGCACAGGCCTGTAATGCTCGTAGAGCTTTTTCCAGTTCACTTTGTGATGCTCAGAATCATAAAAATAGTGCTGCAGTGTATAATAAAGCTCTCCTAAGACCTGCTCATAATCGGCTGTCTTATCCACCCGGATCTTGGTGTCGAAGGAGATAGTTTTGCTCTTCTTGCTGTTGACATCTATCTGGCCGATCCTTCCCCGGCTCAAATAGTAAAGGAATTTTCCATCCTCATCGAACTGGAGTGAGCCAGGATACTCGATCTGTGGCATAAAAGGTTCATATTCTCCACGCTCTTTTTCTTTCAAGCTTGTCTTCCAGAGGTGATACTTGCCGTCGATGTTGGACCGGAAATAAACCGTCTCGTTGTCTTTGGGTGAGGGGATAAACGAACTGTCGTTCCCCAGTGTATTTGTGACAGTCTCGGTCTGTCGGTCAAGGTCCTTGAGGTCCAACTTAACTTCCACTTTCTTCTTGTCCTCTTTTTTATCTGGTTTTTCTTTCTCCTCCTTTTCTTTGGTCTCGAACAGCTTCTCGAACTCATCCTCTTTGAACTCCGGCTTTTTCGGCTCGAGGTGGACCTGGTAGATATCCCATTTTCCGGTGAATTCAGGAAAGCTGTGCCCGAATCGATTCGAGCCAAAAAGAATGAATTTCCCATCCGAAGACCAGAGCGGGTCACTTTCCTCATAGGCGGTGTTCGTTAATAGAAACTTTTTTCCTGACTCTACATCCACAGCAAAAATGTCTGAATTCCCGTTTGTCTGGGGAACTGCAGCAATGAACCGTGAGTCAGGAGACCATGCGTATACGTCCGCAAACCGGCCGCCAAAATCAGCTTCGATGAGCAAGCGGTCCTCTTTTCCATCGGGCTGCATCAGGCGGATCTGACGCTTTCCCCTGTAGTAAGCGATCCACTTTCCGTCCGGAGAAAACCGCGGCGAAAGCTCATCCTCCTCGCTCTCTGTCAAACGCTTGGGTTTTTCATTGCCGAGTGCGGAGATCAGGTATAGGTCGGGATTGGCATCCACGTCGCATACATAGACTATGTTTTTACTCTCTTTATCCCAGTCAATGTCTCTCTCCCGCCAGGGAGTGTCGGTGATGTTGCGGGCATAGCCGCCTTCGGTGGAGAGCACAAATATATCTCCACGCACTGCAGCCGCGATCTTTTTACCGTCCGGAGAAAGCCGGTATTCACTGACAGAGGCATTGTTCACGAAAAAGAAGCGGTTTTCCTTGGTCTCTGCCGGTGCCTCGACCGGGATACGGCGAGAATCCCCTGTTTTCAGGTCAGTGATCCAGATACCGAACTCCCGCTCATAGGCTGCCAGAGGCGCTCGACTTGCCACCGAAAGCCATTTGACATCTTCCTGGCGGAATGTGGTGACAGGTTTCAAGCCAGAACCATCAGGTGCGACGCTCCAGATATTCTTGTTGTTGAACTGCCTGTCGCTGACAAAATAGATGCTTCTGCCGTCAGCGCTCCATTCCGGCCAAAAGCAGTTGCTTTCGTCACCAAAAACAAGCTGAGCCTTGGTTTCGGAGAGGCCTTTTATCCAGATCTTCGCTGTGTTCGACCCGCGGTAGCCCCGGCGCCACCAGGAGTCATTCTCCATGCCAAATGAAAAAAGGACGGTCTTCCCTTCAGGGCCGATCTTGGCTTTATACGGCCAGCTCCAATAGGTATCCAGCAGAGGAAGGGCGTTGCCGCCGTTTACGCTTATCTTGAAGATACTGGATGAAGAGGACCGGCTCGAGGTGAACACTACCCACTTGCCGTCAGGGGTGAAATCAGTGGCCACATCATTGCCGCTGTGAAAAGTGAGCTGCTTGGGCATGCCTCCTTCTGCCTTCATGATGTACACATCGTTGTTTCCTTCACGGTTCGAGGTGAAGGCCAGCCATTGCCCGTCAGGTGACCAGACCGGCTCCCGGTCATAGGCGACATGATCTGTCAAGCGTATCGCTTTTCCTCCACTAGCGGAGACCACCCAGAGGTC
>JAOUKO010000440.1 GCA_029882525.1 Candidatus Aminicenantota bacterium | reverse complement strand
CTGTACTTGCGGGCATAAATCAAATAGTTCATTTTCGACAGGTGTTTAAAATCAGGTCAGGAAATTGAATTCCTTTTTTAAAGAATATAATATCACAATATTCTCCTAATTCAAAAAAATATTTTGGAGACGCAGGCATCTCTATTTCCGTGATGAGGGAAACATCTGACCTAATAGAAGTGTGGCGCCGGTTCCCCTCCATCCAAGCCAAGGCCCTCCCACCCTCCACCATGGGCTTAGGATGGAGGGGAACCGGCGCCTTAGCAGATTACACCTCAATAATTAACTGTCACGGAGATAGAGATAAGCTCAGCATCAAGACATATAGAGGATAAGGCCAATTTTGACTGGGTATGAATCATGAATAAGCAGAGAAGCCTCGCTGAGATCCATCTTGCCGTCCTTCTGTTCGGATTGGCTGGGCTCTTTGGAAAATGGGTCACCCTTTCTCCCTTCATCATCGTCCTGGGACGGGTGTTTTTTGCCAGCATCACCCTTGCCCTCCTGATTTGGCTCTCCAAACAGAGCCTGAGAATCCCCCAGGGAAAAAATTCCGTTTCTCTCATTTTTCTCGGATTCATACTCTCTGTCCACTGGGTGGCTTTTTTCCAATCGATCCAGTTGTCCACGGTCGCTGTCGGCCTTCTCTCTTTCTCTACCTATCCGGTGTTTACCACCTTCCTTGAGCCCTTCTTTTTCAAAGAGAGAATCATCAAAGTCCACATCCTTTTTTCCCTGTTCTGTTTTGCCGGAGTGTTCCTGATCATCCCCCGCTTCGACCTCAGCAACTCGACTTTCGTGGGCGTGCTCTGGGGAATTCTGTCCGGGCTCATCTTTGCTGTGCTCACCATCCTCAACAGAAAACTCACGCTTCAGTTCCCCAGTATGCTCATCGCTTTTTACCAGGACTTATTCGCCACCTTGTTCCTCATCCCCTTCTTTTTCGTCATCCAGCCATCTTTGAACATTAACAATCTTTTTCTTCTCGTCATCCTTGGCGTAATCTGCACCGCAGGTTCACACACCCTTTTCATAAAAGGCATGAAGCAGATAAAGGCTCAAACGGCCAGCATGGTCCATTTCCTGGAGCCGGTTTACGGAATTATCTTCGCCTTTTTCTTCCTCCGCGAGGTACCTGCTCTACGAACCATCCTCGGAGGAACCATCATCCTGGTGGGCCAGGTGTTTATAATCCTGAGCATCATCAAAGAAAGGAAAAAAGATGTATAAAAAATTCGACACCGAAATAGCTGTTCGGCCGAATGAAATCGATATCAACAGGCACGTCCATCAATCCGTCTACTTTGATTATGTCTTATTCGCAAGGTGGGACCAGATGAGGAGATGCTACAAGATGCCGATGGAGGAATTTTTCAAGAGAGGTTACTCCTGGGCAACGAAATCCGCTTCATTCGAATTCCATAAGCCCCTGCATCTCGGAGACACGGCTGTGGTCAGGACCTGGATAAGGGAAGTCAAACAGAAAAGCGTGAGAGTCTGCTTCCAGATTCTCAGAAAAGAGACCGGAGAAATCACAACAGAAGGCGAATTTATCTATGTTCTGATCAATGCGCGAACAGGAAGACCTGAAGTCATTCCTGAAGATGTGGTGAGAAAATATTCTGTCTAGAAAAGCTCGAAATCGTTATTTCTTTTTCTTCTTGACCTTCTTCGTAGTTGTCTTCTTTTCTGCTTCCTTTTTCTCAGGTTCTGTTTTCTTCTTCACGCTGACTTCTTTCTCGTGCCTTTCTTTTATCTGCGTCTTTTCCTGCTCATGGCTCTTTTTGAGCTGCTGAGTCTTCTCCTTGTATTCTGCTTCGATCTTGGCCTTTTCAGCTTCGGTCCTGGCCGTCCTCTTCACCTCTTGCTTTTTCTGCTCGAGCTGCTTGATCTCTATCTGCTGGCTTTCCTCAACCATCCTGATCTCTTTCTCCTGAGCTTCTTTTAAGTTCCTCTCTCTCTCCGGAGCTGCTTCTTCCCTCACTTCTCTTTGAATCGTGCCTTGGGATATTCTCTGTTTTACCTGCTCTTTCTGCAGGACTGTCTTGGGCTTGGCTGTCTCGTTCTGCTTTATCTGAGGCCTGTAGACTTCAAGTGTATCCTGACTTATCCTTCCCGGCCCTGCCTTCTGGGCATCTTTGAGTGCATGCTTGGTAATGTTCTTTTTGGCTATTCCTCGAACCCGGTCGTAGCCGATTCCCTCGTTGACCACCCTGTTGTTCCGGACATAGATGTTTGTCTGATGGACGGTGTAAT
>JAOUKO010000105.1 GCA_029882525.1 Candidatus Aminicenantota bacterium | reverse complement strand
ATAAAGCTAAAATGATTTGGGTTTTTTTTTGGGTAATCATTTTTCCCCCTTGCTGATTAAAGTTTGTTTAAATACCCGTGTTTTTATTTTTATCACTAAAATAATCTAAAGTCAAAAACATAGCGCATGGTTAGATTTTAAATGACAAGATGATAGAGGCTATGGTTAGATTTTTAAATGACTTGACAGGATAGACCAATTGTGTGTCAAATTTGTGCCAAAAAATACTTACTTTCGCTGAAATTACGGTCTTAAAACTTAAATACTTCGGGAATCTAAAATTGTCATTTTGAGAAAAAAGCAGCTTATATCTGTCTATTTTCTTTGAATACCAAACCAGGACAGCATTCCTGCCCGCAACCTTATCCAGGGACTCAAGGGAGAAAGACCGGATAATCTCGTTGTTTAAAAAGGGGCCTGGCCCCTTTTTATGGTTTTTTCTTCCTTATCTTGAGCGGCTCGTTCATGCTGCCGCTCCTGAAACCGGCAAGGTCCAGCGTTATGTAGATGTACCCGAGCTTCTTGAAATATTGGATCATCTCTTCCCGTGTCCTCTCATCTATGATCTTCTGGAATTCAGAAGGCTCAACCTCAATCCGGGCGATCTGACCATGGTGTCTCACCCGGACCTGGGTGAGCCCCAGCTCCTTCAGGTATTCTTCTGCTCGAGCGACCTGCTTCAGACTGTCCGGTTCTATATCTGTGTAGTAAGGAAAACGGGAAGAAAGACAGGCCATGGACGGTTTATTCCAGGTCGGAAGGTCATGGAGCCTTGAAAGCTGCCGAATCTCATCCTTGAATAATCCCACTTCCTTCAAAGGAGAGCGGACTCCGAGCTCTGAGGCGGCTTTCGCGCCCGGCCGGAAATCGGAGGTATCCTCGTAATTCGAGCCATCCAGGATATACGGAATCCCTTGAGCAGCGGCGATTTTTTTCAGGTTGGTGAAAAGCTCCATCTTGCAGAAATAACAGCGATCCGGCGGATTATGAAAAAAATCAGGATTCTCAAGCTCTTTTGTCTGGATGACCTGAAATCGAACATTCAATTTCTTGGCCAGCCTGATGGCTTCCTCTCTTTCTTTCTCCGGATAGGTCTCAGAGCTGGCGATGACAGCAAAAACATTTTCCCCCAGGACATCACGGGCGACCTTTAAAAGGAAAGAGCTGTCCACTCCACCAGAAAAAGCCACCAGAACCTTTCCCATCTCGGTGAGGATGCTCTTTAACCGGTCCAGCTTGGAGAGGGTGTCCTGTGCTATCTCTTTGGATTCCTTTTTGTTGGCACCATTCATTGTTTTTCTTTCATTCCCTCTTTTTCTGCAAAACCACTCAAGGTATCTTGTAATCTAAAACCTGATTTAGTGGATCCATTCAAGAATATTTTTTTTAGCATTTCTATGAAAAAAATCATTATTATTCTATGAGATTGCCACGCTTCACCCGCAATGACATTTGTACGAGATTGCCGCGCTAAACTCGCAATGATTGCTCAAACAGGATTGCGTTTTGACATTTTACATTTCATAAATTGGGGACTGTCCCCAATTTCTATAGTAACGGCGCTTTCCTATTTTGTATTCTTTGATTTTCGGGATTTTCCCAATCTTTTCGCCTCTTTGACAAACTCAGCGATCATCTCGTCCTCTTCAAGCCGGCGAAAGATTCTACCTTTTTTAAATAGGACACCGGCACCACGGCCGCAGGCAAGGCCCAGGTCAGATTCCCTGGCTTCGCCAGGCCCGTTGACCATACAGCCCATCACTGCTAGGTGGATATCACTCCTCAAAGATGCAAGCTGTTTTTCAACCTCTTGCACAATCGTGAACAGGTCAACCTCACAGCGTCCGCATACCGGACAGGACACGAAATTCGGTCCGTAGGAGCGGAGGCCGAGGCTGGAAAGGATGAGAAAAGCGACGCGAACTTCTTCTTCAGGTGGAGCGGTCAGTGAAACCCGGATGGTGTCTGCCAGCCCTTCACTCAAAAGAAGAGCCAGCCCTATCGAAGACTTGACAGAACCCGGGACCAGGCTTCCCGATTCTGTGATCCCGGCATGAAAGGGGTAATCCACTTTATCTGCCAGAAGCCTGAAAGCCTGCACTGTCCGGAAAACATCCGGCGCTTTCAGGGATATTTTGATGTCATAAAAATCCATGTCCTCCAGGATTCTCACATGCTTGAGAGCGCTTTCGACCATGGCTTCTGCAGTAGCCGCCCCGTGCTTCCGGAGCAAGCTTTTCTCCAGAGAGCCTGAATTGACGCCGATCCTTATGGGGACATCATGTTCCCTGGCTGCCCGAACGACTTCTCTCACCTTTTCCCTGGTCCCGATATTTCCGGGATTGATGCGCAGCGCATCCACTCCTTTTTCCAGGGATGCCAGGGCCAGTCTGTGGTCAAAGTGAATATCCGCCACAAGCGGAACGGATACCTGCTTCTTGATCCTGCCCAGAGCCTCGACAGATTCCCTGTCAGGGACAGCCAGACGGACTATCTCGCATCCCGCCTCTTCCAGCCTTTTAATCTGATCAAGGGTCGCCTCAACGTCCTTTGTGTGTGTCTTGGTCATGGATTGAACAGCGATAGGAGCGCCTCCCCCAATCGGCACTGCGCCAATCTTCACCTGTCTTGTTTTCCGGCGTTTGAATAAAGTATCAGATCTTGGCTTTTGAAGGCTTCTAGTAGTGCTCTCTTTAGATTTACTCATCTAATACTATTCTATTGCGGGGGAAAATCTAACCTTATATTAAAATATTCGGGGATGGTCGAAGCGACCTTTTCAGGTTTAGCCTTCATGAGGCGTGGAGGGAATGGCGTTAAAAATCTGAACGGGAGTGAGGCCATTCCCGAATATCTTCTATCCATTATCCATGCAGACCAAAAGAGAGTTAACTTCATTTCTTCCAGAAGAGATAGCTTTCCCATCCGTTGGGAAGTGTGCGGGCAACATCATTCAAGATGAGAAAACCAAGCAGAAAAATGAAAATGGCAAAACCGATCATCATCAAAACCTGCTTCACTTTGAGGCTGAAATCCCGCCGGAACGCTCCCTCCAGTCCGAGCACAAGAATCTGCCCGCCATCGGCGATAGGAATCGGAAAAAGATTGATAACCCCCAATTGAAGACTGACAAAAGCGATAAAGCTCAGCATGGAAATAAACCCAGCACGCAAAAAAGTATAAGAATATTTTGCTATTTGTATCGGACCTCCTACCTGCTGGACTGAAGCCTCTCCAACCATCAAGTCTCTGATATAATTGAACAGCACAAAGGCAAGTTTAGTATTCTCCTTGATGCTCCGGCCGATTGCCGCAAAAAAGCCGAAGGTCCGTGTATCATACTCCATATAGGACTGGATGCCTATCTTCCCCACTTCTCCCTCGAGGCGGGGTGTTATGTAAAGCGCAAGTGGCTCCCCTCCTCTCTCTATCGAAAACTCAAGTTCTTCTCCCGGGCTTTTCTCTATGATCTCAGCAAATTGGTGATGATAGACAGTCTGGCCGGCTATTTTTTTTATCACATCGCCTGCTTTTAGCCCGGCTTTATCCGCGGGTGATCCTGGTTCGACCGCAACCACTTGAGTGAAAATATTGGGGAAAAACCCGGCATAGCCCATATCCATATCCATCGCTCTTTTGCTCTCGGTCATCAGCTCTGCAATGACTGCTTCATCTCCTCTCTGAACCTCGAGCGTGATCAGCCTGTTGGGCTTGGTACCCACGGCTATTTCAACGTCATTCCAGGTCTTTGTCCATCTGCTGTTGATCGTCAGGATCTGATCACCCGGCTTTAAATCGGCGCGTTCTGCCGGGGAGTCCGCCTCGACCCAGCCGATAACAGGTTTCTGAGCAGAATATTTGGCGACCGATACACCCAGCATACTGATGAAAGCGACCAAGACCACAGCCAGGAGGACGTTCATCACTGAGCCCATAACCAGGACCAGGAACCTCTCCCATCTCTTTTTTGCCATGAAATCATGGGGATCCGGCTCCTTTTTCTGCTCGAAGACATCCTCGCCCGTGAACTTGACATATCCCCCCAGAGGCAGCAGGCTGACGCGGTAATCCGTGTCTCCTTTTTTAAAACCGAACAGCCTCTTTCCATAGCCCCAGGAAAAGACCTCTACTCTGATCTTGGCCAGCTTAGCCATGAAGAAATGTCCGAATTCATGAACAAAGACAAGGATGCCAAAGACGATGATGAATGCGACAATACTTCCGAATAACGTACCCATTTTATGTCCTCTTTTTTATTATATTCTGTGTCATGAGCCGTGTTTCCCGGTCCACTGAAAATATATCATCCAGGTCACTGATCTCTCTCTTTTTATGGCTCTCGACTGCCTCAGAAACGACTTCCGCAATCTCCACGAAGCTGATCTCCTTCTTGAGAAAAGAGGCGACTGCGACTTCGTTGGCAGCATTGAGAGCGACCGGAAGGCTCGCTCCCTCTTCCAAAGCCAGTCGGGCGAGCTTGAGGAGAGGGAATTTATCCATATCGGGTTCGAAGAATTCCAGGCTTCTGACCTGCGTCAAATCCAGCGAGGGCAGCAAGGCATTCTCTCTCTCCGGATAGGTCAAGGCATACTGAATCGGGATTTTCATATCTGTCGGGCTGAGCTGGGCCAGGACAGACCCGTCGTTCATCTCGACGAGAGAATGAACAATGCTCTGGGGATGAATCAACATTCCCAGCTTTCCAGGCTCAAGGCCAAAAAGCCAGCGGGCTTCGATCAACTCAAGTCCCTTATTCATCAGAGTGGCCGAGTCTATGGTGACTTTCCTGCCCATCTTCCACCGCGGATGATTCAGGGCTTCTTCGGGAGTGATATTCATCATTTCCTGGCTGGAGCTCCGGAAAAACGGGCCGCCTGAGGCTGTCAGGATCACTTTTCTTACGTTTTCCAGTTTTTCCTTGGCCAGGCACTGGAAAACACCGCTGTGCTCGCTGTCTACAGGAATGATCTGAGAGCCGAATTCCCGGACCTTCTTCTGGATTAAAGGGCCGGCGACAACCATAGATTCTTTATTGGCCAGGGCGATCTTTTTCCCGGCTTTCAAAGCCGCAAGAGTCGGTCTCAACCCGCTGATCCCAGTGATGGCCGAGACCACAGTATCATTCTCGTTGAGACCAGCGACTTCCTCTGCTCCCTCCTGGGAATAGGTCACGCGGAGGGAGCTGCCCTTGAATTTTTCCTTTAGTGCCTCCGCTTCCTCTTTCCTCTCGACTGATACAATCTCAGGTTTGAACCTCTCCACCTGTTTCTCTAAAAGCCCAGTGTTACGGCCTGCCGCAAGCCCCAAAACTCGGAAGCGATGGCTGAGCTTCTCGATGACCTCCAGACAGCTTCGTCCAATAGAGCCTGTCGAACCCAGGATGGCGATATTGACCATTTTATCCATAACTCGGGTATTCCTTCCTCGTTACCAGAAAAAAATTATGAAATAATAGAAAAAAGGCGTTGCCAGGATGAGGCTGTCCATCCGGTCCAAAAAGCCGCCGTGGCCGGGCAGGATATTCGACGAGTCCTTGACTCCCACAGCTCTTTTGAACAGCGATTCCAGAGGATCGCTGAACTGGGCAATGATATGGACAGCGATTCCGGTAACGATCGTTTTCCAGAGTACAATTTCCTTCAGGATGATGAAATGGATAAAGACAGCCCCCAGCACGGCAAATATGATCCCGCCAAAGCTCCCCATCCATGTCTTGTTCGGGCTGGCAATAGGAGCCAGTTTTCGCCTCCCCCAGAGCGTGCCGAACATGTAAGCTCCCGTGTCTCCAAAAAAAATGATCGCGAGAAGAAAATAAATAAAATAGGGGCCTTTTTCCACTTTCAACAGATATAAATGATCGAGAGTAAAGCTCAAGTATAGAGCGCCGAAAAACGTCAAGGCTATTTCCGAGGGGAAGGAAACGAGCTTTTCGAGCGAGGTGATAGAGATAACATAATACACGGCTGCAAGGAGCATGCACACGAATAACGCCATCGCTAGAGAAAATCCTTTAAAATAGAAGGAAGAGGCTATGATCAAGACCAGTATGATTCCGAAAATCTTTTGAGGAAAAATCTTTTTCACCCGGAAAAGGTTATAGAATTCAATAAGGGAGACAAGGATCAATATCTGGATGACGAGCAGAAACCAGAGGGGAGGCACAAACTGGACAAGGCAAAACGCAAAAACCAGCAGCACAAAAGAAGTCGGCAATCGTTTGCGAAGGCTCATCGTGCTTAGATTAGTGGAGGAAACCCTTCATATAAAGACAATTTCATTCTTATAAGGGAGATCTGCCATACAAGGATAAATCATTCTCCGACCCAGGTAAAGATCATCCTGGTCATTACCTTTGAAGGGATACTCTGATCTTTGTCGGTTGATCTTAAAAAGAGCAGACGGAGAAAAGCTCAACTTATTTCTCATGAGGGTGAATATCTCCAAACCTCCTTTCTCTTTTCTGGTAATCGACCAGGGCTTGAAGCATATGCTTCTTGCGGAAATCAGGCCAGAACACCTGAGTGATCCAGATCTCAGAATAAGCGATCTGCCACAACAGAAAATTAGACACCCGGAGCTCCCCGCTTGTTCTGATAAGCAAATCAGGGTCGGGAATATGATTCGTGTATAAATAATGAGAAAACTTTTCCTCATCAAGCGATTCGATATCATGCTCCTTTTCTCTGAATATCCTCTTGACTGCATCCACGATCTCGTCCCTTCCGCCGTAATTAAGAGCCAAGATTATTGTCAAACGGTCAAAGTCCTTTGTGTTTTCTTCAACTCGCTCCAATTCATTTCTCACAGAAGAAGGGATTTTATCTCTCTGGCCGATGACTTTCAGCCGAAAGCGGTTTCCCACCAGGACCTTATCCTCTTTCTTGAGATAATCCTTCAGCAGCTTCCACAAAGTCTGAATTTCTCTTTTGGGTCGTTTCCAGTTTTCTTTGGAAAAAGCATACAGAGTCAGGTATCTGATTCCCAGCTGGGCAGCGGTCTCCACAGCTTCTCTAACGGATTTGGAACCAGCGCGATGGCCTTCAACGCGGGGAAGATTTTTCTGCTCTGCCCAGCGGCCGTTCCCGTCCATTATGATAGCGATATGACGGGGCAGACGCGAGAAATCGATCTGGTTCACCAGCAATTCTTCTTCGCTTCCGGGTTTGATGAAGTCCTTCAGGTTCTCGTTCATAGGCAAATTATAGGGAGTTACCCCTTAATTGTCAAAAAAAATGGCCTTATGCCTCTTTTCTCAACACCCCATTTCTGATATCCTACTTATTTCCAAGATAGAAAGGATAAAAATGTGCTTAGGAATTCCTGCTAAAGTCATCGAGGTCAACGAGTCCAAACAGGGAAAGGTCGATTATTTAGGAACAAAGATCAAAACCAACTTTTCCCTTCTTGAAGATATCCAATTGGGAGACTGGGTCATTGTTCACGCTGGGTTTGCTATTTCTGTTTTAAACGAAGAGGAAGCTCAGGAGACATTATCTCTTCTCCGAGAAATGGCAGCTGCTCAAGAGGCAGCAGATAAACAAAGCAAGATTACCACACCTTTAAAATAATTGGGGACTGTCCCCAATTTTGTGTCCCCAATTTTGCAATAAATGACATGTCATTGCGAGTGAAACGAAGCAATCTCGTAAAGAATCATACAGAGAAAGAAATTGCCACGCCCTTGGAACTCGCAATGATTATGTAAAAACATTTATTGCGTTTATAAAAGTAAGAGTATGGCCTCAACGACTATGAAGGAATTCAAAGATAAAAAAGTTATTCAAGCGCTGCTGGCCGAGATAGAGAAAAAAGTCCGGTCACTTTCTTCTCCCGTCCGGATCATGGAAGTCTGTGGAACCCACACCATGACCGCGCACAGGTACGGATTGAAACGCCTGATCGAGAAGACAGGAGTGGAGCTGATCTCCGGCCCAGGCTGCCCAGTGTGTATCACTCCCAATGAAATCCACGAGGCCGCCATCGAACTCATCACCAGGAAGGAGAATTTCATCCTGACTACCTTTGGGGATATGACCAGAGTCCCGACCAGAAAGGGCTCTCTACAGACCATTGTTCCGGCTCCGGACTCAAGAATGAGTATCGTCTATTCTCCTGAGGAATCGCTCGAGAAAGCCAGGCGGAACCCTGATAAGGAAGTGGTCTTTTTCGGAGTCGGGTTCGAAACCACCATTCCTGCCATTGCCATGACTGTCAGAGAAGCTCTCGAGGAAGGGCTCTCCAACTATGCAGTCCTCTCCGCCCTTTGGTTGATCCCGCCTCCTCTCAAAGCGATCGTCGAATCCAGGGAAATCGCCATAGACGGATTCCTCTATCCGGGACATGTCAGCGCCATCATCGGAGAAAAGCCGTATCGATTTATCGCCGAAGAGTATGGCATTCCAGGGGCTATAACAGGTTTTGAGCCCAGCGACATGCTCCTCGGTATTTTATCCGTCCTGGAACAGAAAGAGAGGGGAAAAGCAGAAGTTGCCAACGCCTACACCAGAGTGGTGAGACCTTCCGGGAACCTGACAGCCCTGGCTGTAATGGATGAGATGCTCGAGCCCAAGGATGCCTACTGGAGAGGCCTGGGACTCATTCCCCAGAGTGGTTTGAAATTCAAGAAGAAATATGCAGCTTGCGATGCTGAAAAGAAATACAGACTGAAAATCGAATGGGGCAGCGAAGATCTTCCGGGGTGCCGGTGCGGGGAAGTGCTGCGGGGCCTCATCCAGCCGCCTCAATGCCCTCTGTTCTCTGAAAAATGCAACCCGGACTCCCCTTTTGGCCCCTGCATGGTCTCATTCGAGGGAGCCTGCTTGATCCACTACAAGTATCACAGAGGTTAAAAAGAATAATTGGTAAAAAGAATAATTGGGGACTGTCCCCAATTTTGCAATAAATGACATGTCATTGCGAGTTAAACGAAGCAATCTCGTAAAAATAAACGCATTCTTTTCCCTAAGAGGTGCCACGCTGCGCTCGCAATCAGGCTGTGTCACAATAGAGATTATTTATTATAGATAAGAATGAGTCAAATAGATACCCGAATCAAGCTGAATTTCCCCATATAATGTGGTAAGATATTATGTACACAATAAGGGGAAA
>JAOUKO010000439.1 GCA_029882525.1 Candidatus Aminicenantota bacterium | reverse complement strand
ATGGGCCTTGATCGGAGCTCCTTTGCGCCGGAGCCCGGACTGATCAAGGACCTGGCTAAGGCATACATGAGGACGCTGGATGGCGATATGTTCGTGGCTCCCACATTCGAACTGGGGATGAGTCCCGCAGGCTGCATGTATTCGACTGTGATCGACCTTTCCCGGTTCATCAGTGTCCTTATAAGCCGCGGAAAGGGAGTCAGAGGTCCTGTTGTTCAACCCGAGACTCTGGAAAAAATGTGGAGTCCCCAGTATGCAGAGCCTGGACAGAAAGAGGGATTCGGACTGGGTTTCCGGGTTTCAGAGATCGAAGGACAACGATGTGTCAGCCATAACGGTGCCATCTACGGTTTTGCGACTGCGCTCAATGTCCTCCCTGAAGCTAAGCTGGGGGTGAGTGTTGTTACAACGCTGGATGGAGCCAACTCGGTCACAGAACGTCTGGCTCAGCGTGCGCTGAAGCTTATGTTGGACATGAAAGCGGGAAAGGGGCTGGAATCGATGGAACTGACGCAGCCTGTCCCTCCTGAGATGATCACTAAGCTCGAAGGCTGTTATTCAAGCGAGAAGTCCTCTGTCGAGCTGATAGAGAAAGAAGGAGAACTATTCCTCTCGACCAATACAGGCCTTTATGCGCTGCGGATGCTCGGTCAAAGAGTGGTTCTGGATGATGCCCTGGGCTACACAGAGTCTCTGTCCTTTGATGAAGGCCAGGTCAAGATTGGAAGCCGTGTTTATAGAAAAAGCGAGGCCTTGAAACCGGAGCCTGTTCCCGGGCGCTGGAAGGGGCTTATCGGTGAGTACGGATGGGAGCATAACATCCTCTATGTCCTGGAGAGAGGAGGGCGGCTGTATACGCTGATCGAATGGTTTTTTCTTTATCCGCTGACAGAAGAGAGTCCGGATGTTTTCGCCTTCCCTGATTTCGGCCTCTATGCCGGAGAAAAAATGGTCTTCAGCCGGGATGGATCGGGAAGAGCAACTGAAGTCAGGGCGTCAGGAGTCGTGTTTAAGCGGAGAGGTGAAGAGGTCGAAGAAGGAGCGGGTTTTTTCATCACGCCTGTCCGGCCGATCGCAGAGCTGAGAACCACAGCGCTTAGAGCCCGGCCTCCTGAGGAGGAAGGCGATCTTCTCCAACCGGACCTGGTGGACCTGGAGACTCTCGACCCGACCATCAAGCTGGACATCATTTATGCGACATCCGACAATTTTCTCAGGACGCCTTTTTACGAAAAACCGAAAGCATTTCTGCAGAGGCCGGCCGCCGATGCTTTGGTCAGGATCCAGCGCAAGCTGCGCGAGAAGGGCTACGGACTCCTGGTGACCGATGCTTACAGGCCCTGGTATGTGACCAAAATGTTCTGGGATGCCACCCCAAAGGATAAGAAGCTCTTTGTCGCCGACCCGGCCAGAGGTTCGCGTCACAACAGAGGCTGCGCTGTGGATGTGACGCTGTACAGCCTGGCAACCGGCCAGCAAGTCAAGATGGTGAGCGGAATCGATGAGATGACCGGAAAGTCCAAGGCTTATTATATGGGGGGAGCGGCTCTCCAGCGCTGGCACAGAGACCTTCTCATCCAGGTTATGAAGTCAGAAGGGTTCACGGTTTATCCCTATGAATGGTGGCACTTTGACTTTAAAGGCTGGGAAAAGTATCCCATCCTGAATCTGTCCTTTGACGAGCTCATGTAAACAATGTGAAAAAAGGGGCCAGGCCCCTTTTTCAATGAGAAAAAGATCCGTAAATCGGACGGGATGGCTATACTAATCCTTGGCCATTGCCTGCTTTTTGAGGTCGGAAGACAATTTCTCTATCGCGTATCTTAAGGCAGTCCTGGGCATGGTTGTCTTGTGTTTCATCACGTAATCAAACACCTTGTTTGGCTCACGGTCGCTGGCGACCTTCAGCATCCAGCCATAGCCTTTCTGGACCATATCATCCTTATCCAGGAGGAGAATATCAGCAATCTCGAAGACAGGCTCGAGCGGCTTGTCCTTTCTGATGGAGTAGATCAAGACCACAGCCGAAGCCCGTCTGAGCCATCTGTTCCTGGACACAGCCCATTTTTTGACGTGTGGAAAGTATTCTGGAAATTGGTAAATAAAGTGTCCCATGGCTCTCCCGCAGAAGTTGTCGCAGGCTCCCCAGTTCGTCACGTATTTTTTAAGCCATGATTCCAGAACAGGAAAGTCCTTTTTTTCGAAAGTATTCCTCAAGCGAAAAGCCCAGTCAAAAGCGACTCCCAGCTCTTCTAGATAGCCCGATT
>JAOUKO010000104.1 GCA_029882525.1 Candidatus Aminicenantota bacterium | reverse complement strand
ATCTTTTTTTATTTCATCAAATCCTTCGGAAAAGAAGAACTCAAACTGGCAATCCACAATGCCTTTAGTAAATAAAGGAGGAAAAAATGGATAAAAAGGCAAAAATTTTGGTCATCGATGATGATCCTGATTTCACAGATGCTATGACTTCAATCCTGGAATCCGCTCATTATGAAGTTGTGTCAGCTGCAAACCCGAATGAGGCAAAGGAGAAAATCTTCAAAGATAAACCTGAGCTTATTCTTCTTGACATCATGATGGACAGTCTGTTTGACGGCTTCTCCCTGTGCCACTCGATCAAAACAGCCAAAGAATACAAGGACTTCCACGACACCCCGATCATCTTTGTCTCCGCTGTCAAAGAAATGACGGGTTCAAGGTTCCAGTTCAAAGGTGAAGAACAAGGCATGGTTGGACCAGACGACTACATCGATAAACCCGTAAAAGCCGAAGATCTCATTGGCCGGATCGAGAGGTTACTCCAGAAATGAGGGCAAGGAAACAGAAAGCTGAAGCTGAGGGAGCATACAGTCAAAAAGAAAAGGAACTGAGAAACTCGCTTCTTCTTCAGGTGGCCAACATTCCTGGCGGAGAAAGCATCAAGAAATGCATTCAATGCGGCTCGTGCACCGGCTCCTGTCCGGTCAGCTACACCATGGATATCACTCCCCGGGAGATCATCGCTCTCTTTCGAGCGAGGGACATTGAATCCATCCTCTCCAGCCGTACCATCTGGATCTGCGCCTCCTGTTACGCCTGCACCATAAGATGCCCCCAGGGAGTCCAGGTCACGGATATCCTGTACGCACTGAAGCGGTTGGCTATCGAACAAAAGATCTTTCCCAAGAGATTCCCCGTCTATTCTCTCTCCAAATCCTTTGTCTATCTTGCCAACCGCTACGGCCGAAGTTACGAACCCGGACTCATAGTCGCTTACTTCTTAAAGACCAATCCTTTCAAACTTTTGGGAATGATTCCCCTGTTTCTCAAATTATTCTTTAAAGGCCGTATTGGAATACTGCCCAAGAAGATCAAAGGATCAAAAAACTTTTCTAAGATTTTACAAGAAGCAGAGATCATGGAAATGGTCGTCCCTGTAGTAGAGTCATGAAAACCTTCCGGCCCTTAAAGCCAAGACCGTCTCGCTTCTCTTTATAAACCTGGAGGCCAACATGGAATATACATATTACCCTGGTTGCAGCCTTGAAGCCTCGGCCAAGGGTTACGATGAATCCTTCCGTTTCGTTTTTCAGGCATTGGGACTGAAGCTTTTAGAACTGGAGGATTGGAACTGCTGCGGGGCAACCTACTACATGGCAACCAAAGAAACCATCTCTCTCGTCATCTCGGCCAGAAATCTGGCTCTGGCTGAGCCCTACGGCCATGACCTCGTCTGTCCCTGCAGCTCCTGCTACACCATCCTCTACAAGACGAATCACATCCTCAAGAATAACCGCATCATGAAGGCCAAAGTCGACCAGGCCCTCAAAAAGGACGATTTAAAATACAACCTGGGCATAAAAGTGCGGCACCCCCTTGAGGTCCTGGTCAACGATGTGGGCCTGGAAACCATAGTCTCTAAAGCCAAGGTCAGTCTGGCGGGAATGAAAATCGCCCAATACTACGGATGCCAGATCGTGCGGCCGGACAGGGGCCTGGATGACAAAGAGAATCCTCAAATGATGGATTCCCTCTTTGCAGCCCTGGGTGCCGAAAACGTCTACTTCCCGATGAAGGTCCGCTGCTGCGGAGGAATGCTGATGACCACCTACCCTGATGTCGCCCTAAAACTCAACAAAAAGATCCTGGAAAACGCCCATCAAAACGGAGCCAATCTTGTTTTGACCACATGCCCTCTCTGCCAGATAAACCTGGAAGCCTACCAGGACAAAATCAACAAAAAGTTCAAGACTGAGCTCCACCTCCCTATCCTCTTTTTCACCCAGGCTCTGGGCCTGGCATTGGGAGGAGATCCCAAGGAATTGGGAATCCAGCGCAGCCTCATTCCTTTCCGAACCAAGGAGAACCTGCTGGAGGTGACCAAATGAACGGTAAGGATATAAAAATAGGAGTTTATATCTGTCACTGCGGGACGAATATCGAGGGAACCGTGGATGTGGAAAAAGTCAGAGACAGCGCTACCGATGCCCCTCAAGTCGTCATCTCCAGAGATTATAAATTCATGTGTTCCGAACCCGGTCAAGAGCTGATCGTCAAGGACATTCAGGAGAAAGGGCTCGACCGGGTGGTGGTCGCTTCCTGCTCGCCGTTGATGCACGAGCCGACCTTCCGGAAAGCCTGTGAGAAAGCTAATTTGAACCGCTATCTCTTTCAGATGGTGAATATCCGGGAGCAGTGCTCCTGGGTCCATAAAGACCGCCAGGAAGCCACAAAAAAGGCCACAGCTCTGGTCAGAGCCGCTGTCCGCCGCGTGGCTCATCAAGAACCCTTGGAGCCGGCAAAGGTCAAGATCAACCCCAATACCCTGATCGTCGGAGGAGGAATAGCCGGCATCCAGGCCGCTCTGGAGATCGCTGAATCCGGAAACAAGGTCTACCTGGTCGAGAAAGACTCAACCATCGGCGGCAAGATGGCCAAGCTCGATAAGACCTTTCCTACCCTGGACTGCTCGGCCTGCATCCTCACCCCTAAAATGGTCTCAGTGGCTCAGCACGAAAACATCGAACTTCTCAGCTACAGCGAGGTCGAAGACGTGAGCGGTTACATGGGTAACTTCACAGTTAAAGTCCGGAAAAAGGCGCGCTATATCACCGACCAGTGCAAGTCTTGCGGCGACTGCACAGAAGTCTGCCCGGTGAAAGTCCCCAATTCTTTTGAAGAAAACCAGTCGATGCGCTCGGCCGTGTATAAAACCTTTCCCCAGGCCATACCCAACACCTATGTGATCAACAAGGAAGGCCTCCCTCCCTGCCGGGAGACCTGCCCTATCGGGCAAGAAGCAGCCGGCTACATCGCCCTGATCGCTCAAAGAAAATTCAAGGAAGCCGCCCGGTTGATCCGCCGCCAAAACCCGCTTCCTATCGTTTGCGGACGGGTGTGTTATCATCCCTGCGAGACCGAATGCAACCGCAGATTTGTCGACGACCCTGTGGCTATCAAGAATCTCAAAAGATTTGTCATCGATTGGGAGATGAAAAACGGCGGCCCGGAGCTGCCCGAGATTGAAGAGCAAAGACCTGAGAAGATTGCCGTCATCGGGTCAGGCCCTTCCGGTCTGACCTGCGCCCATGACCTCGCTCTCAAGGGATACAAACCCGTGATATTCGAGAAACTGCCTGTCGCCGGGGGCATGCTGGCGGTGGGAATCCCGGAATACCGTCTGCCCCAAGAGCAACTGGATTACGAGCTCGATGCCATCAAAAAAACGGGCGTGACCATCAAGACCGGCAAAGCTCTCGGTAAGGATTTTTCCCTCCAGGACCTGTTCAAACAAGGATACAAAGCCGTATACATCGCCACAGGAGCCCATAAAAGCCTCAAGATGAAAATTCCGGGCGAAGAGGATTTCGAAGGCGTTTACCACGGCGTGGATTATCTTCGCAACATCAGCCTCGGACTGCCCCAGCCTACCGGGAAAAACGTGGCAGTGATCGGAGGGGGAAACACGGCCATAGACGGTGCCCGGACAGCCTTCCGCTGCGGAGCCGAGGAAGTCACCATCCTCTACCGAAGGACACGAAAGGAAATGCCCGCCGAAGAGGCTGAAATCCAAGCCGCAGAGGAGGAAGGGGTTAAGGTCCAGTACCTGGTTGCCCCGGTGGAAGTCATCGGAAAATCGGGAAAAATCACGACTTTAAAATGCATAAAAATGGAACTGGGCGAGCCGGATTCAAGCGGACGCCGCCGTCCTGTTCCCATAGAAGGAAGCGAGCACGACCTCAGCTTTGACACCGTGATCATCGCTGTCAGCCAATCCCCTGAGGTCGAGTTCGTCGACTCCAAAACATCCCTTAAGCTGACAAAGTGGTCTACGCTGGATGTGAATAAAGAGACAATGGAGACGAACATCAAAGGCGTTTTTGCCGGAGGCGATGTTTTCAATGGGCCGTTAACGGTCATATCTGCCATGAGTGACGGCAAAAGGGCTGCCGAGGCCATTGATAAATACATCAACGGCGAGCCGCTGAAAGACTTCAAATCTCCCAGACCCAAGACTCTTCCGGAAAGGGACGAAAACAGCCGTCCGCACAGCTACGCCCCCCGTTTCAAGGACACCCCCCGAATCAAACGGACCCATATGCCCGAAAGAGACGCCCAGGTCAGGAAGAGAGACTACCAGGAAGTCGATCTGGGATTCTCTGAAGAGGAATCTGTCAGAGAAGCCTCCCGCTGTCTGCAATGCGGGATCTGCGTGGCATGCCATGAGTGCGAAAGAGTCTGCGAATCCAAGGCTGTGGACCATGATATGAAAGATGAAATCGTGGAGCTCGACGTCGGGCAGGTACTCCTCACCACCGGGTACAGCACGCTCAATTCGGATGCCCTGGTTCCTTATGGATACGGTCTGTATGAAGATGTCTACACCAGCCTCGAGTTTGAAAGGATCGTCAGTTCAACCGGGCCAACCCAGGGGAAAATCATGATGAAAAACGGGAAGGAACCCAAATCCATCGGCATCATCCACTGCGTGGGCTCCAGGGATATCAACTATCACCCCTACTGCTCGCGTGTCTGCTGCATGTATGCCCTCAAGTTCGCTCATCTCATCAAGGACAGGACCAAGGCCGAGGTCTACCAGTTCTATATCGACATGCGCTCCTTCGGAAAAGGATACGAAGAATTCTATTCCCGAATACTGGACGAGGATGTGAACGTCATCCGGGGGAAAGTGGCCGAAGTGGTCAAACCGACCTTGTCCAGCAATGGTGACGCGCCTCTTCTCATCCACTGTGAAGACACACTTGCCAAAAAATTCAGGGAAATCCCCGTGGACATGGTCGTTCTCTGCAACGCCATTGAGCCTCAGCCCGATGTGGAAAACGTAAGGCGCCTGTTCTCCATCAGCCGAAGCCCTGATGGGTTCTTCCTGGAAAAACATCCCAAGCTGGACCCGACAGCCACCGCGACCGATGGAGTCTACATTGCCGGCTGCTGCCAGGGGCCCAAAGATATTCCTGACACCGTGGCCCAGGCCAGCTCAGCCGCCGCGCGGATGCTGGCTTATATCGCCAAAGGCGAGGTCGAGATAGAGCCGATCCAGGCTTACATCGATCCCGAGCTCTGTGCCGGCTGCCGCCTCTGTAACACTATCTGTCCCTACGGTGCCATCTCCTTTGTCAAAGAAGAAAACATATCCAGAGTCAATGAAGCCCTCTGCAAGGGCTGCGGCACGTGCGTTGCCTCCTGTCCTTCTTCCGCAGCCAGGGCCAAGCATTTCTCCGATGAACAGATATTCGCTGAGATAGAGGGCATCCTGGAATAGACGGGCTTTTCGCTATGAACACATCCAGACGTTCATGTTTCAAGAGGGAGGAACCGTGCTAGGGAAAAAACCTGTTGTTCTCGTGATCGACGACGAAGAGATAATGCGGGACTCCTGCACTCAGATCCTGACCAAAGACGGATTCCAGGCTGAAACGGCTGAGAACGGGACCATCGGTCTTGAAAAGATAAAGGAAATCAAGCCAGACCTGGTCCTTGTCGACCTCAAGATGCCTGGTATCAGCGGCATGGAAGTCCTGGAAAAGATCAAGGAAATCGACCCGAATATCATCTCCGTGGTGATCACAGGATACGCAACCGTGGAGTCAGCTGTGGATGCCATGAAGATAGGAGCTTACGACTTTCTCCCCAAGCCTTTTTCTCCGGATCAACTGCGCCTCATTATCAGGCGCGGACTGGAGAGACGAAAGCTCATTCTGGAAACAGAATCCCTCCGGCAAGAGAAAAAATTGATGGAGGAAAACTTCATCACCATGGTCTCCCACCAGCTCCGAAGCCCGCTGGTGACGATCATCCAGTACTACGAAGTGATCCTGGGCGGGATGGCAGGTGACGTTCCTGAAAAGCAGAAAGAAATAATTCAAAAAACAAAGGCCCGCCTGGAAGGACTTTTGAACCTGATCACTGACTGGCTGGATGTCGCCAGGCTGGACAGCGGGCAAATCGTCGAAAGCCTCCAGCCCACCCCTGTAAAAAAGATTGTCACCAAGGTCATCGAAGACCTGAAGCCCCTGACACAAGAAGAAAACATTTCCCTGGAACTCGGCTCCTGCTCCAAAAACGACGTCGTCCAGGGAAACGCTGACACCCTGGAGCAGGTCTTTTCCAACCTTGCCACCAACGCCATCCGCTACAACAGGCCCAACGGAAAAGTCATTGTCAGCATCAAAGAAAACGCGGATTACATTGCCGTTGAGGTCAGGGATACGGGGATTGGGATAGCCAAGGAACACCTGCCGTTCATTTTTGACCAGTTCTTCCGGGTCAAAAGAGGCGAAGGCCAGAAGGTAAAAGGGACCGGGTTAGGCCTCTCCATAGCCAAAAAAATAGTGGATGCCCATGGAGGCTCCATTCAGGTCACGAGCGAGCCGGATAAAGGAAGCACGTTCACCGTCCTTCTGCCCAAAGCGGAAAAAAAAGGGAGATAGGTTAAAACAAGGCACAGCCTTTCCCTTTGACGCGATCTCCCCTATCTGCCTAAACGGCCCTGTCTCATCAACCGCTCAATCTGCACAAACGTGACAATATCATCCTTTTTTATTAAACTGAATGACACAGCCAAGATGACAGATAGAATAAGATGAGAATACTGGTACTGGGTTTAGGGAATGAACTGTACGGAGATGACGCGGTGGGTATCCATGTGATCCGGAGATTGAAGAAGAACCTTAAAGATAAAAAAATTGAAGCTCGGCTGCTCGAGAATGTTGAGCTCGAGGAATGCTCGCTTTCCGGGCTGGCTCTCCTGGAAGTCATTGTCGGTTACGACACACTCGTGCTCATCGATACCATAAAAAAGCCGCGGCCGGTCACCGGAAAAATCCATCTCATGGAAGGAAAGGACCTGAGGCATATCCCCGGCCCCTCTCCCCATTACGTCTCCATTCCCCAGGCCATAGAAATCGGGGAAAAACTGGAGCTCCAAGTCCCATCCCGGATAAAAATCATAGCTGTTGAAGCCAAAAACATATACAATCTTGGTGAAGGGCTGACTGAGGAAATGACCAAAGCTATTCCGGCAATCGCTGAGCAGGTCAAAAATGTTCTGCGCGAGATCGCCGGTCTGGACCCATAAATAATCGGGGACAGTCCCCAATATTTCTAAACGAGAGCTTAATAATGTCGAAAAAAGAAATACTGGTTCTGGAAGAGCTGCTGGGTTCAAATAAAAAAATCGCCGCTGAAATCCGGAAAAAGCTCGAGGAGAAAGGTATTCTGACCATCAACCTCCTCAGCTCACCCGGCGCAGGGAAAACAACGCTCCTGGAAAAAATGGCAGAAAAGCTCAAAGCAGATTACAGGATGGCTGTGATCGAAGGCGACATCGAAACGGAAAAGGATGCGGAGAGGATCAGAGCAAAAGGGATCCCTGCCTGGCAGATCATCACGGGTGGAGCCTGCCATCTCGAGGCCAAGATGGTGGGCAAGCTTTTTCCTGAAATCCCGGCAGACCTTGATTTCCTGTTCATCGAGAATATCGGCAACCTCGTCTGCCCGGCCAGCTATGACCTGGGAGAAAACATCCGATGCGTGCTCCTCTCCACTCCGGAAGGAGATGACAAACCCAAAAAATATCCCAAGGCTTTTACGACATCCGACTGTTTGATCATCACCAAATCCGACCTCATGCCGGTGCTTCCTTTTGACCTGGAATATGCCTGCAAAGAAGCGCTGGAAGTCAACCCGAACCTGAAAATTTTTGTGACCTCGGCCCTCAAAGAGACAGGGATAGACGAATGGGTTGAGCACCTCGTCTCCGCTCTCCACGAACTGCGGCAGAAGAATGCATGAACTCTCCATCATAGCCAGCCTCTTTGAGATCCTGGAGGAAAAAGCCAAGGAACAAAAAGCCAAAAAAATTGTTTCGGTCAAGCTTAAAGTGGGGGCTCTCTCAGGAGTCGTCCCCGAATTTCTGAAAACCTCGTTTGATATATATAAAAAGGAAACCATCGCCTCCGGGGCAGAACTGGAAATAGAAGAAGTGCCGCTGAAAGTTCAATGCCAGAAATGCGGAGCAGAAATAACGAAGGACGATTTTATATTCATCTGCGAGAAGTGCGCTTCAAGAGAGCTGAAAACTCTCTCCGGGACAGAGCTTCTGCTGGAAAAGATCGAGCTGGAATTATAATTGGCGACAGTTCCCTTTTCGTATTAAAAGCCGGCTTGAAACTGGGCCAGGAGGACATGGTCACCCGTCTCTACCCATTCCTGCTTGTGATATTCGTAATTGACCTGCAGCTTTGTTTTCTTGGAAAAGAACCAGTTCAAGCCCAATGTCAATATATCACTCCGGTTTTCGTCCAGGTCGATATCCATGTCATAGGAATCGTAATTGACCACAGCTTGAAGCTTATCCCGGATAAAGGAGTACCCCCCTCTAACATACCAGCCGGCACGGTCAATGCCTTCATCCTTGGCCAAGATATACTCCCCTTTAAGAAAGAGCTGTCCTGCAGCGATAAATACATCCATGCCGGTCCGATCCCTGTTCAAAAGGGGACCCCCGGTAAAAAGACTGTGTACTCCTTCATAATGAGAGACTCCAAGGCTCAGAAAATGAAAGGGACGAACCACCAGCCTTCCGACCACATCTTTTCTATCATTCATATCTCTGGTGTTGATCCCTGAGCCGTTAAATACTCCAAAGGTATACTCAATCCAGGAAAATTTTCCGCTCAGAGTCATTCCAATGTCTCGGCCAGTCGCCCCTATGTCCTGGGCAGGGCAAATTTTCTTCACCGTCTGAGTCCGGTCCACGTTATCCAGGGCGGAGCTTGAGGTGAGGTTTTCCAGGCTGAAGGGCACTTTAAACTGTCCCAAGGAGAGTTTAGCCTGGGGGGAGAGAGTGATATCCACACGCGCGTCTATCAGCACCGGGCTTCTCACAGCATCGACCTGGAGGCTGTAATCGATATTCTTCAGGAGATTTCCTTTTAGCCCG
>JAOUKO010000438.1 GCA_029882525.1 Candidatus Aminicenantota bacterium | reverse complement strand
ACGAATGGAAAATGTCCGATAACCGCTATCCGTTTTCCTTCTCCTCGTGAGAGGATTTCATCTTCGGCATTCAAGTCAACGCATAATGACTCGTCAATAGGCAAAATCGAATTTATGGCAGCTATACCGATAGAGGCCTCCAGGATTCGACTGGATAGGGATAGTTTTGCCAGGGCTCTTGCTCCGACTGGAAGAAGATTCCCGGCGGATTCCACCTGATGGTCTTCAGAGGGAAGGAGGGATGTTGCCATGGAGGAGGCAAGTCCACAGCGAAATGAAGTGACCGCCGTCCAATAAACACAGGTCCGAATATCCGACACTCTGGAATCGGAATGTATGGAGGATAGGATGTTTTTCAGTAGAGCTTGGGTTTTCTCCATTGATTTTGGCTCATTCCCAGACAGAGCTTATAACACAGGAAAAATTCGCAGTCAATTCATCTTGATTTTTTTCGTTTGCAGCTATAACTTAGGTTTTAGAACTCATAACACTTAAAAAGGAGTATTGAACAATGAAACAAAAAATCATTTTCCCTGCTATTTTTTTATTCTTGATTCTAATGTCGGTCAATCAATGGGCCGAGGATAACTGTTCAAGCTTTCTGGTGACAAAAGGAGCCTCAAAAGACGGGTCGGTCATGATCACCTATACCTGTGACGGGGAATTCCTTCCCCATCTCGAATATATACCTGCTCAGGACTATGAACCCGGCTCCACCATCGAGATCAGAGGAAGAGACGGCAAGGTCAGGGGCGAGGTCAGGCAGGTCCCCCATACTTATGCTGTGGTCGACTTGATGAATGAACACCAGCTGGCTATCGGGGAAACCACATTCGGTGGGCGCCGGGAACTGCGAAACCCGGACGGATTTCTTCATTATTTCTTTTTGATGAGACTTGCTCTTCAGCGGGCCAAAACTGCTAGGGAAGCCATTAAAGTCATGGCTGAACTGGTCGAGGAATACGGGTATGCGAGCACTGGAGAATCCTTTTCCATTGCTGACCCCAATGAAGCTTGGATCATGGAGATGATCGGTCCGGGACCGGGCGGAAAAGGAGCTCACTGGGTGGCGCTGCGGATTCCAGACGGATATGTTTCGGGCCATGCCAATATGTCCTGCATCGGAGAGTTCCCTTTAAACGATCCCGAGAATTGCATGTACTCCGCAAACGTTATCTCCTTTGCTGAGGAGAAGGGTTATTATAATAAAAAATCAGGAAAACCTTTCAGTTTCCGTTATGCCTACGACCCCCCAGAGCCCTCATCACTCAGGACATGCGCTGCCCGCGTCTGGAGTATGTTTCGCCGAAGCGCACCATCTCAGAATTTGTCCCCGGATTTCCAGCGCGGCAAAGAGGGCGCCAAGCCTTACCCCTTGTGGATCAAGCCCGACCAGAAGCTTTCCTTACAGGATGTGATGAATATTATGCGCGACCATTATGAGGGAACAGAGTATGACATGACCAAAGGGATAGATGCCGGGCCGTTCGGATGCCCTGTTCGCTGTCGAGATCTCACCTGGGAAGTGGACGGCGTCAAATACAGCTGGGAGCGTCCCATATCCACTCAACAGACCGGATTTTCTTTCATTTCCCAGTCCCGGGGATGGCTTCCAAATGCCATAGGCGGTGTCTACTGGTATGGCGTGGACGACACCTACACAAGCTGTTATGTTCCTCTCTACTGCTGTATTCAAGATTTGCCCAAACCATTTACTGTTGGGGATCTTCAAAAATTTTCATGGGATTCAGCCTGGTGGGTGTTTAATTTTGTAGCCAACACCGCCAACCTCAAATATTCCTACATGGTTCAAGACATTCAAAAAGTCCAGACAGCCCTGGAAGGCCAATTATTTTCTCTTCAGCCGGCGATCGAGAAAATAGCGCTTGAGCTGTCCAAAACAGACCCGGAGCTCATGGTCCAATATTTGACCAGTTATTCGGTCAGCCAGGGAGAGCAGGTGGTCAGACGTTGGATCGAACTGGGTGAGTACCTTTTGACAAAATACAACGACGGCTATGTCAAAGATGAAAGAGGACGACCCCGCGGTGTCGGTTATCCTTCTGAATGGCTCAGAGAAGTTCTGAAATCCAAGCCCGAACAGTTCAAGCTGCCTGAATGGAGCAAGGAGAGGAAGGACGGACAGCTGCACTGAGCATCTGGATTTATCTGTCAACAAAAGAATTTAAAGAAATTATTGATGAAGAAGACCTTAAAACAAGCAAACATTCGGGCCTCCCGGCGTTACGACCCTGAGAATTTCCGCTATTTG
>JAOUKO010000437.1 GCA_029882525.1 Candidatus Aminicenantota bacterium | reverse complement strand
CCCTTTTTCCAGGGGGGAAAAGTTTAAACCCATGCCCTGGAGTGAACGCTGTCACTCCAACAATACCCGAATTCGTCAGACTATCTGCTTGATTCTCACCTCCTTTATGATTGAGTGCATGCATAAACGTTATCCTTCCCTTTTTTCCTATTTATATAGCAATTTGTGTGCCAGATATTGGCTTAATATTATTTATAATTAAATCAATGACTTACATTTTTTTTTGCCCCGCTTTTCTGTGTAAATCCAAAAAGCTGTATTTTTATCCAAAAATATAGAATAGAGAAAGGATCAGGGTGCTATTTCGGACATCCTCCTCACTATTTTTCCTCCAATCTCTTCTTTTCCTTGAAATGTATTTCTTTATTTCATAAACTTTATTCTGACCACGATGAAGTACATTGCGGACCTCCACATCCACTCCAAATTCTCAAGAGCCACCTCCCGCGAAATGGTCCTCGACGCCCTTGCCTGTTGGGCAAGGATAAAGGGAATACAACTTCTCGCCACAGGCGACTTCACCCACCCCGAATGGCTCTTTCTCCTCAAACAGAAACTCGAGCCTACAGGAAACGGGTTCTTCCGGCTCAAAAACATCGTTCCCTCTGAAAATGAATATCTCAGGCCTATCCCGCTCTCCAGGGAAGACGTTTCCTTTATCCTTTCCACAGAGATCAGCTTCATCTATTCCAAAAATGGCAGAGTCAGGAAAATCCATCTCCTCCTCCTCGCCCCGGATTTTGAGTCTGTGGACAGGATCAACCAGCAGCTTTCCGGATTGGGGAACCTGCGCTCGGACGGCCGTCCGATCCTGGGCATGGACGCCAAAACCTTCGTCAAGATAGTCGCCGACCACTGTCCCCAGTGTGTGGTCATTCCCTCCCATATCTGGACGCCCTGGTTTTCCCTTTTCGGGGCGAATTCCGGGTTTGACGCGATAGAGGAGTGCTTTGAAGAAATGACTCCTTTCATCTTTGCCCTGGAGACGGGGCTCTCCTCCGACCCGCCGATGAACTGGAAACTCTCTGCTCTGGATAAATACAGCCTGGTCTCCAACTCTGACGCCCATTCACCGTCTAAGATCGGCAGGGAAGCCAATGTCTTTGACACAGAGTTCAGTTACTCAGGCCTGGTCGATGCCATTAAATCCAAGGATCCGGATAAATTCCTGTTTACAGTCGAATTCTTTCCGGAAGAAGGAAAATACCACTACGACGGACACCGTAAATGCGGCGTCCTCCTCTCTCCCAGGGAAAGCATGCAGCACAATAACGTCTGCCCTGTCTGCGGAAGAAAGCTCACCATCGGAGTCATGCACAGAGTGGAAGAGCTGGCTGACCGCGAGCGGGCAGAATCCTCTTCCTTCAGAGTTCCCTATAAAAACCTGATACCGTTGAACGAGATCATCGCCCAGGCCCTCGAAAAAACTTCCGATTGTAAAAGCGTCTGGGATATTTATTTTCGTTTCATAAATGAATTTGAAAACGAACAGAACATCCTGACTGAACTGGACTTAAGGGAATTATTGAGATTGACTCCAGAGCGAGTGGGCTTAGGCGTGGATAGGATGAGAAAGGGAGAAGTCAAGATCATACCCGGACATGACGGCTGCTTCGGGCAGATCAGCCTCTTTGAGGAAAGCGTTGTGGAAGAGGAGGCGCAGGGACAGCTCAAACTGTTTTGATATAGGAAGAGAGAGACTGGCTCTTTTTCTCAAAATATAATATTCTGCAAGAATTATGAGAAAAGGCGCCTGTCCTCATTTTAGTTGGTAAGCTGATAAGAATGAATATGGGCCAAGGCACCGGGAGTTGCTTTAACTAATGTAAATGCAGTAAATAAGGTTACAATCTCTGTGCGGCCTGAAGCCGCCCTTAGCCCCCGGACCCCGAGGGAACCTGTCCCGTCGGTTCCCACCCGTCGGCATCCAGACCCGTTTAATAGAGGATGTCACACGAATTATTGCGTTAATATTAATTCAGTTAAAAATATGTTGATGAAGACACAATGAAAATAGATTTCAAGAAAAACGAGTTCAGCGAGCACATCCGCCTGACCCTTCTGGCTGTGGTCATCGGCTTCACCGCCGGTCTCGCCTCCGTCGCTTTTAAAGTCATGATTCATTTTTTCCAGGGCCTGTTCTGGAGAGCGCCCAGCATTATCTCCGGAGTCTCTTCCCAACCCTGGTTCCTGACAATACTCATCCCTGCTGCCGGCGGTCTGATCATCGGCCCGATCATTTATTACGGGGCGAGAGAGGCCAAAGGCCACGGAGTGC
>JAOUKO010000436.1 GCA_029882525.1 Candidatus Aminicenantota bacterium | reverse complement strand
AAGGCTATGAGGCAAAGATTAAGAAGAGGATGGAAGAACTGGAGTCTCGGATTGCCAGGAGTTATAAGCCCTCCCAGGGGCAGAAGCCAGGCCTTCCTGAAAAAAAAGCGAGTGGGCGAGGAAAGAGAGATAAAGGTAGGACTTCTTAAAAAAATGGAGGAGAAAAAAAGAAAGCTCAGGCAGGAATTTCTGAAGCAGAGAGATAGCCTTTCCCGCGATGAAATAAAGTCTAAAAGCGGAAAAATAGAAAATAGACTTTTTGCCTTACCCGAGTTCCAAGGGGCAAAGACAGTTATGTTTTATGTGTCTTTTCGTAGTGAAGTGGCAACAGGGAAAATGATGAGAAATGCAATGAAATTGAAAAAGAGGATAGCAGTACCTGTTGTGCAGGGAGAAAAGATAGTGGCATGCGAGATTAAAAATCTAAGAAAAGAACTCACCAGGGGAAGTTTTGGAATAAGAGAGCCGAAAAAAGAGTTCAGAAGGAGGGTGAATCGAAAAGAGATTGATTTGGTAGTTGTTCCCGGGGTAGTCTTTGATAAGAGGGGAGGTCGCCTGGGGTATGGGAGAGGATACTATGATCGATTTTTGGGAAGTAAATCGACAAAAGTGACGATGAATCGCTCCCATCAATGTGTACTGATTGGACTTGCTTTCGATTTGCAGATTGCCAGGAAAATTCCTCTCAAAAAGAAAGATGTGAAGGTTGATAAAATAGTTACTGAAAGTAGGATAATAGATTGTAAGAATCGGCCATAAGCAAATTCCAATAGTCGCATCATCGAATTTCTCGTATCTCCAATGAGAACAACTTGAGTGTGGTAATTTTCCGTAGATGTATATAGGGAGGAGGAAATGAATAGTCTAATCTTGATTGGTGCGGGTTGCCTTCTATTGGGAATGTTGGTAGGATATATTTTGAGATTTATTTACGCGAGACTTCAGGCATCATCGGTTGAAGCACAGGCGAAAAGGATAATCGATTCCGCCCGGAGAGAGGCAGAATCGAAAAAGAAAGAAGGCATCCTTGAAATAAAAGATGAAATGCACAGAGCAAGAATTAATTTTGAAGAAGAGACGCGAAGTCGACGAAAAGAAATAGAAGGTCTGGAAAACCGCTTAGCACAGAAGGATGAAAATTTGGACCGCAAAGTCGATATCCTGGAGAGGAAAGAAAAAGAAATTATCAAGAAGGAAAGATATGTTTTAGGGAAAGAGAAATATTGCGAGGAAGAGGCAAAGAGATTAGCTGAAGCAAAAGAGGAACAAAAAAGGGTATTGGAAAGGTTAGCCAGAATGACCCCGGAAGAAGCAAAGAAAGTTCTTTTGGCTAATATGGAGGAAGAGGCTAAGCGAGAAGCAGAGACAATTGTTAGGCGGATGGAGCAAGAAGCTATGGAGATGGCAACCGGAAAAGCTAAGGGAATTTTAAGTCAGGCTATTCAGCGTTGTGCTGTGGAGCATACTGCGGATATCACCGTCTCCACAGTTTCCTTGCCTGATGATGAAATGAAAGGCCGGGTGATAGGAAGGGAAGGCAGAAATATTCGGGCTTTCGAGAATGCCACGGGAGTTGATTTAATAATTGACGACACTCCCGAAGCAATTACACTTTCTGCCTTTGACGGGGTGAGAAGGGAAATTGCCCGGGTTGCTCTGGAAAGACTAATTGCCGATGGCAGGATTCACCCGGCAAGGATTGAGGAAATTGTAGAAAAGACAAAGAAAGAGATGGAAGTACATCTAAAGTCAGTAGGAGAACAGGCAGCATTTGATGTGGGAGTCCAGGGTCTCCACCCGGAAATAATCAGGTTGATAGGCAGGCTTAAATATCGAACCAGTTATGGTCAAAATGTCCTCCAGCATTCTTTAGAAGTAGCTCACATAGCCTCTGTATTGGCTAGCGAGATAGGCGTGGACGGGAAATTTGCCCGACGGGCGGGATTCATACATGATATAGGTAAATCCATTGACCGCGACGTCGAGGGAACGCATGCCCAGATTGGTGCAGATTTGGCAAGAAAACATAATGAATCCTCGAAAATGGTCAATGCCATTGCTGCTCATCACGAAGACTGCCAGGCTCAGAGCATAGAGGCGGTCTTGCTGCAAGCTGCTGATGCAGTCTCTGCTTCCCGGCCAGGTTCCCGGAGAGAATCGCTGGAATACTATTTAAAGAGACTGGAAAAGTTAGAAAATGTAGCCAATTCTTTTCGAGGAGTAGAGAAAGCTTATGCCATTCAGGCAGGACGAGAGGTAAGGATTATTGTGGAACCGGAAGA
>JAOUKO010000103.1 GCA_029882525.1 Candidatus Aminicenantota bacterium | reverse complement strand
CAAGATGCCGGACAGAGAATCCAAAGCACTAAGCTTCGTTGAGAAGAGGGGAAGCGAAGAGCCCGAAGACATCCAGGAAGAACAACAGGAAGAGACGCCAGAAGAACAAGAAGATTAGGATAGAGTAATTCATCACATTAGACATTTTCTCTTAAAAGCAAAAGATCCTGATTGACATAACAGAAACAACATCTATTTAACCTTTTTCAAATAGCTTTTCCCCCTCATCAATTTCTCGATGGCATCGATCTCTTTGGGAGCCCTGGAGGAGATGACTTCATACCCGGTCGCTGTTATCAGAATGTCATCCTCGATCCTCACCCCGATGTTCGCATACTTCTCCACAGCAGGCCTTACTTTGCTGATGAAATCTTCGAGTTCTTCTTTCTCTGCTCCTGAGCGGCCGACCATGCCTGGCAGATTTTCCAGGGTCTCCTTCCGAATATAAAGCCCGGGCTCAACAGTGAATACCATCCCAGGCTCGAGTCTCCGTCCTTTTCCATCATCCGGGCCGCGGCCTCCCACATCATGCACATCCAGCCCCACCCAGTGGCTGATGTTGTACATCAGCCAGGGGCGATGCTGCCATTGGCTGTCCTTATCTGTGATCAGCCCCAGCTTGAGCAATCCCTCTTTGATCACCTCGACGCCGCGGGTATTGATCTCATAGATCCCGACTCCAGGGGCAGCGATCTTTATCGCTTCCTTCTGGGCTTGAAGCACCACTTCATAGATCTCTCGTTGTCTCCGAGTGAATCTGCCGTTGACCGGAATCGTGCGGGTGATGTCGGACTTGTAATGGCCGTATTCCGCACCGACATCCATGAGAACGAGCTCTCTGTCCTGCGATTGCCGGTTATTGGCATCGTAATGGAGCACGGTCGCGTTCGGGCCAGAGCCGATGATCGAAGGAAAACCCGGACCCTGGGCACCATTTTTCCTGAAGAAATACTCGATAATCGCTTGAATCTCATACTCGTTCATCCCTGGTTTGACGGCTTTCATCACCTCGATCAGGGCATCACTCGTTATATCGGCGGCTTTTCTCATGAGCTCTATCTCCTTCTCGTCTTTGACAAGCCGCATTTCATGAATATAGAGGCGGGGGTCGATGATCTGTTTCGGTTCGCTGCCGTAAGGACTTCGGACCATCGGGATGATCTTATCGTACAGCTCTTTATCGTTGAAGCTCAGATAGATTCTGGATTTTCCCCGGAGATAGCGGGATAAGACTTTGTCGAACTCGTTGACAGGGTAGGCTTTATCCGCTCCGAAAACTCTTTCAGCCTCTTCCAGTCCAGGATGCTCTCCCGTCCACAACTCACGCATCGGATTCGTTGGCTGGATGAACATGATGTATTTCTCCTCTTCCCCGGGAATAAGAAGAATCGCTGCGTTTGGCTCGTCCAGTCCGGTTAGGTAGTAGAAGTCGCTTGTATCTTCTGTGCTCCGAAAAATCGCAATGCCTCCATCCATCTTTTCCATGAGCTGCTGCCTGCGCCGGGCGAAAACATCATGGTCTGAATCCTGGGCTTCCTGCTTTGCCCAAACAAAAACTGTAAACAGGATAAATATGATAACAAGAAGCCATCTCAGTTTTACTTTTCCCATTGGAATCTCCTTGATGTAACTATCAATAACGACATAAATGCTATTATACTGTCATTGCCAGCCCAAAGGGCGTAGCAATCTTTTTCCTTTGGTGTCATTGCGAGTGTAGCGTGGCAATCCCTTGAGAAAAAATTCATTTATTTTTATGAGATTGCTTCGTTTCACTCACAATGGCATTTTGTTGTATTTATATCAGTGTCAACCGCAGAACCTCATTTCAGACTGAAAATCATCTACGATTCTATATTTCATTTGCAGGAAAATCCAATAAAAACAGAATATTGGATATTCGCCTGAGCTATCAAATCCTGTGGACAGATCTACATTTTAGATAATTCTAAAATACAAAAAACTTATACCACTGCTTGTATTTTCAGCTGCTTCCAAATAAGATTGTTTTAAATCATCAAAAGGGAGGTACCGTTGGATAAAAGAAAGATCAAATGTTATCTATGTCGGCAGCAAGCTGAGGAACAGGATACGGAGGATACTACTATGAACGTGTTGGTTAAATGTTCCGGGTGCACAGAGTATATCCTGTCTTATTCAGGAATGAAGTATTATTTCGAAAGGCCGGAGGGAAGTGCCTTGCTTAAACCCGAGCATAAAAAACAATTATCTAAAAATGTTAAAAGGCATTTTAATAAAAAAAACGAGCCTCTGGTTTTAAACACACAGACAATCGAGAAAATAATAAAAGTTAAATCTGGAAACTAAAGATAAATATAAGCTGTTTTCGCCATTTTTTCTGTGCCTCGTGTTTATTTGTTCTATAAACGGCGGAAAGGGCATCTCAGGCTCGACAGGCTGGCCCGAGGGGGGGGCCACAACAAAGGTCAATCGTCGTCATCCAGCGCTAGGGACACGGCCCAGGCTGGATAAGGAGCGGCGCTCCCTTTGACCGCGTGCCACAGGATGCGGTTCAGGGTGTCTTCAGGGCAGGCGTCCACTTTCCAGAAGCTCAAACGGGCAGAAAGGCGCGCATGGCGGCGGAGAAGCGAATCGGCAATCTGCTCGGGATCCGGGTTCATTGTATCAAGCGGGACAAGGTTGGCCACGGATTCGAATGGTGTGAAATCGGGTGTTGAAGTGAAACAATCGAACATCGGAGTCGCGGTGGCATCGAATTGGTTCATCGGGGGGAGCCCGAGGATCTGTTCGATGGTACGCAGCATGCTGGTCGTGTTGTACTGGGTACTGACCACGGCATCGCGCTTGGTGTAGGGGCTGATGCAGTAGGCTGTGGTGCGGTAGCCGCTCACATGGTCGAATCCATTCTGCGGGTCATCTTCGATGCCAAAGATGACCGTTTCTTTCCAGAAGCGGCTTTTGCTGAAGGCTTCGACGATACGGCCAAAGGCAAGGTCATTGTCGGCGACACAAGCGGATGGAGTGGGGGAGCCGGAGCGGGTTCCGCTGGTGTGATCGATGGGCAGACAGATCAGGATGAGCTGGGGCATCTGTCCTTCGCGCTCCCAGACAGCGATCTGGTTCGTGATGGTGCGCGCCCTCCAGACATCCGGCACTTCCATGATCCAGCCCACTGTGTCTGTGGGCGTGAAGGGACGGATGGTCTCTATCGAGGGTTCGGATTCGATGATCACTTCTCCTTGACCGTGGAGATACTCCTCCCAATAATCCCTCCACTTAGGCGATCCATGACGTTGAGGATTTTCCCAGCGGCATCTAGGCTGGGCGAACTCCCCGAAGTTCCAGATTGATATCCCATGCTTCAAAGCGTTATCCCAGATGAATCCGCTCGGAGCATAGGCCAGGGCATCGGCCTCGTCGGGTCCCATACCGTCCGGATAGCTGCGGGGCCATCCGGCGAACGACTTCTCGAGATAATCAGTACCGAAGGCGGTGGTCGACCATTGATGTCCGTCGGCACTCAAGATGCCGCAGCAGTAGGTGTTGTCGAGCAGTACGAATTCCCGCGCCATCTTATGCTGATTGGGAGTCACCTGCTCTCCGAAAAGGCAAAGGGCCGGGTCGCCGTTCCCTTCAGGAACATCCCCCAGCACCTGGTCATAGGTCCGGTTTTCTTTGATGATGTAGACGACATGTTTGAACAGGCTTGGCTCTCCGATGCGTTCAGGAACCGGCCGAGGAGGGTGCCTGAGTCGTGGTTTCTTGAACGTTCGAGCTATGCGTTCGCGGTGATAGTTTTCGTAGACGGCTTCGGTAAAATGCTTTAACTCCTTCCGGTCCGGAACAGACACGAGGGAGACCGAGCCGTGGTAATGATGGGTATTGAACCCTTCTCCCCCTGTTTCCTTGTCTGGTTTCGGCTCGACAGGGAGACCTTTGATGTTGGCAACACACAGTTTTTGGATTTTTGTATGAAAAGAGATCGCCCCTGGAAACCATCCAACAGGGATAAGCCCGAGAAGAGCCGACTCGCGCTTTTGAGGTTCGAATCGAACCACAGCGACCGCATTCTGTGTTCCGTTGGCTGCATAGAGGCGCTTTCCATCAGGCGAAAAACAGAGGGCATTGGGGGATGCGCTGAAGAGGTCTGTCGGGCTGGCCTTGACCCAGATCGTATCGACAACTGTGTCTGATTCGGTATCGATAACGCTGAGGTTGTCGCTGGCGGCATTGGCACAGACAATGTAACGGCTGTCCGGGGAAACGGCGAGCGCAGAGGAATGGAGATGGGCAAGGATTTCTTTTGTCGAGCCTGTGGCGAGGTCGATGATGCTTACAGATCCTTCGTTGGCGATATGGGTTACAGGGTCGACCTTGACGACTGTGCCGCGTCCAGCCGGGCCTGTGAGATCTCCGGGTTTCGGCCTCCCCCCGCCCCAGTTGCTGACGTAAGCTCTGCCCTTGACGAGTACCACATCGTAAGGCGCGACTCCCACCTCGAATGTCCGGGCAACTCTGTTGGTTTGGGTATCAATCTCCAGGAGCCGATTGGAAAGGTTGCCGCAGACATAGAGTTTTTGACCATCCTCGGTCAATGCCAGTCCAGCCGGAATTTCATTTTTTCGACGCGGGGCTTGGGCGGGCGGCAGAGAGATTGAAAAAGAAGGCGTGATTTTCCCATCAGAAGCGACGGAAAATACCTTGATGCTTCCGTTGACATTGCTGAGATAGATGCGGCGTCCGTCAGAAGAGAAAATGAGGCCCGTGTAGCTCAACTGGCCTTTTTCGTCTGGCTCGAGGATGTCGGCTAAAGGAGATTCGGGAGGAGGTTCGTTTTGCTCCTCCGAGGGAAGAGCGACACGCTGGATGATTGTCCCGGCCGACGGATCGATTATGACAAGCTCCCTTATCTTTCCTGATACCGCAAGGAGCCGGCCGTCAGGGGATAGCGCGAGAGCCTGAGGCCGAAGCCCGGGGAGCGGGATTTGAGTACCGGCTGGTCCAAGGACTTGGTTGACGGGCAGAACTGTCCTGTCCGGTCCAGTCACCCCCACCTGTTCGGTATCCGGCTTTTCTCTTTGGCAAGAAGTCATTCCTGCAAGCAGGACCAAAAACAGCAGATAGAATACACGTGTGCGGGGGAGGGCACTTAAAGTTAAATATGGACGCTGTTTAATTTTTCTTCATCCCTTCTCAGCCTACGATAATTCATGACTCAAAAGAATGTCAACGGATAATCTTCTATTTTTTCAGGATGCCAGGCGAGAGTAGCCCGACCGGGTGATTCCCGACGGTGTAGCACAACTCCATAACATAGATATAACCGTCAGTGTCATAGAATATATAGTCAATGGTTGAGGGCCTGTTGTGAACAAACATGAAAATCTCTTTATCCTTCTCGAAAACCTGGACTATCAGCCGCTCTATGTATTCTGCGGTCAGGACAAACCGGAAATTGTCTTTCTTGAAGAATTTTTTATGTGGTTTCCTATCTGAAACATCCAACGAGACAAGGTCATGGTCCCAGCTGTCCCTGTAGGCTCTTTGAATTGGAGCGTGAATCATGTGTGCTGCTTCCATAGGTTTCATTTTCGACTGCCAGACGGTGAAGCTGATGTTCACAAAATGCGGTTCCTCACCCGATCCGACGCAGAACCTGAATCCAAAGATCACAATAAGAGCCGTTGCCAATAACATCTTTTTCATAGCTTCCTCCTTTATTCTCTTTTCCATTTTTATGTATCCACTCTCTATACAACACAACCCCAGCAAATATTCCCTTTGATATAAACTTTGACTCAGCTTTCCCATCAATCACCGGGCCAAAACGTAAACTAAGACTCGAAAAGATTTCAATGATGTCTGAGGAGCGTTGGGATGTCTCCCAGACACCGTTCGAAGCGCTAAAAACGCAATCGATCAATAAAAATATCCGATATCGAGCTAAGATCCCTTCATTTGATTTTTGACTTTGATTTTTTCACTGTGCTATAAGTTTATCAGCCCGGAGTAGGGAAGAGCTGACTTGAATCATCCGCACTTAGAGAGAATTCCGAAGCTTGAAAATATTTGTAAATTCCATTCACTAAAAAGACCCATAAGGAGGAAATGCAGATGAAGACAGTAAAAACGCTTCTATTTTCAGGAATAATATGTTTATTTCTTCTTTTTCTGGCTATCTTCGGCTCTGAAAAAAGCGAAGACAAATATTTTTCTCTGGATTCCTGTACAGATATAATCGTCGGCAAGGATGCCTCTGTGGACGGCTCGGTGATAACCTCCCACACCGGCTGCTGTCCGGAGTGCCGCGTCCATGTGGTTCCTGCCCAAACCTTTAAAAAGGGTGCCACAGCCCCGGTGTATTACGGCCTTCAGGACGTAAAAAAGCCCCTTCATGAATACGGTAAGGTCATCGGCTACATCCCCCAGGTGGAAAAAACTTACGCCTACTTCCACACCGGCTACCCCCATATGAATGAGCATCAACTGGCCATCGGAGAGAGCACGCTCAGCCAGAGAGACGAGTTGAAAGTCGAGATCGGTTTGGGAAAACAAATCATGACCATCGAGCAGGCCCAGCTTTTCGCCCTCCAGAGATGCAAAACAGCCAGAGAGGCGATCAAATTGATAACCTCTCTGGTCGAAAAGTATGGTTTCCTTCCCTCCTGCGGTCCTGAATCTGAGGCCCTCTGTATTGCAGACCCGAACGAAGCCTGGGTGCTGGAAGTGTTCAGCGTCGGGCCTGGCTGGGACCCGGAGAGCGGAAAACCGGGCGCTATCTGGGCAGCTCAAAGGGTGCCTGACGACCATATCGCGATCGTCCCCAACTGGAGCATTATCAAAGAGATCGACCTCAATCAGTCAGACTATTTCATGGCTTCCGAGAACTACATGGAGGTGGCCATTGAACACGGCTGGTATGACCCGAAGAGCGGAAAGCCTTTTGTCTGGCAGGAAGCCTACTCGCCGCTGCCCCGAGAATGGGCTTTGAGCCGCTTCTGGCTTTTCTTCAGTACATTCGCTCCCACCGCCAGGGAATGGCCCAATAAAAAATTGAACACACCTCACAGCGGATATGACGCCTACCACCAGTACCTGGAGCCGATATCCCATTATCCCTTCTCTGTGAAGCCGGAAAAAAAGCTTTCAGTTCAGGATGTGATCGCATTCCAGCGCTCTGTCTTTGAGGGAACAATCTATGACATGACCGCGGATACGGATTGGCTTGTCCCGGACGGAAGAGGCGGGATGAAGCTGAGCCCGCTGGCCACGCCGTTCCCGACCAGAGACATGAGGGAATTGCTGGATATCACCTGGCGCCGCATGGTTTCCAGAGGAGGCTACGGTATGGTCGCTCAGGTCAGAGGCTGGCTGCCGGACCCGATAGGAGGTGTTTACTGGTTCTATCTGGATAACCAGCACGTCAGCACTTATGTACCCATTTACGCCGGCGTCCAGGAGATTTCTCCGTTGTATAAAACGTATGACCCGGATAAATTCAGCGAGGAATCAGCCAGATGGGCCATCGACTTTGTGGACAACCTGCTCTACTTGAAATGGCAGGAAGCCATCAAGGATCTTCGCGCCGCTCGCGACCCTCTGGAAGGCGGGTTCTTTAAGGAGCAGTCTTCAATAGATGCTAAAGCGCTCGAAATGTACAAAAAGAACCCCGCCCAGGCGAAGAAGTTCCTGACCGCCTACACCCGCGAGTGCATGGAGAAGACCATCAGCATGTACCGGGAACTGCGCAGCCTGCTCATCACCAAATACACCAACAACAAACAGGGCCTGTAGATGTGGATATGGGCTGAATAAACTAGAAAAATCCAGATAGAGGTATAGAGTATTTATTTTTCTGATATCCCTGGAGACCCCATAGAGCTCTATCCAGAGCAGGGGATAACTCAAAAAAAGAAAATTACGGCAGGTCGATACCCTCTCTTTGATAGACCACTTTTCCGCCGACAATGGTGTAATCGACCTTGGAAGGCATGATCTGGTCATGAGGAATGGTCATCAGGTCATTGTTGAAGATGACCATATCGGCCAGATAGCCCTTTCGAATCATGCCTTTGCGGTCCTCCGTGAACTCGGCAAAGGCTGCACCCAGAGTGTAGAGTTCGATGGCTTTTTCCATGCTGAGCTTCTGTTCCGGGAACCAGCCCTCACCCGGCTCTCCGGCCCGGTCTTTTCTGGTCACTGAGGCGTAAAGCCCTTCTAAGGGATCGATCGGCTCCACTGACCAGTCCGTGCCGAATGCGACGCGGACTCCGGCTTTGAGCAGGCTCTGCCAGGCATACGCTCCTTTGCAGCGCTCCAGGCCGATCCTTTTCTCGGCGAACCGCTTATCCGTGATGCAGTGAGTGGGCTGCATGGAGGCAATCACTTCAAGCTCGGCAAAACGCGGGATATCGGAAAGAAGCAGAATCTGGGCATGCTCGCTGCGGTGCCGGCTGTCGCGTTTACCGTTGACCTGCTGGGCTTTTTCCATGGCGTTTAAAACCCAGTTATTTGCCTTGGTCCCGATGGCATGAATTCCGATCTGGAATCCCATGGCATCCGCAGCGACAATCCTGCGCTCAAATTCTTCATAGGGCAGCATCGGCAGTCCGCTGGTACCCGGGTCATCATTGAAAGGCTCAAACATCAGCGCTGTTCCCGAGCCAAGAGTCCCATCCATATATCCTTTCAAGTATCCGAACCGAATCCAGTTGTCTTCATGAGGAAAGCGCTGGCGGAGTCTATCCAGGTCTTTCAGGCTCTCCTCTTTATCAGGCAGAGCCATATTAAAAGTCACTCTCAAGGTAAGCCTTCCTTCATCTTTGAACCTCTGGAACTGCTCGTAACCGCCGTTGAGCTGCTGAATGCTGGTCACACCCGTTTTTCTGGCTGCTTCGAGAGCCAGTTCCAGAGCTTTGTCTGCCCGGGCAGCGACCTCTTCCGGTGTCAGCCTGACCGAGCTTCTCGCTTTTAATAAACGCTGGGCGCCTTCCTTGAATATGCCTGTGGGCTCGCCTGTAACCGGGTCTTTGACGATCGTGCCGTTGGGAGGATCAGAGGTGTCCTTGGTGATCCCGGACATCTTGATGACATAGCTGTTCACCCAGGCCGAATGCCCGTCCGCCCGGCTGAGCATGACCGGGTTGTTCGGGGCAACTTCGTCAAGAATCTCCTTGGTCGGCCA
>JAOUKO010000435.1 GCA_029882525.1 Candidatus Aminicenantota bacterium | reverse complement strand
GTATTAGGATTAATACAAGACCCCCGGGCAGTGGAACCTCTTATTGCTGCATTAAAGGATAAGCATGAAATGGTCGGTGAAAATGCGGCTAAAGCACTGGCCATGATAAAGGATCTCCGTGCGGTTGAACCTTTGATGAGTGCCTTGAAGGATAAAAGGCCTCGTATTAGATATGCAGCGGCAGTTGCGTTAGGGATCATTAAAGACGCTCGAGCTGCTGGTGTTTTAATCTCCACTCTAAAAGATAATGACCACAGAGTCAGGAGGAATGCGGCATTATCACTGGGGAAGATAAAGGATCCCAGTACAATTGACCCATTGATTTTGGCCCTTAAAGACAAGAGTCCAGATGTCCGTTACTGTGCCGCTTTGGCGCTTGCGGGGATAAAAGATAAACACTCAGTTGATGCTTTGATGGTCGCATTGAAAGACAAAAACTCAGATGTTCGATACGGAGCAGCAGCGGCGCTCGGAGAAATTAAAGACCATAGGACAGTTGAGCCCTTGATAGATGCATTAAATGATAAAAATCCGAATGTTCGCTACAGTGTAGCAGTAGCACTCAGGAAGTTAGAGGATCCACGTGCAGTCAAACCTCTCATTTTTATTTTACGAGATGAAAATCCAGTACTTCGACAGAATGCCGCTACTGCACTTGGAAAAATAAAAGATCATCAAGCAGTCAGACCTTTGATCATTGCTCTGAAGGATGAAGACCAAAAAGTCAGAGAAAATGCGGCTAAAGCATTGGGCTTGATCAAAAATCTTGAGGCTGTAGAACCATTGATTGATACACTTCAGGACAGAGAGATATTTGTTAGGCTAAGTGCAGCAGTCGCATTAGGAGAGATGAAAGACTTTCGTGCTATCGAGCCTTTAATATTTGCCTTAAAGGACGATATTTATGTGGTTCGATACAGTGCATCCGAGGCACTTAAGGACATAACTGGAAAAAACTTCGGCCTTGACCTCGAAAAATGGCAGAAATGGTGGGATCAAAATAAAAATACAGGAAATTCGTTTTCGGCTTTGCCACAAATCCCTTATCATTTTCTGCAGGTACTTCATTAATTTGGAAGGAAGACGTTGGATCCGGAATCTTTCTAGGCTCTTTTTTTTTGTCCTTTCAAGCCAAACAGAAAACGCATAAAACCCAATCGTTTGACGACGTATTCATAGATCAGGATGATGGTCACGAAGGACGACATGCTGAGGAACAGATACTTCACGAAGACGGGTGTGTTCCAGTTGATGATGAAAAATCCGATCACAACAATAATGCTTTGGTGCAGGATATAGAATGGCAGCACAGCTTCACTGGCGTATTGAAGAAGACGATTCCGAAAGGTAAGATACCGGCTTCCAATTCCCAGCAGGGCAAGGACCCAGACCCAGGAATTGAAGGTTCGGAGAGCGGATATCCCCAAATAACCGAGACTGCCGAAGGAGGGATCAATCCCGGATCTCCTGAGATGAAATCCGATGAGAGTCGTTAGAGCAGCCAGCGCCAATAAAATCACTCTGTGTTTCTCTACTGTCCGTCTGTACCTTTCATCCGATGCCAGAAGAAATCCATACAGGAAAAACACCAGGTAGACAAAGACGTTCCAGCCGCCCATATCCCGACGGCCCAATCCCGCAGGATGGAAGGAAAATTCCATGACAACCAGGGGAAGTAGCCATAAAAGAATGGCTCCTGGCTTTTCAAATAACCGGGCCATCTTTTGGATAAACCGGCTCCTGCCCTCCCCCCTGAGAAAAAGGAGCAGCGGAAGAGACACAAGCGAGAAAAGGAAGAGCACCAGAAGGAACCAGAGATGGAGGCCCATCCAGGCGAAGTTTCCGCCAAAGCCGTAAAAGCCGTCGAAATAATGAGGGTAGAAGCGGAAAAAAGAGCCCTCGAACCGGCCATGGCTTGTTAATTCGATGTAGACCTGGGGCGGAATCAGGATAAATATTCCAAAGACCAGCGGGATGAACAGCCGCTTGAATCTTTCGCCGATGTATTGGCCTGCACTCCGGAATCTCAGGGCAAACCAGGTGCTCTGTCCGGAAAGGACAAAGAAAATGGGCATGATCCACTGCACCAGGATGCCCACAAAAACCGTGAACCCAAAACTCGTCTGGAGGTTCTTGACATGCCAGTCTTCGTAGTCAAAAAACCGCGCGCAGTGGAACAGAAAGACCGAGAGCATGGCGAGGACTCTCAGCCAGTCAATATCATGACGTCTTTGATGGGTGGCCATCGTTAGAATCTCCTCATCGGGATTAAAGGTCGCACCCGGCAGTTAATGCCCAATAT
>JAOUKO010000434.1 GCA_029882525.1 Candidatus Aminicenantota bacterium | reverse complement strand
TCTGGCCGCTAGCCATATAGGCTTCGGCTAGACTGTCGTAGACGTTAAAGGATTGGGGAAATGTTTCGACATTCATCTGGAAGACGGTCAGAGCATGGGGGAGTCTGTTCTGTTGGAGCAGCCTGTATCCCAGGGAATTAAACTGTCTTTCACTTATAAAATATTTATCCGGTTGTTTTTTAAGTTCCTGGAATTTGCTCCTTGCCGCCTCAATCCCCTTTTCCGTAAGCACCTCTTCGATGACTTCTGCAACCGAAATAAAAAGCTGGCTCCAAAAAGCTTCGATATTGTTTTCGTGAAAAGTGCGGATTCTTTCCTCACTATGGCCCCGTTCCCTGAGGTAGTAGTATGGCTCCGGGAGCGGAAATTGTTTCTTGGCCTGTTCAAGGGAGAGCCCCTGCTCTTTCGCACTCTTAAGACCCTCCCAAAGATTTTTAATATAGTCCCTCCAGAGGGCCAGTTTCTCTGCTTCCCAGATATCCATGTGTCCGGGAATAACCTTGGATGGGGCGTCATCTCCGTCCAGGGCCCGGTGCAGCACCTCGATCCAGCGGTCGATGTCCAGCACCGGCTGTCCGGCAAAAAGCGGGACCCATCTTTGATCCAGGAAGAGGTCTCCGGTCATGAGGATCCCTTCCTCCGGGACGTGAATGAAGATATCGGATGTGGAATGGGCCCGGCCGAAGTAATCCAGCTTCACGGTTATATCGCCCAGGTCCAGAATCATCCGGTCATCGAATGTGATCTGGGGGGGTGTCGAGACAAACACATCTTTAAAGTCATGAATTTCCCGTTCCAGCATTTTGAGAGAGGCCTGGATATTCCGGGCTTCTTCCGAGCCGGTCGGGACGCTTTTTAAACGGGCCGTTTCATTCTGGTGCCTTTGCTCCAGACTGGCGATACGGCTGAGTAGGATGTCTTTATCCCGGGCCATTCCGGGGAAGACGTTATCGTGTCCGATTATAACGGCATCGGGAAAGATCTGGTTGCCGAAGCTGTGGTCCCAATGGGAATGGGTGTTGATGATATAAGCGAAGTCTGTCCGGCCGAATTCCTTTTCGATAATCCTGCGCATTTTGGCTGCGGTGGATGGCAGGCCCGAGGTGTCCACGACAACGATTCCCTTTTCAGATGCTATTGCCGCAACATTGTTGCTCATCAGGGTTTCGGAGAGAATCAAAACCCTATCGCTTAACCTTTGTATCGTTATAGGAATATTTTCGTCCGTCTGCGCTGTCAGGAATGTCGTGCAGACACATACGATCAGACCGACTATTAAAACCTGTTTAAACCTCATTTTTCCTCCTTAAACATACTTCCTAATATGGATAGCTTTCTCCGAATTATCCTGACGATCATTACACGACAGAAAGGAAATCACAACACAAGCGATTGTTAGGAATATCAGTACCTTAGTATGATAGTTGAAGTCAAACTTCTTGAAATCAATCCAGCGGATTTCTTTTTGTTATAATTCCGGTAATAAATCTTGAAATTCTTGGTGTCATAAAGCTCTTGGTTCTATAAAATTATCTTATTTCTTTTTTTTTGCTGTGCGGTCTTCATAGGCCGGGCGCGGGGGCTTGGCAGGTCCCTGTTTCTCAATCATCTTGAGTACCTCATCAACAGCGCGCTGGAGCTGGGAATCCGTTCCCTTGGCTAAAAGGGCCGGGTCTTCCTTGACTTCGATATCCGGGTCAACGCCGTGGCCTTCCTTGAACCACTTGCCGTCAGGGTCGTACATCCGGAACGTGGGTACGGTCACAATGCCGCCGTCTATGAGAGAAGGTATTCCGCTCATTCCGATGAGTCCGCCCCAGGTGCGTGTCCCGATGAGCGGGCCGAGTCCGGCTTTGCGGAAGTAATCGGGAAAAGCGTCTCCGCCCGAACCGCTCCATCCGTTGATGAGCATGGCTTTGGGCCCGAAATGTCCCACAGGGGGCCACTGCCAGTCCCTGCCGTCGCGGACTGCCCAGAAGGCGAGTGCAGGTCTGTTCAGGAGTTCGATGAAACGGTCCGGGATCTGGCCGCCGCTGTTGAAACGCTCGTCAACAATCAGCCCGTCTTTGTGGAACTGGGCAGCGAACTGGCGCACGAGCATGTTCTGTCCGCCGATGCTTGTATCCTGCACATAGATGTATCCGATGCGTCCGCCTGAGCGGTCTTCGACGTACTTGCGGTTCTCCTCGATCCAGGCCAGATGTCTGAGGAGTGTTTCATCCCGGAGAGTCTCAACTATAACCTTCCAGGCGCCTTCTGCATTTGGCTTGGAGTTGACCGTAAGTTCGACCGCCTTTCCAGCCAATCCCTGGAAGGCTGCCCAG
>JAOUKO010000102.1 GCA_029882525.1 Candidatus Aminicenantota bacterium | reverse complement strand
CAGAAGATGCCCCGGTTATCAGCACTCTCAACCCTTCCATCATTGGCTCACCTTCAACATCTCATTCCTCACAATAAATCTAAGCTTCTATCAAGCAGAACTTGTCAAAAACATGTAAAGAGTCTGTTAAAATTTTGTTAAAAGTGAAGGGAGTAGGGAAAAGTAAAGGATAAAAGAGAAGTTTTCCCCTTATAAGGGATGTGATGACCCAAAGAATCAGAGCATTTTAGACTGGCTCTTCCTTCAGTGCCAAGAAAAAATCGGCAAAACCAAAATCTGGGAATGATTATTTCTGAAACTTGTAGCCAGACCAGGGCACCGTGATGAGATGGGCAGGCTGAGACGGTTTATCCTCGATTTTTTGTCTGAGATTATGAACAAAGGTGTCAATAGTCCGAGTCGTGGGAAATCTGTCATACCCCCATACTTCGTTGAGGATGGCATTCCGGCTCACAACTTCACCTTCATGAATGATAAGGAACTTGAGGAGGCTGAATTCCTTAGCTGTCAGGTAGAGCTCCTGCTTTCCTTTGGACGCTGTCTGCTTCTTGAAATTGACGGAGACATCTCCGAAAGAATACTCTTCAATCTCTATGGCATCAGGCTTGAGACGACGGAGCACTGCTTTAACACGGGCCAGGAGTTCTTTCATCCCAAAAGGCTTGGTGACATAATCATCAGCTCCGAACTCCAATCCGAGAATTTTATCAATCTCCTCTTTTTTCTCGCCCGTGAGCATAATAATGGGCGTCATGATTCTTTTATCACGAAGACCTTTGCAGACATCCAGCCCCCCCATCAAAGGAAGTCCCAGGTCCAGGATGATCAAATCCATTTTTTCCTGACTTGCTAAACGGAACCCCTCTTTTCCATCAGAAGCAGAGACGACCTCAAAATTCTCCGTTTTTAAAAAGGCCGTTAAAGCCTCGCGCAGAGATCCGTCATCCTCGACGATCAATATTCTTTTCATGGCCTGTACATCAATGATATTGAAATTTTCCAGCCCCTTTTTAGATCCAACAGCTCAAAACTTGCCGTATTTTTGTAGCCTCTCCTCGTATCTTTTCTTCTGCTTCTTAATGATTTCTGCGAAACGCGGGTCATCCCTCAGGCTGTCATAAAAAGTGCTGTGCGTCAGAGGAAGATATGAGTACTGAAAATGCTCATTCGCTTTGCTGATCACATCCTGAATATACTTGATCGCTTCTTCCCTCATCCCAAGAAGAGTGTAGATGACTCCGTTCTTTCTAATCGTTAAGGCTCCTTTCCTGTCTCCCCTTTGAGCGAATATCAATGCTCTGTAGACTTGAATCCCAGGGTAACCGGGATTGACCTTCTCAGCTTTATTCAAGTACTCTTCAGCCTTTTCTGTATCTTTCTTCATCATAAAAAGCAGGCTGTAATCGAGGAAAGACCAAAAATTCCTCGGTTCAACCTCCAAGGTATCCTCTATCCTGGCATCAGCTTTCTTGAATTGTCCCGAGTATATAAGGCTGTGAGCAAGAAGAGAATGCGAGGGGAGGAAAAAAGGGTCAAGCTCTATGTTTCTTGTAGCGTAATCAACAGCTAAATGAAGCAGTCCGAGGCTCCGGTAAAAAAGTCCCACGATATGACTGAGTCCAGGAGTATGAGGATTGATTTCCAAAGCCCGTTTATAGCTCTGGTAAGCACTGTCATACTCCCCTCTCAGGAGATGCACCCAGGCTATCGCTCCGTTGGTCTCAACCATATCCGGGTCCAACCCGAAGGCAGTTTCCCCGCTGGCAATAACAGAGCGAAGGTCCTTTTTATTCCCGGTAATCTGGTAATGATGCTGATGAGCCCAGGCCATACCCGTGTATGTCAGAGCATAATTCGGGTCACACTTGACAGCTTTATTAAACATCCTGACCGCAGCCTTAAAATCATCTTCCCTGAAGGAGACGATGTACTTGCTGTTGATCAAATGCATGCCTCTCAAGGTGTACTCATAAGCCTCTATATTTGCAGGACGTCCCCCTTTAAGGGATTCGATAGCCTTTGGGGAAAGCTTCACTTTCAGAGCCTCCGCAATAGCTTGAGATACCTCATCCTGGACTTCAAAGACACTCTCGAGTTTCCGGTCGTAGGTATCAGCCCAGAGATGGAAACCGTCTTCCACGTTTACCAGCTCTGCGCTGACACGAATGTTGTCTTTTTCTTTACGGATGCTTCCTTCAAGTGCGGTGGCCACATTCAACTCGTGACCTATTTCTCTGATATCTTTATCTGTCTTTTTATAGCGCATCACCGAAGTTCGGGAAATCACCTTCAACTCTTCGAACCTGGAGAGCTTGTTGATGATATCTTCAGTCATCCCATCGCAGAAGTATTCCTGGTCCCTCTCCGGGCTGAGGTCCACAAACGGCAGCACAGCGACCGAGTTTTTCCATCGAATTTCCTTCCTGACTTTAGCCTCAGGTCCTTTTTTTTCTTTGTGTCTTTCTGCGATCGGGATGCCTATTTCTATTTTCACCAAATCAGAAACAAGGTCATCCACATCCTGGTAACGCTTTTCCTTATCTTTCTCCAAGCAGGTCAGGATTACTCGGCTCATTCCTTCTGTCACTCGAGGATTGATCTCCCTTGGGTCAGGAGGGGTTTCGGTCTTGTGCTTTAAGGCCACGTCCAGAGTGCTTTCTCCTTCAAAAGGAACCCTTCCAGCGATCATCTCAAACAGGATCACTCCCAAAGAATAGATGTCTGAACGCTGGTCAATATCCTGTCCTTCCAGTTGTTCAGGGGACATGTAATCAGGGGTGCCCATGACTGTCCCAGCCTCCGTGATTCCTTTCATTGTCAGGGAGCGAGCGATCCCAAAATCCATGATGCGCGCATTCCCTTCTTTATCGATCATGATGTTCTGGGGTTTCAAGTCTCTGTGCACCACTCCCATTCTGTGAGCCTCAGCCAGTCCTTCACAGACTTGCTTGGTGATGGAGACGACTTTTTTAACCGTTAATTGTCCCGTCTTTATCAGCAAGCTCTTCAAATCCTCTCCCGGCACATATTCCATGGTGATGTAAGGCATTCCTTCTTCATCACTGAGGTCAAACATGCGGCAGACATTCCTCTGTGCTATCTTGCGGGCGATTTTCAGCTCATTGCGAAACCGTTCGATGGTCTTCTTATCTGCGGCAACAGCGGGATTCAAAAGCTTGAGGCTACTTCTTCCCCGATTTTCTTATCGGCAACCCGGAAGACCCTGCCCATACCGCCTCTCCCCAGTTCCTCCAGGATCTCATAGCGCCCGGCGATAATACTCCCCTTTTTAAATACTTTTGGGGTTATATCAAGAGTTTGTGTACGAGCATAATAATCTCCCCTTTCCTCCACTTTCGGTGTTGCGCGGCGGAGCACAGCCTTTATTCGGGATAGCAACTCCTTTGTCCCGAAAGGTTTGACGACATAATCATCCGCTCCCACATCAAGCCCGGTTGCTTTGTCCAGCTCATCTTTTTTCTCCCCTGAAAGCATGATGACCGGGGTCATATTGTCCTGCGCTCTAAGCCTCCGGCAGACCTCAAAACCGTCAATAGAAGGAAGCCCCAGATCAAGCACGATGAGATCAACTCTTTCTCGGCTGGCCTGATCCAGTCCTTTCTCCCCGTCTCCAGCCGTGATGACCTCAAAGTCTTCAGTCTCAAGGAAAGACTTCAAGGTCTCCAGCAGAGCCAGATCATCTTCGACAACCAGTATCTTTTTCATGGCACTGGAAAAATCAGACTAAACGTGCTCCATTCTCCCGGCTGGCTCTCCACCCTGATCTCTCCTCGATGGGCATCCATGATATGTTTGATGATCTTCAATCCCAGGCCGACCCCTTTTGGACTGTGGCGAATCGCTTCATCGTGCCGGTAAAATCCCTCAAAAATCCTTTCCTGTTCCTTCTTGGGGATTCCGATCCCCTTATCCCTCACCCGGATTTCCACCTGTTTTCCCTCTTGGGTGAGCTCAACCGCTATAACCTTTTCGTCTGACGAGTATTTTATAGCATTGTCAATCAAGTTGGTCAATGCCTGCCTGAGAGCATCCGGATCAGCTTCTAGAGACACAGGCTTCTCGGGCAATCTTGTTTCAAGGAGAAATCCCTCTGAATCCAGCCTGTGCTGGAAGAGCTTGACAGTTTCCTGGATCAAAGGCTGAGCTGCCACTTTTTGAAATTTGTAGGACTTCGCATTCTGCTCGATTTTCCCGAAATCGAGGATGTTGTGAAGAAAACGAGAAAGACGGCTGCTCTCACTCGCCACCAAACTTATGAGCTCTCCCTGTTTTGCCTTATCCTTTATCTTGCCCGCTTGGAGAATCTCGGCCAGACCGCGGATAGAGCTCATAGGAGTCCGGAGCTCATGGGATACAGTAGAGATGAATTCGGTCTTAAGGCGAACAAGCTCACTGAGTTTTTCCTTTTCCACGCGCTCATAGATCACCTCCTCCAGGAGCCTGATCCTCTCCAGGTTCAAAGCCAGGTCACGGACCATGGCCAGCAAAAGCTCGATGTCATCCCGGGTGAACCTCTCGCCTGATTTTTTCTTTCCCAAAGCCAAAAGACCAGTTATGTCTGATGATTTAAGAGAAAGAGGAATGATTATCTCGATGTTTCTTTCTCGAAGCCGTCCTTCATGAGAAAAATCCAAATTTTCTTCCATGCGAACTGCATCTCGTTTGGCGAACACTTTATCCATCTCCAGGCTCAATGCTGCCAGGGAATCAAGGTCCTTTTCGCCGTTCCTGGCTATCAACAGCTTCAGTTTCCCTGCATCATGCACGTAAATGGAAATGCCGATAGATTCTAAAGCCAAGGTGCCCTTTGTTTTCTGAAGGAAGAAGTCGAGCAGCTGGCCCCGATTGACCATCTTATATGCCTTCTCGTTAAAACTGAGGATGGCTTTTCTGTAGTCGTAACTCATCCGGAAAAATGCTCTATCGACAAAATCCTGGATCCTTTTACGGGCCGGATGAAAGGCCACCGCAGCCGCAAGTGCAGCAAAGACAGAGACAGTAGTGGTGTGCGCTGTAAAAAATCTTGAGGAGATACTCTGAATGAAATTAACAGATAAGAGATAAATGCTGACCGTGAAGATGGTGAGGATGAAATAGACTAAACTGCGGTTGATGACCAGCTCGATATCCATCAGCTTGAACTTGACGATGGAAAAGGCGAAAGCCAGAGGTATAAAGATAAAAAATATGTTTGTGATCTCCTCTGTCGGAAGATTTATGTTGAAAAGTTGAGGAAGCTGGTAGAGCAGTATGAACGGACCCAGCCCGACAAAAAGACCGTAAAAAATCCATTTGATCTGAGCTCGTTCTTCTTCAAGCATAGCTTTTTTATAGCCGACGATAAGTGAAAAAAAGCTGATCAGAACAAACGCCAGAATATAAAATCGATGACCATAAAGCACAGATTGATAAACCCGGTGGGCCTCTATTGAGGAATTTAAGCTCGCAAAGAGAAACAACCCTTCCAGAGCTAAGATCAATATAAGAGCAGGTATATAGATGATCACGCGGTTTATCTTTTTCTGGCTCTTCGTAAAAAACAGAGTGAAATGGAGGAGAAGAGCCGGAGCCAACGGATAGAACACATAATATAATACAGCAGGGAGATAGGATAACCAGCTTTTTCGCAAGCAGTAAAAACCTCCGCTGATGATGATAGCTGATGAAAAGGCTAAGCAAGCCCAATAATAGATACGTGCCCTTATGTCTTCAGCCCGAAGAAAAAAAACCAAGAAGCCTGTCAGAATACAGAAAAGCCCGATTCCGAGGTAGATCAAAGGAAAGGGAGTCTGAGCATAGTAGGGAACAAGCGTCACTTCTCGTTTCTCGAGTTCTCCATCTGCTTCAAGGATTAATGTCAGCTGGTCTCCGACGGTCTTCTGACTCAAGATGAATTCACTATCCAGCTTAAGGTTGCTAATTTCAATGTCGTCGATCTTTACGATTCTTATCCCGCCATCCCTTCCGGACTTTTTTATTTCTGGAAGACCGGGACGCTGGCGAAGCAATATATACCCGTAGATGCTGATGATAAGGATCATAAGACCAGTACCCAGAGAGAGAAAAAAAGGGATTTTTTTCATGAGGCTTGTCTTCCCTTAAGCCTCCCAAAATATAACACCTTGTTCAATTTGATGTCAAACAAACAAACAAGGATAGGGATACTGGTTTCTACGGGGCAAAATCATCGTGTTTTCAAAGTACCGACCCTGTTCCCCTATTTTGACTTCCTTTACGGGAAAAAGATGCCTGCTCTTCTGACAACCTGCTTGACAACACACGGCGCCCCGGCTAAAATTCAATGTGGTCATTGTAACCACAAAAACGGAGACTTCATCATGCAGACTATAAGCATCGGTATTCGGGAGGCCAAAATCAAACTCAGCAAACTGCTCAAAAGCGTTCAGAAGGGCAGGGAAATCCTCATCACCGACCGGGGAAGGCCTGTAGGAAAAATCGTCCCTGTGGAGGTGGAGTCTCTTCCCCTGGCCGAACGTATACAGGAACTGGAAAGACAGGGATGGATAGAACCTCAAAAAAAGAAGAAGCCGAGAGAACTTAATCCCCCGATTCCTCTTCCCGATGAGCTGGCCCAGAAATACCTTAAGCAGGAGCGAAAGTCATGAAGAAAACAAAGCCGGTAGCGGTCTACTGGGACCCAACAAGCGTCCTGTCCGCTCTCTTTCAAGACCCAAACAGCGAACTGGCAAGGAGTATGTCCAAAAAGGAAGGAGTTCACCTGCTCTCTGCCCTCTGCTATGCCGAGGTCTCTGCTGTTCTTTCCAGGATCAAAAAAAGAAGATCCATCAACGATATTCTCGTCGAGGTTGCCTTCGAAGCTCTTAAGAACGGACCGTGGAGACAGCTGAATATCTGGCCGGAATGGAGCATTCTGATGGCCTTATCAACAAAGAGACCGCTCAAGGCGGTTAATCTCTGGCACCTGGCTTCCGCCAAAACCCTGCAAAAACAGATCCCTGAATTGACTATTCTCACCTTCGACGAGGAGTTGAGGGCAGCTGCAGAGGAAGAGGGACTATCGGCATCCTGACCACCCTGCATGGTTTAACCCGCTTTAAACCCTCAGGCACCGGAAGATCAAGTCTACTATAGGTTCCCCATCTCAATATCGTTATAAAGTGGGAGGGAATGGCGTTAAAAATCTGAAGGAAGCGATGCCATTTCCGTGTATTTTAGTCACCAAATTACCCACAAAAATGGAATAGAACCAACAGGGGAGATTTCTTTGAGAGATATCTCCTCTCCCCAGATGGAACTGTATTGCCGTGGAGTTTATAGGGGGGAAAGACTAATGCTCTATAGACTTAATTTTTTTGCTGATTCTTGGCTTATCTGCCCTGGGCTTCTGACAGTTCCTGCAGTTCTTTTCTATACTGCTTGATCGCTTTACTCTTCTTGCCTACGTCAGTGATCAGCACTATGGATATGAGGTAAGAAGCGCCAAAGCCAGCGATTCTGATTCCTTTTCCGACCGAAGTGTTCGTCCGTCCCTCATCAACATCCTGAGTTTCTCCCTCCTGTGTCTCTCGAGTACCCTGCTCATAGTTGATGAATTCATACAGGAAGAATGAGCCCAGTCCAATCAGTCCTACTGAAACGAGCAAGCTTGTCGTCCTCCTCTTCTTCAGATTTTGAATCTCTGCTCTCAACGACTCAGCTTTCCTCTCATCCTGAGAATTGATCAAGGCGTTTCTCAGCTCTGCTCTATTCAGCTCGAGAGACGGCGCAGCAACTTCATAATTCTGGGCCAACGAGAATGCTGCATTTCTTTTGCTCAGTGAAAAATCATTGGAATCGAGACCTGCAAAGGACGTAACAGTGAAGAATAATACAAAAGATATCAGGCAAATTACTGAAAATAGTTTTCTCATGTTTCCCCTCCAGGATTTTTTTTTGGACCTCCTATCCATTTCATTTTTAATTTTTCTCGTATTTCTTTCGTTTGTAAGCCTGAATGCTTAATTTAAATATATAGCATATTACAAATCTATGTCAACATGTCAATACCCATAGCTTTCGGGAGCATTGTTTCCTTACTTTTGAGAGGCGGGTTCAGGAGAGAATCCTCGAAAGGCTGGATTGAGTTCTCACCCCTGAAACAGCTTAATCGCTGATTCATAATTTATTATGAATGATATGAGTCAGTCTCGGCTCGCTTCGTTCATAATTTTTTTGATCTTTGAGTCATTCCTTTATCCTGAGCAATGGACCCCCCTGGGGCAGGCTCCTCCGACAGATCATCTCTGTCTGATTAACTTGAGATCGCCCTTTATACTCTCTGCTTTCAGGTTGAGAAGCTTAGCGAACATCTCCTCATTGATCTTTCTTTTTTGGTAAGCCTCGAGGGCTAAGCTCCTGAACCGCCTCGAAGGAATGATTCCTCGCTTTCCTCTTGACGGTTGTGATCCCTTATCCTGGTTATTAAAAAAGGCTGTCTCGCTCAAAGAAGGCTTAAGTTTGAGAAATTCCTCATATTTTGAAATGGGAATGTATTCCAGATCCTTGAGAGTCTGCAGCATATCAGGAGTGCTGACTCCGAAATGCTCTTGAAGATAGAGAACATCCGCATAACATAGATTTTTGGAGTGAATGTCTTTATCGACGATCATACCTACTTTTGCCGGGGGGATCAGGAAGCGCACCGTAAAAGTCTGGGCGAATCTTTCCCGGGGATGGTAGAGTGAGAGATACTCTCCGACAAAGATATCCGGATGATCTATTATTGGACCGATATTCCTGTCCTTGAGGTAATGGCAGTATTCATGCGCCGCAGTAAAAGCCTGTCGTTCGAAAGGCTGAGCGCTGTTTATCAGAGCAAAGGCAGCTCTTTCCGCTTCAAAGTAAATTAAGACTCCCGATATCTTTGATTCCTCAGGGATGGGTATTCTTAAAACTCGCAGCCCGTTAAGCTCGAGAAGGGTAAAGATATCCCGTATCGGCTCAAACCCAAACCCAAGCCTTCGCCTCTCTTCGTCAGCCATTCTCTCGGCTGAGGGCTGGGTGTAGAGAGGAGCCAGCTCCACTCGACGCCCCGTTAAATCCTCAAGATACATGTATTCTTCACAGTATTTCTTGAATCTTTTGAGCGCAGTCCTTGCTTTTTTATCCACTCTCTTATCCTGAAACAGCACATTGAAGGACTCTTCCTTCTCTTTTAAAAAATAGGAAACGTCTTTTTTAAAGAATTCGGCAAGAGCGGTCAAGCTCTCCAGGCTCGGCATCCTCTTTCCCAGCTCAAGCAGGGATATGAATTCGCTGGAGAGGCCGACTGCTCTGGACAGAGATTCTTGGGTGATTCCCAGGCTTTCTCTCTCTCTTCTGAGT
>JAOUKO010000433.1 GCA_029882525.1 Candidatus Aminicenantota bacterium | reverse complement strand
TTATGATAATAGCTTAAGTATATATCAAGGATTTCAATTGTCAGCCAAACCTTTTAGGAGTCGAATGATGAAAAAACCAATCATTTCCGCTTTATTGTTTCTTTTTGTACTGAGCCAGCTTGCCTCAGCGAGTATGAGCGAACACATCGTGAGTTACAAGATCAAAGTCAAGCTTCTCCCTGAAGAAAAGGCTGTGGCAGGACAAGAGGTCCTCACCTGGCTCAACAATTCGGATCAACCCGTGGGGGAGCTTCAGTTTCACCTCTACCTCAATGCCTTCAAGAACAACAAGACGACATTCATAACAGAGGGCGGCGGAGAACATCGAGGCTACAAACTGGATAAAAAGAACTGGGGTTACATAAAGATTGAAAAGTTTGCTGTTCAAGAAGTACCGGACCTGACCGACGCGATAGAATACATCCAACCTGACGATGGAAACGAATATGACCAGACCGTGATGAGAGTAAAGCTCCCTAAGCCGGTCCTTCCTCAAGAGACAGTCACGCTGGAGATCGATTTTTATTCCAAGCTTCCCAAAGTCTTTGCCCGCTCAGGTTTTTACAGCGATTTCTTCATGGTGGGCCAGTGGTTTCCGAAGATCGGAGTGTTCTGGAAAGGGGAATGGAACTGCCATCAGTATCATGTTAATACTGAGTTTTTTGCTGATTACGGAGTGTATGAAGTCGAAATCACAGTGCCCGAAGAATATGTCGTTGGGGCGACGGGAAAGAGAATCAAAGAGACCTCCAATAACGATGGCACAAAAACCTACATTCACTACCAGGAGGATGTCCATGATTTTGCCTGGACAGCCTGTCCAGATTTTGTGGAATTCAGGGAGCCCTTCAGGATGGAAAATCCTCATGTGGACACAGAGATGATCCTCCTCATCCACCGCATGCACCTGAATCATAAAGAGAGATATCTCAACGCACTCAAAAATGGAATAGAATTCTACAGCCAGAGTTATGGGGCCTATCCTTACTCAACCATAACCCTTGTCGATCCTGCTCCGAAAGCAACAGGAGCAGGAGGCATGGAATACCCGACCCTGTTTACTGGAATGACGATGTGGTGGCTGCCTAAAGGAATATACATGACAGAGATGGTCACCATCCATGAGTTCGGGCATAACTACTGGTATGGGATGGTAGGCTCGAATGAGTTCGAGGAGGCATGGTTGGACGAAGGGATCAACACCTACTCCGAGGTCAAAGCTACGGCCAAATATTTTGGAGAAGATCAGTCGATGCTCAACTGTGCCGGCCTGAAAATAAGCGATCTTGTGCTCCAAAGAGCCCAGGTTATGGGAAGTAGTCAATTGGACCCTATTCTCAAGAATTCCTGGGAGTATTACAGCATAGGGAGTTACGGACTCAACACCTATTCTAAAGCTGGATTGATGCTGCTAACGCTGGAGAATTACCTCGGAGAAGATGTGATGTCAAAAATCATGAGAACGTATTTCGAGAGGTGGAAATTCAAACATCCCACCTCAGAGGATTTTTTAGCCGTGGCTGAGGAAGTGAGCGGCCAGGATTTGAGCTGGTTTTTCGACCAATTCCTCAACAGCCCGGATAGGTTAGACTATGCCATCGGCCGGATCAAGTCTGAGGAGGTCAAAGAGCCGAAGGGGATTTTTGACGATCAGGCACAAGAGCAGGAAATGGAAAAAGGCAAGGAAGAAGGAGACAAAGAGAAGATCTACAGGAACGAAGTCAATGTGCTCAGGAAAGGAGAGCTGATTTTCCCTCAGGAGATTCTCATCCGGTTCAAGGAGGGCGAAGAGGTCATGGAGAAGTGGGATGGCAGAGAGAGATGGAAAAGGTATGTTTACTACAGGCCTTACAAGCTCGAATCTGCCCAAGTCGATCCGGAGTACAGAATTCTGCTTGATATGAACTTTACGAACAATTCTAAGCTGCTGAAGCCCAAAAAGCTTTCAGTAGGAAAGCATGCTCTAAGATTGATGTTTCAGTTCCAGAACATTCTGTCTCTTTTTTCTTTTTGATCAAAGGAGGATGAAGTGAGAGTGTTAAAAATCTACAGAAATGGAGTCAGGGAAGCCACAAGCCGGCCCAAAATGATCTTGCTTTTGTGGTTCTTTAATTTTCTTTTTGGATTTTTCATTTTCTATCTTCTTTATAACAGACTGTCTGAAGCCTTGAGTCAAAGTACAATCTCGGAGGGCATGCTGTCAAAAGTGAATTATCATTTTGTTTTCGAATTTTTGACCTATCATGGACAGGCCTTGGGCACGATCCGCAATGCGGCCCTGGTTCTTATTGGCGTGTACATTTTGGTTTCGATTTTTCTGTTGGGGGGATTCT
>JAOUKO010000432.1 GCA_029882525.1 Candidatus Aminicenantota bacterium | reverse complement strand
AGGAGCTGATACGGAAGGAATTACAGGATATTATTCAGAAAGCAATGAATTCTTTGCCAGAAAAGTACCGTATTATTTTGACTTTGAAAGAAATAGAGGGTTTATCTTATAATGAAATTTCTCAAGTAATGAAGATTTCTGTTGGCAAAGTGAAAATATGGCTATTCAGGGCGCGGCAAAAACTAAAGGAGAAATTGGCTTTTCTTTACCCACAGGGGGAATGAGCTATGTCCTGTAAGAAATTCAAAATATTCTTGTCTGCCTATATTGACCAGGAAATAACAAAGGACGAACAAGAAAAATTACTTGAGCATCTCAAAACCTGTTCTGCGTGCACCAGAGAATTAAAATATTTGAAACAGATGAAAAGGATATTTCTTTTAAAAGAAAAAAAGGAACCGCAGGAATTTTTTGAAACCAGGTTGTTTGCACGTATTAGGAGTAAAAGAGAACGGCTCGCATGGCGCGCATATCTTCCGGTGTTTAAGAAATCAATCCTTGCAGTTTTGATTTTCTTTTTACTGGTAGTGGGATTGCTGAATTACAGAAATTTTCTTTATCAGAGACCAGCTGAGATAATATCAGATTTACTGATTGATACCGAGATAGAGGAGAACTTTGAGGAAGAGTTACTGGAAATCTATTATGGCCCTCTGGGATAGAGGGAAGGAGGTTGGGAAGATGAAGATAATTTTGAAAAGTTTGATGATTTGTAGCTTACTCTTTTTAGGAGTTGCCAGTTCAAAAGGGAGAAGTAACGAAGAACAGATTGGCAAGGAATGGGTGAGAATGGTAGAACATAAGGGAGGAAGATTTCACGAGAAACGTTTGCAAAGGTTATGCCAGGAGTTGGAACTATCTAAAGAGCAGGAAGAAAAGGTTTCTCAAGTTATGAAAAAGGGTTGGGAAAGAATCCAGAAAGAGATGGAAAAAATGAAGGAAAGAGTCCTGGCTATTAAAAAAGATAGTGACAGGCAGATTGAAAAATTGCTCACGACTGAGCAATTGGAAAAGTTTAAAGAACTTAAGGAAGAGACGAAAAGAGGGAAGGAAAAGAGGATTAAAAAAGGCTATAAGAAGAGCGAAGAATGAAGCGAATCATTATTTCTAAAATAATTCCCCGCCATTTGTGGCGGGGATTCTTACAGGGTCTATTACTGGCAGGCATTGTTCTTGTAAATTTGCGCCTTGTTTTTGCTGAAGCACTTGTCTGGGAAGATGTACTCGCCGAGGCACAAAGGAAAAATCCACGAATAATCTCTGCCCGCGAGTCTCTTAAGTCGGCAGGGCTTTCTTACAAGAGTTCATTTACAAACTTCTTGCCGCAGATTTCGGCAAGCGCCGGCTGGAATAAGTCGAGTTCTATAACCAGTTTTGAATCATTTGCTGAGGGCGGTCGTGAAGATGAAGAATTCAATTATGGAATTTCTGGGAGACTTTCCATATTTTCTGGTTTTAAGAATTCCAGTAGCTTAAAACAGCAAAGAGCAGAGTTTAAAGGAGAAGAGGCGAGCTTTGAAAGGACCGTTTCGGATACGATATGCGATTTGAAGGTTGCTTTTGCTCAAGTTTTAACGGCGCAGAAGACGATTTCACTTTCTGAGGAGATACTGAAAAGGAGAAGAGAAAATACTGAGATTGTAAAATTGAGGTATGAAGCAGGGAGGGAAGATAAGGGTGCTTATTTGCGCTCTGAGGCAGATCTGTATCAGGCAGAATACGAGTTTTCTAAAGCAGAGCGAAGTCTAAAGACTCAACAGGTTAAACTTTTAAAAGAAATGGGAAGGGATGAATTTGAAGTTATCGATGTAAGTGGAACTCTTAAGGTTGAACCTCCGCAAGGAGTCTTGTCATTTCCGGAAATGCTGGTGAAAACCCCTGATTATTTAGTGGCAATGTACGGAGTTGACTCGTCAAAATATAATTTGAGATATACGAAAGGAAACTTTTATCCCCAAATTTCTTTCAGTGGAGGGGCCTCGAGGAGCGGGCCGGAATGGCCTCTGGAAAGAGCGAGGTGGAATGTTGGCCTGAGCCTTTCCTATCCACTTTTTTCGGGAGGAAAGACAATATATGATTGGAAAATTGTCCAGACTAACAAGGTCAAATCAGAAGAGAATCTCCGGCAAGTCAAGCAAGAAATCTTATTGGGACTTGAACAAGCATATAACGGACTTATTGATGGCATAGAGAATGTGAAAGTTAAGGAGAAATATTTCATAGCTTCCGAAGAGCGGGCTAAGATTTCACGAGTAAAGTATATTAATGGTCTTATTTCTTATCAGGATTGGGATGCGATAGAGAATGAGTTTATAAACTCAAGAAAGTCTTTGCTTGAA
>JAOUKO010000101.1 GCA_029882525.1 Candidatus Aminicenantota bacterium | reverse complement strand
TTCTGAGCTTCAGCCAGTGCCTGACGCATGAAGAACTCTTCGTCTTTCATCTTATCGTCCTCTTTCATCTCAATAGAGACTTTGAGGCATGATTTTACCTTTGTTTGCTCAAATTTACAAACCGAACCTGGGGGTCAGGCTTCCACAAGTTCGATATTTTGTATCGAGGTCCTGAGTTGAAGTCAGGCGCAGTTCAGCATACTGATTTATGAGAGGAAACCACATTTTAAGCCTTTAACATCTGACAAATCCTGCCTCCCATTTTATTGAAGTTTTGGAGGCCTGACCCCGATTTTTTCTTTGCAGTTGATTTGTTTATTAGTTACACTGAAAGCCTCGATTTCTTCTAAAGCTCAAGGAAATGGAACACCTCGAATGCATCTTCTGCCAGAAAAAATTTCCACTGGATATCTTCGACCCTTTTTGTCCCCAATGCCGGGAGCCGCTGCTTTATCCTGCTCCTCAAAAAAAGAGATCTTTTTCTCCGGAAAAGAGCCTTCCGCTGGAAAAATTCCTGGATTTCCTTCCACTCCTTCGAGTCGACCCGAGTCTCAGCCTGGGAGAAGGGAACACTCCCCTCCTCAGACTGGACCACATCTTGAAAGATTTCAATCTTCCCCCTGTCTTTGTCAAGAATGAAGCTCATAACCCGACCTCGAGCTTCAAGGACAGAGGAACTGCGGTTGCCGTGCAGAAAGCCGTGTCTCTGGGCATGGGAAGAATCGGGACCGTGTCCACCGGAAACATGGCTTCTTCGACGGCTGCCTATGGAGCAAAGGCAGGCCTTGAGACACTGGTTCTACTCAAAGAGGATACTCCGTTTGAAAAATTGCTCCTGACAGGCGTTCACAACCCGAAACTCATCAGGGTCAGAGGCGACTACGGAGAACTCTTCACCAAGAGCTTCTCCATCGGCCGCAGACACAACATCTACTTCATGAATTCTGTCGATCCTTTCCGCATCGAAGGCTACAAACTCACCGCCTTCGAGATCTTTCTTCAGCTTGACCGCCAGATTCCCCGCTTTCTGTTTGTCCCGGTCAGCGCCGGAGGACATTTAGCCGGGCTCATCAGGGCATTCCTTGACCTTCGGCGTGAAGGACTCGCCCCTTTTATTCCGATCGTTGTGGGAGTTCAAGCGCAGGGCTGTTCTCCCATCGCCCAGGCTTTTGCTTCGGGCAAAGTCAAGGTCGAACGGATAAAAAAAGCGGAAACAATCGCCCATGCCATTTCCAATCCCGACCCCCCGGCAGGGAATATCGTCCTCAGGATGATCCGGGAAAATAAAGGGATGATCATAACAGTCTCCGACGAAGAGATCCTCGAGGCCCAAAGAATCCTGGCTGAACTCGAAGGGATTTTCTGTCAGCCCGCTTCAGCGACTGTTCTGGCTGGCTTGCTCAAGCTTTCAAAAGAAATGAAGATGGATAAAAACGACCCGATCGTGCTGGTCATCACAGGAAGCGGCTTAAAGGCACTGGAATCCCTTAAATCCTTAAAAACAGACGCTCTCGATTCGTCCCTCTCAGACCTGGAAGGTACGATAGACTCCCTCTTGACCTGAGGAAAAACATCAATGGAGCGCCAGGGAAGGCCTGGCATACGCACGAATTATTGACCCATCATCTCCATAACTCTCGTTCAAACCGACTCGATTTTGAGAATAAGAAAAAAGGGGACAATCCCTTTTCGTCCAGACTTAAGGAAGAGAGGGACTGTCCCCTTTTCCGAAATTAAATTATAGTGTCGGCATATTTTATGAATAATTCAGGTGAATAAACTATGATGGATAGAAGTAAATAAGATGTGATGGATACTTTCCTTCTGTGCTTTATCTCAAAGGAAAGCTGTGTTATCATAACCGCATTCAAACCAGAAAAAGGAGGTTCATATGAGTAACGATTTTCCCTCGCTGGAAATTAAGCTACCCAAAATCAAAGCCGGCGTCATCAAAATCATCATCGTGGCTGTGGTGGTTCTCATCCTTCTCTTCAGCTCAGTCTACCAGCTCAGTCCCGAAGAAATTGGCGTAATCCTCCGCTTCGGCAGGTTCGTCAGGACAACAGATCCCGGCCTGCACTTTAAGATTCCCCTGGTGGAAGCTCTGTGGAAAGTACCTGTCCAGAGACAGTTGAAGATGGAATTTGGCTTCAGGACGACAGAGCCTGGAATCCGGACACAATACAGAGTTACTCCTGAGTCGCTGAAGGAATCCATGATGCTCACGGGTGATTTAAACGTGGCTGTGGTGGAATGGATCGTCCAGTACAAGATCAAAGATTCTTACAATTACCTGTTCAAAATAAGGGACGTGGACAGCACCTTTCGCTACATGAATGAAGCAGTGGTGAGAAAAGTCGTCGGAGACAACTCGGTGGATGAGGTCATCACCATGGGAAGGGCCAGGATCGAGGCCGAAGCCAAGCAAGAACTCCAAAGCCTATGCGACCTCTATGAAATAGGCATCGAGGTCAACCAGCTCAAGCTCCAGGATGTCAACCCCCCTGACCCGGTCAAGCCTTCTTTCAACGATGTCAACGAATCTCTCCAGGAAAAAGAGAGAAAGATCAACGAGGCCTACGCAGAATACAACCAGGAAATCCCCAAAGCTAAGGGAGAGGCTGAACAGATGATAAGGGGGGCCGAGGGTTATGCCATGGAACGGGTGAACAATGCTCTGGGAGATGCCAACAGATTCAAAGCCATTTATAGAGAATATGCTCGTGCTCCTCTGGTGACCCGAAAGAGACTTTACCTTGAGACGATGATTGAAATTCTCCCTAAAATCAGCAAAAAAATCATCTTTGACGAGAAGCAGAAGAACATCATACCCTTGCTGAACCTGGGAGAGGAGGTGAAGAAATGAGCAAGCCAGCAGTCAATATTCTGATTGGAATTCTCATTTTCCTGATTATCATCGTTCTCCTCAATTCATTCTACGTCGTTTCTGAGATGAACCAGGTGATCATCACTCAGTTCGGAGAACCCATCGGAGATACCATCACCAAGCCAGGACTGCACATGAAGGTTCCTTTCATCCAAAAAGCCAACTACTTCGAGAAACGCTGGCTGGAATGGGATGGAGACGCCAACGAAATCCCGACCAAGGACAAGAAATACATCTGGGTCGATACCTACGCGCGATGGAGGATCAGCGATCCTCTGAAATTCTTCCAGAGAGTGAGGGACGAAAGAAGAGGTCAATCAAGAATTGACGATATCATCGACGGGGAAACAAGAAATGCGGTGGCGAGTTATGACTTGATCGAGATTGTCCGCTCCTCAAACCGTGAATTCGAATTGACCGAAGAATTGGTTGAGCTTGACATTTCTTCTGCCATTCCCAAAATCTTAACAGGCCGAGAAAAGATTGCCCAGATCATTCTGGAAAAATCCTCTGCGATCACGCCTGAATTTGGAGTTGAACTCAGAGACATCAGGATAAAAAGAGTCAACTATGTGGAAGAAGTCCAGAGAAAGCAGTTTGACCGCATGATCTCTGAACGGCAGAGGATTGCCGCCAAATATCGCTCTGAAGGAGACGGAAAGAGCGCAGAGGTCCGTGGTGAAAAAGAAAGGGAGCTGAAAAGAATTACGTCCGAAGCTTACAGAACGTCCCAGGAAATCAAGGGAAAGGCTGATGCAGAAGCCACCCGGATCTATGCGGAAGCTTACAATCTGGACCCTGAATTCTACCAGTTCATGAAAACACTGGAGATGTACGTTTCTAGCCTGGACAAAGAGACCTGGCTGCTGCTTTCCACAGACAGCGAATTCCTCAAATACCTTAAGGATTCAGGAAAAAGATAAAAAAAGATGACCTGCTGCTGAACAGGTTGTTATTCCAGGATTGGATTCGCGTCTCAACAGAAAAAAACAGAAAAAGGGGCCTGGCCCCTTTTTTGGCAGTTTTTCTAGCTTGATCTCCCTGCTAAAATTTGAGCCAATCTCTCCATGGATATGTTGCTGCCCGTGAGGACAAGGACAACCTTCTTTCCCTTGAGCCGGTCTTTTATCTTAAGAGCCGCGGCAAGGGGCGAAGACCCGGCTTCCTCGGAAAGATTTCTGACCAGCTCTAAATAGAGCAGGATGGCCTGGACCATCTCTTCTTCCGAAACGAGAACAAAGTCCGAAAGAAAATCCTGGAGGATTTCCTGGGTCAGCTCGTATCCCATCTTCGTCGCCAACCCTTCAGCTGCGGTTTCCATCTTGTCAATCACGATCTTCTTATTCTTCCAGGAAAGATAAGCAGCGGGGGCTTTCTCGGCTTGAACAGCAATGACCTGGGCCTTGGGATTCACCGCTTCCTTGACCAGGCAACATCCTGAAGCTCCGCTCCCTCCTCCCACAGGTACGATCAAAAAATCCAAATTCGGGCAGTCTTCGAAGATCTCCAGGGCATAGGTAGCCACTCCTGCAATCAGAAAAGGCTCGTTGGCCGGATGAATGAATCGGCCTCCCCGCTCTCCGACCAGCTTCTCAGCATAGTCTTTGGATTCCTCAAAGATGCGGCCAAAAAAAACGATGTTCGCTCCGAGAGCTCGGATGGCTTTCACTTTGACCGGGTTTGATTTTTCAGGCATAACGATCGTGGCCGGGACTCCAAAAAGATTGGAAGCGTAGGCTATGGAAAGCGCATGATTTCCTGTGGACGCGGTTATCACTCCCTTCTCCCTTTGTTCACGGTCCAGATTATAAATAAGATTGATCCCTCCTCTGGTTTTAAAGGCGCAGGTAGGCAAGAAGTTTTCATGCTTCACATACACCTTGGCATCCAGAAGCTGGTTCAACTGAGGGTAGGAATACAGAGGAGTCCGAGGAAGGTAGTTTTTAATCAGGTTTTTCGCCTTCAAGATATCCTGGAATGTCGGCCTTTCCATTCTCATGATCTTATCCTCATTATTATTCTCTTTTTAGCTCTCTCCAGGCGGAAACAGGCGAGCACTAAAATCAGAAATTGATTCTAGAAGCATTGCTCACAAACTCTTCCGCAAGGACAGTCAATCCTTTGGTTTCAGAAAATCGACCAGTTTGCGCTTGTTGGGAAAGAGAGCCGGTGTTCCGCCTGTATGGAGGAAAACGATGCTATCGTCTCTTTTAAAATAGCCTTTTTTGATAAGGTCCATGAGGGCGGCCATGGCCTTTCCCGTGTAGACAGGGTCTAGAAAGATCCCTTCCTTAAGCGACAGGAATCGAACAGCATCCGAGACTTCTTTGTTCAGAACTCCGTAGCCTTCTTTGATATACTCGTCAAAAATAATGATATCGTCCTCTTTGATTTCGATATTCAAGCCTAAGGCCTCTATTGTATCCTGAGCGATCGTTAAAACCTCCTTCCCGAATGAGGCTTTATCATCCGAGACGCTGATGCCCAGAATCCTTGTATCCTCGGATAAGGCTTTGGCGCCAACAGCCAAGCCAGCCTGAGTCCCCCCAGAGCCCGTCGCATGAAGAATAGAGCCTATCTTGAAGCCCTGCTCTTGAGCTTGCTCCAGAGTTTCTGCAAAAGCATTCACATAACTGATGGCTCCCAGAGGCTTATCCATCGAGCCGCCCTTCATCGACCCGCCGATGGGGGCCACATAAGGTGTATTTCCCCCTTCCTTGACCTCATTCTCAACTTCTTCGATAATTTCCGCAACGTCCTCCATCTTCAGCACTTTCCCTGCCTCATCCTCTCTGATGCGGACATCGGCATCAAGGATATAATCCAGAAGCAGGTTCCCGTCGTATTCCTCGGGGAGCTCATACATCTTAAACAGGATAAGGAGAGGCTTGATTCCAAACTTGCGGGCTGCTGCGGCTGTCTGGAGACACCAGTTGGACTGCAGGGCAGCCCAGGTGATGACCACATCCGCCTTCTTATCCAGAGCATCCTGGATGATGAACTCCAGCTTCCGTGATTTATTGCCGCCGAAGGCGAGGCCGGTCAAATCATCCCGCTTGATGTAGACATCCGGTCCCCCCAGAGCTCTGGATAAATTCTCCATCTTCTGCAGGGGGGTGGGCAAAGGAATCAGGTCTGCCCTGGGAAAACCTTGAATCTTCTTTTTAACTTCAGTGATGGACATAACCGCCATTTTGCATTTCCAGAGGATTACTTTTATACCAGAAACAACGGTTTAAATCAAAGCCTTAACAGAAAGGGGTAAGCATCTCCATTTTCGTGATAAGGCAAATATCTGGTCTAATGGTAATGCAGTAAATAAGGTTACAATCTCTGTGCGGACCTGGATGCCGCCCTCGAGCCCCCGTAGCGGAGGGGGGACCCGTCGGTTTATCCGACGGGGGGAACCGACGGGACTGGTTCCCTCGGGGTCCGGGGGCTGAGGGCGGCATCCAGGTCCGCTCAATAGAGGATGTCAAACGAATGATTGCGTTAATATGAGTTGAGAAGTGCGGCGCCGGTTCCTCTCCATCCGGAGCCCATGGTGGAGGGTGGGAGGGTCTTGGCGAGGATGGAGGGGAACCAGCGCTGTGACAGATTACACCTCCATAATTAACTATCACGGAAATAGAGCTTCCATGGAAAGGAATCCTTAAAAATGCTTCCAGGCTTTATTCATCTCTTTGGCCTTATCCACGGCCCAGGTGCGGATCCTGTCACCATAAAGATAGAAAATAGGAACGGCAATCAGGATGAAAATCGTTGAGCTGATGAGCCCGCCCACCGCTGAAAGAGCCAGGGAAGACCAGATGTGTCTCTCCCCCTCTTCCACCTGGAGTAAAACCATAGGGAGCATCCCCAGGACAGTGGTGCTCGTGGTCATAAAAATGGGCCTGACTCTTTCCCTGGCCCCTTTAAGGACGGCTTCAACGATGGAGAGGCCCTCTTTCCGTCTCAGGTTTATATGGTCGACCAGCAGGATGGAGTTATTCACCACTATGCCGCCGAGCAGGATAACCCCGATGTAAGCCGCCGAGTCAAAGGTGTAGTCAGCGATGACAAAAGCCACGAACACGCCGATCAAGGCTAAAGGCACGGCTAACAGGATGAAAAAGGGATGGATAAAGGATTCATAAAGGGAGGCAAGGATCATGTAGATGATGATCAAAGAGAAGATGATGGCGAATATGATCTCTTTTTCCTCCTCTTCTGTGATCCGCCATGTTTCCTCTAAAGATGCGGAGAAGCCGGGAGCCAAATCCAGTTTGTTAAAAACAGCCTCTTTGAACCTCTGCCCGGCTTTGGCCGGACCTCTGAACTCCCACATGAGTGTCTGTTTGAACTGCTGGTTCTCCCTGTCGATGGAGCCGGCCACAGGATTCTCTTCTAAGGCTGCGATATCCTTTAACCTCAAAAACTCTCCCGAGCGAGTCCTGATGAGGGTGTCCAGGAGTTCTTTGAGGTCTGTTTCATCCGCCTCGGGATATTTCAAAGAGATATCCATCTCTTTGCCGCTGATTTTTATGGGCAGCTTCCGGACCCTTCCGTGGATAAGAGGAGAGAGCTGACTGTAGAGATAATTGAGGTCGATATCGTACTTGCCGAGCGCTTCTTTATCTATTTTCAGGAGATACTCGAAGGTATCAAGCCCCCACCACCACATGGACGATGTCACCTTGGTATCCTTGATCCGGGGATTCCTCTTCAAGGTCCCTTCGAGCGATGAGGTGATCTCCGTCAATTTCTTCAGGTTGTAGCCAAAGAAGGATATGCGCGAATCATACCAGGGACTGGTACTCATAGAGGTGGAGTAGCTCTGGGGATCAAACCCGTAAACATAGACGCTTATCCCGGCAAAATTGGTGGCGATCTGGATCAATTCTTCCTTCAACACATACGGCCGGTAGGAGAATTCTACTTCAGGAGGAAACTTGATGCGGATGCTTGCCCTCTCAGCACTAACCCCGGTATCCATTGTGTATTCATATTTCTTTTCTAAAACTCTCTCCTCGAATTTTTTTATGACCCCATCTGTACTCTCGATTGGCGTCCCGGGAGGCATGGAGATGTAAACAGAGAGCTGCTGCTTCGTCCATCCTCCCCACCAATCCCCCACAGAGACCTCGCTTTTGAACCATCTGTAGCTTCCGTAGAAGGCTGCAACGACAACAAGCAGGACAATCACCGGATGACGGAGGAGGACTTTTAAAACGTTCTCATAGCTATCCCGGAACCGCTCTTTTCTCTCCTTCCTTCCTCTTTTTAGCAGTCTGGGGCTCAGAGCCGGGATCAGGGAAAATGAGACCAGCATAGAAGCAGCCAGGGCGGAAGCGATGACGATGGCTAAAGGCAGATAGAAAAGCTTGAGCCGGCCGGTGAAATAGGCGAAAGAGAAGAAAACGCTCATCGTGGTCAGGGTTGCGGCCAGGACAGGAAGGAACACTTCTTTTGAGCCCTTTATGGCCGCTTCAACAGGAGCTGCCCCTTTCTCCCTGTAACGCAGGACGTTCTCAAAAACGACGATGGAGTTGTCCACGAAAAGGCCAAAGCCTAACGCCAATCCCCCCAAGGTCAGGATGTTGATCGAAATCTTCAGAAAATAAACAAGGTTGAAAGTGATCAGGACCGAGAAAGCGATGGAGGAGAGGACAAGGAGGGAAGGTTTAAAGCTTCTCAAGATCAAAAAGACAAGGACAAAAATAACAAAAAGGACGATCCCCACTATCAAAGAAAGATGCCTCAGGTTCTTCTGAATATCCTCGCTCTCGTCATTCACAGTCCTGAAGACCAGGTCTTGAGGCAGCTCCCTTTTCACCTCTTCCAGTTTCGCCTTGACTGTTTTGGCCACCTTCAGAGTGCTTGTCCCCGGCTCCTTCCAGACAGTCATGGAGATCGTGGGCTGCCCGTTGATCCTGTTTATTCGCTCCACTTCATCGTAAGAGGGATAAGACTCAGCCACGTCCTTTAATTTGACCGGATTTCCGCCTAAGTAAGTGACGACCGTCTCTCCTAATTCCCGCATGCTTTGAATTGAAGTAGATATCTTGAAAATGTACTCCTGGCTTCCTTTTTGAATCTTCCCCACCGGATAGGTCAGGTTCCTGTTGTTCAAAGCCATGATGATCAAGCCGGGATGGATGTTCAAAGCTTTGAGCTTATCCTTGTCCAGAGCGACTTTTATCACAGGATCAGCCCCGCCAGTGACCGTGACATCAACCACTCCCTTCACAGAACCGACTCCGAACTCGATCCTGTCTTTGACCAGCTCCCGCAGCTTCTGCAGGGTATAATCCCCGGAGATGGAGTAACTGAGGAAAGGATCTTCTTGAAATTCTTCCGGGACATAAGGGATAACCTGAGGTGGCCTGACTCCGTAAGGGAGGTCGTCTTTCACCCTGGACAGCTCTTCGCGAAGAGCGAGCGTGGCAAATTCCATGTTGGTTTTGGGATCAAACTCCAAGGTGATCGATGAGCTACTCATCCGGGAAGAAGAAGTGATCTTGGTCACT
>JAOUKO010000430.1 GCA_029882525.1 Candidatus Aminicenantota bacterium | reverse complement strand
AAGGAGCGGGATTTTTCCTTCTTTTGTCTGGAGTGCGGCTTTTTCCTGGGCGAGGATCGAGGGGGCCACAGCGGCGCCTAAAGCTCCTCCTCCGAATCCTTTCAAGAAATCTCTCCTTGTGACTGTCTTTCTTTTTTTCTTAGCCTTTTCCATTTTCTCTCTCCTTATCAGGGTAAGATGTCAATGGTTCAGCCCAGTCTTATGAGGGTGATAATGGCAAGGCAGATGAGAAGAGCTGCAGGTGAGGCGATGTATCTTAATTTTCTGCCTATAGGGGCTTCTTCCAGTTTTGTCTCCAGGAGTGAGATCCTGGCGCCTGCCCTGAATCCCAGGGGCACGGTGACACAGGAGATAAAAACGGCCAGTGGAGCATAATACAAAGAAAGGGGAACAGTGGTTCCAGGGAAGACACAGGCAGGAACGCCGGTCACGTATTTCACCAGAGGGAAAAGATTCACAGCCAGGAGGGCGGCTATTCCGCCGTAAACAGCTTGCCTGGCGATTTTCTGTTTTTTCGTTTCACGGTAGATAACGAGCAAGATCAGGAAAGCTGCGCCTTCCATGAAAAAGGCAAAGATGGGATTTCCTACGGCTCCGTGCTGGATCGGCAAAGAAAGCAGGAGAGCATCAAACATTTTGAAGAGGCTGGTTACGGCGATGAGCAGGGCTATGCCGAGTATCCTTCGAGTCAAAACCCAGCTGGCAGTGATAAAAAAGAGGGCAGCGCCTGTCATGATCGAACCAGAAAGAAAAGATGCACAGCTTCGGAGTCCCATGCCCAGGGCTGCTTCAGAGAGTCCCCATACAGCTCCAAGCATGATGACAATACCTAAATGGGATTTTGATATGTTCCTGTCCATTCCTCCCTCCTTTCAAATGAATATCTGTCTTTGAAAGTGTCTTCATGGATTATAGTTTTCTTGTGTCGGTTTGACAACCCTTTCTTTTAAATCGTGGGAGATTTTAAATTGTGGGCTGAAAGCCGGATCAACGCGGAATTAAAAAAAACTTGACAGAGCAGATTTAGTATTGTAAGATAAATCAGAATATTCAGAATAATAAGAATATTTGAAAATATCTAATAGAATTTCTTAAATGAGGTGCCATAATGGAGAAAAAAGAGAAGATCAAAACCTGTTCTATTGGAATAGGCGGCAGTAAGGGCTGCTGTAAGGTCGAATCGGTCGTCAGCGTGGATGAAAGAGGACAGATGGTTCTCCCCAAGGAATTAAGGGATAAGGCCGATATTCGGGCAGGTGACAAGCTGGCTGTGGTGGGTATGGAAAAAGAAGGGAAGATATGCTGCGTATCCTTGATCAAGATTGGCGAGATTGAGGAGATGTTAAAAAGTATGCTCGGGCCTGTGATGAAAGAGATGTTCAAGGATTAAAATCATAAATTCTATAGGAGGAGCCAGAAATGGAGAAAAATAATATCAGGAAAGCGGTCAGGGAAAGTTATGCCAGAATCGCCAAGCGGGGAAATTCCTGCTGTGCTCCAGTCAGCTCATGCTGCGAGTCTCCTGATTTAACCGAAGAAGTCAGTAAGAAGATAGGATACACAGAGAAAGACCTCAAATCGATTCCAGAAGGTTCGAATTTAGGCCTTGGTTGTGGAAATCCGGTTGCGATTGCTTCTTTGAAAGAGGGCGAGACGGTTCTTGACCTGGGTGCTGGAGCTGGCTTCGATTGTTTTCTTGCGGCGAACAAGGTGGGACAGAAGGGGAGGGTCATCGGCGTGGATATGACTCCAGAGATGGTCGAGAAGGCGAGGGAGAACGCGGAAAGAGGAGGGTATGACAACGTGGAATTCCGGCTCGGAGAGATTGAAAATCTTCCGGTCGCTGATGTTTCTGTGGATGTGATCATCTCCAACTGTGTCATTAACCTCGCTCCAGACAAACGCAGAGTCTTCGATGAGGCGTTCCGAACGCTCAAGCCGGGAGGAAGACTGATGATCTCGGACATCGTTCTGTTGAAGGAGCTGCCGGAGGTGATAAAAAAATCCGTTGAGGCTTATGTCGGATGTGTCTCTGGAGCAGTATTGAAGGATGAATACATAAAAGGATTAAAAGAGGCTGGGTTTCAGGATGTCAGGATAGAGGATGAGACATCATTTCCTGTCGAGAGTGTGATTCATGATCCCGCTACGAGAGAATTCATTGATAAGTTCAATATTCCGCTTGAAAAGGTGGAAGAAGTGGTGGCCTCGATCCAAAGCATCAAGGTTTCCGGTGTGAAGCCCGGAAGTTAGAGAGTCTTAAATCGAAAAGTAGATTTTAAAAACAAGCGGTTGAGTCAACTTGATACGAGCGTAAAGGGAATGGAGAGGACCAAAAAA
>JAOUKO010000431.1 GCA_029882525.1 Candidatus Aminicenantota bacterium | reverse complement strand
ACAGATGCTCATCAATGAAGGCTACATCGATTCCAAAGCCATCGGCATCCAGGGACATTCCTGGGGAGGATACCAGATCGCTTACATGGTCACTCAGACCAACGTGTTCGCCGCGGCTGAGGCTGGGGCGCCTGTGTCCAACATGACCAGCGCCTACGGCGGAATCCGCTGGGGAAGCGGGATGGTCCGGCAGTTCCAGTACGAGAGGACCCAGAGCCGCCAGGGCGACAGCCTCTGGAACGTGCCGCTGCGCTACATCGAAAACTCGCCTCTTTTCTGGGCAGACAAGGTCCAAACCCCTCTCCTGATGATCCACAATGACCAGGATGGAGCGGTTCCCTGGTATCAGGGAATCGAATACATCATGGCTCTCAGACGCCTCGGTAAAGAGGCTTACATGTTCAACTACAACGGAGAAGACCATGGTCTGCGTAAAAGAGTGAACCAGGAGCACTGGACCCGATGCATGCAGGAATTCTTCGACCACCACCTGAAAGGCGCCCCGGCACCTAAATGGATGACCGACGGTATCAAAGCCTGGGAGAAAGCGGAAGAGAAAAAAGAGAAATAAAAAGGTTTCCCTCAATACAGCAGGTACAGCGATTTGTAGATCATAAGAAGAATAGGGGAGAGGCTCCTTTTTTAAAGAAGTGGGACAGTCCCTATTCTACCTAACAAAAGGACTGAAAGGGACAGTCCCAAAAAAGTAGCCTATCCTCTTTTCTTACCCTTTATAAATCAGGCAGGCCTCTGGCCTTTCTCAACCTTTTCAGAAAGGGCTTGTAGAGAAAGCTCCGCTCATCCAAGGCACAGAGCTGCTCGAACATCAATTTGGTTACAGTGAAAGCCAGGATATCGGGAGGGATATGCTGTCTCATGGCGATATCGGTCGCTCCTATGGCGGCTTGAGCAATGTCCGGATCCTGGAACGGATAAAGCTCCATGCATCCCGATCCAAAGGGTGCGATCACAGGAGGGGCATCTTCCGGAGAACTCTGATACTGGGCGCCGATCATCAGAGCACTCAATTGGTCGGGATTCACAAAGAAAGTGACACTCTTGAGGTGTTCCCACTGGTCCGCTTTTAAAGGGCCGATAAAAAGATGGGAATAGGAAGCTTGATAAGTCTGGGATGAATCAATCCATTTCTCCATCAGCTCTCTGGAAGCCTTGAGCCCTTCCTCGTCTGCCAGAAACTTGATGAATTCTTTCCTTGACCTGATCTCAACCCCGCACATCCAGCGACCGACACCGCCGCATCCGTAGTGTTCCTTTGTGATATGGAGAGTCTCTCCAGCCAGCCAGTTCTTATAGAAAGAAAAGACACATTCACCACGTTCGGGTTTTATAAGCGGCTCGAAAGGCCCTGGCTCAGGGGCATCGTAAAAACCCACAAGGGGGATTTCCAGGTCAATTCTCTTGATAAGGTTGCTGTGATCGGGCTGAATATTTTTCATAACGATTAGTTTATCTCATTTTCAGATGAAATTCTCAAGAATAAGAAGAAGGAATAGACAGCTGAGAGGAAGTTTTGACTTTTTGCCCGATCTCACGTAAAGATATGCATGAATGAGCCTCACAGGGATTTTAAAAAAGCTTCTGAAAGCGAGCTTCATCCTCCTTTTTCCCTTGATCCTGTTCAGCAGCCAGGGTATTGTTGAAAAAATCGAAGTCATCGGCAATGTCCGGATCCCCAGGGAGACAATCCTTCACTACCTCTTCGTCAAAGAAGGGAAACCTTTCAACAAGGATGAACTTCACAAAGACTTTGAGTCGTTATGGTCGACCGGTTTTTTCTCTGACATCAAAATAGAAGAAGAGCAGGGCCAAAAAGGTGCAGTGCTTAAAATCATTGTCCAGGAGAACCGATTTATCAGGAAAGTTGACTTCAAAACAGGCAAAAAGCTGAAGAAAAAAGCAGTCGTGGAATGGCTCAAAGAAAACGACAGAGATATTTCTTCCTATTCTCACTGCAGTCCCTATGAGCTGGAAAGAACAGAGAATTCAATCAAAGAATTCCTGCTTGAAAAGGGTTTTTCTTCTGGAAGGGTGGAGGTCATCATAAACGAAAGCAAAAACAATTCGCAGGACATCGTCTTCCAGATTGAAGAAGGAGAAAAGATCAGGGTGGGCGAAATCCTATTTAAGGGAAAAACCGGCATACCCGAAAACATTCTGCGCAGCGCCATCAAGGAGAACCGGGAGCATAGTATTGAGTCCTGGATAACAGGGAGAGATATCTTCAGAGAGAGCGAGCTCGATGAAGACCTGGCCAGCATTAAACGAATGCTTCAAGACCACGGCTTCATGAATGCAGATGTTGGCGAGCCGATAATCGGT
>JAOUKO010000005.1 GCA_029882525.1 Candidatus Aminicenantota bacterium | reverse complement strand
GCCTTGTTCGAAGGAGCCGCTATTTCCAGGAGGGCAGTTGCCAGAGCCCAACGATTGGCTGAGGACAATATCATTCCGATCACAGACATTCGCTCCACCGAAGAATACCGTCGTCAAATTATTGGCGTTCTGGTGAAGCGTGCACTCGAAAAAGCTCTGGACTGGAGCCAGCCATGAAGACGGAGATTTCTTTTATTCTCAACGGTTCGGAAGTCAGAGTGGCGGTCGAGGGCCACCATAGGTTGATCGACGTCCTGCGCGGTCCTCTGAGGCAGACCGGAACCAAGGAGGGATGTGGCGAGGGAGAATGCGGATCCTGCACGGTCATCATCGACGGCCGGGCCGTGAATTCCTGCCTCTATCCAGCTCTTGAGGTTGAAGGCAAGAGCGTCACAACCATCGAGGGTCTGCAGGGCCCAAAAAATGAGCTGTCTGTCCTCCAGAAATCTTTTGTCGAGGAAGGCGCGATCCAGTGCGGTTTCTGCACACCCGGGATGATCATGTCAGCCAAAGCTCTTCTCGATTCCAACCCGGCACCTTCTGAAGACGATATCCGGAATGCCCTGCAGGGAAACCTCTGCCGCTGCACCGGTTATGTCCAGATCATCCAAGCCGTGAAAAAGGCAGCTCGGCAGCTCAAAGGAAGACGATGACAGACTTTTACCATATCGGGAAAAAAGCATCCCGGCCTGATGGCCCTGATAAGGCTGCCGGCAAAGCCCTTTACATTCATGACCTCGAGCGTCCAGGAATGCTCTACGGGAAAATCAAGTTCAGCGACCACCCTCATGCCCGGATCAAGCGTATCGACACCTCCAGAGCCGAAAAGCTGATCGGAGTAAGGGCAGTGATCACTGCCGCCAACACTCCGGAAATCCGCTTCGGCTTCCTGCGGGATAACTTTGCCCTGAAAAAAGACAAGGTTCGTCATTACCGGGACGAAATTGCCGCTGTGGCCGCCATCGATCCTGAAACCGCTGAAGAGGCTGTCGAGCTGATCGAAGTGGAATACGAACCTCTGCCGGGCGTCTTCTGTCCCCATGAGGCGATGAAGGAAGGATCTCCCCTCATTCACGAAAGCGATCCCCAGGGCCGCCCCAGGACAGACAATCTTATTCCTCTGAAGTTCCATCACGAATCCGGCGACCTGGAAGCGGGAAAGCGTACCGCAAAATATGTTGCCGAAGGAGAGTACTCGACCCCGATGGTGCAGCAATGCTGCCTGGGAACAGCGGGATGCATCGCTGAGTTCGACATGAGCAATAACCTGACCATCTGGGCCAAAACCCAGATACCTTTTCTGGCCCAGCGTGATTTCAACCGGGCTCTTTCCGATATGGGATTGCCCGGCAAGAACACGCGCGTCATCGTTCCCACTCTCGGGGGAGCTTTTGGGTCGGGACTGGATACCCACGCCTACGAGTATATCGCCATCCTGCTGGCCTTCCGGACAGGCCGTCCGGTGAAGATCGTCTATACCCGAACCGAAGAGTTTGCCAACCTTTCGCCTCGACAATCATCCATCACCAAAATCATCCAGGGGTGTGACCAGAACGGTAAGCTCACTTTCCGCGAGGTCGAGGTGCTTCAAGATAACGGAGCCTACACATCCTGGGGAGCGACCTATCCGTCGGTGATGATGATGCCGGCCACCTCTCTCTACCGGGTGCCCAATGTGTATTTTAACGCCCGCTTGGTCTACACAAACAATACCTTTTGTCAGGCTATGCGCGGCTACGGCAATCCCGAACATACCTGGGCTCTGGAAAGCAACATGGATGAACTGGCCGAAGAAGCCGGGATCGACCCGTTCGACTTCCGGATGCTGAACCGCAACCAGCCCAACGAGACCACCCCCATGGGATTGAAAGTCAGCACCTGTGGTCTTAAAGAGTGTCTGGAAACCGTTGCCAGGAAGCTGGACTGGAAGAAAAAACGCAAAAAAGGAAAACGTTCCGGAGTAGGCATGGCTTCTCTGATTCATGTGGGTGGAGGAGGACGAATCTACCGGTCAGATGCCAGCGGCCTGATCCTCAAACTGGATGACTTCGGCAACGTGAATGTTTTTCACGGCGGTGTGGAGATGGGGCAGGGACTTCATTCGGTCCTGACGCTGGCCGTGGCTGAGGCTCTGGGAGTGAGGCCTGAGCAGGTAATCATCAACCCCACAGACACAGGAACGTGCCCCTGGGATGTGGGAACGCATGCCAGCCGCGGCGCCTTTATGGCCTGTAATGCGGCTATTCTTGCGGCGAACAAGCTACGGAGTAAGATCTTCGAACTGGCCGAAGAATTCTTTCCCAGAGAAACAGAACAAAACCTCAAAAAGTATAGAGAGAAAAATCCTGGCTATAAGCCGCCGAAATTCGATGTTATGAAGGCGGCCAGGCGCGACCGCTTCGAGCTGCACGACGGATTTATCTTTATCAAGGACAGTCCTCAGGAACCCTGGCTGCGGCTGGAGCTGGGACGGCTGCTGCGGGCTGTCCACTTTCGCACCCAGGGCCAGATGCTGACCACGGAAGTCTTCTACGACCCTCCGAACGAACTTCCTGACTTTGAAAAAGGATTGGGGAATATCTCTGCCACCTATGCTTTCGGAACTCAGGGTGCAGAAGTTGAGGTAGACACCGAGACAGGAGAGGTCAAGATCCTCCGCATGGTCGCGGCCCATGATGTGGGTAAAGTCCTGAATCCCCTGGCGCTCAAAGGCCAGATCTACGGGGCACTCGCTCAGGGCTTGGGTTACGCTCTTTACGAAGAGCTCCAGTCTCAGCAGGGGAAGATCATGAACCCGAATTTCAGGGATTATAAAATCCCCAGTGTTTGTGACATGAACTTTCCCATCGACCTCGAGTTCATCGAGACCGATGACAGCTACGGACCCTTTGGAGCAAAAGGAGTCGCTGAGCCCGGTCTGGTTCCCACTGCCCCGGCCATTGCCAACGCCATCTACGACGCCGTCGGTGTCCGGATCCGCGACCTGCCCATCACACCGGAAAAGATACTGGCCGCACTGAAAAAGATCAAGTAAACTCAGTAAAAAGGGGACAGTCCCAATCTTATTAAAATAAGGACTGAAAGGGACAGTCTCATTTTGTCGAAAATTACTTCACGTCCACTTTGAGAACGACTGCTGCCGCAGTATCTCCTGCCGCACAGCCATCGAATAGACCATATCCACCGCCCTTGATCACCAGTTCCTCGATCAGTTCAATGATCAAACGAGTACCGGTCGGGCCTTGAGGATGACCCCAGATAAGAGAACAGCCGTAATTGTTCATGTTACCAGGCTTGATCCCCATCTCCCTGCAGAAATAGATGTCATTGACCGCAAAAGGATTGTGAGTCTTTATCGCCTTGACGTCCTTGATCCCTATTCCCGCAGATGAAAGCGCTTTTCTGGCTGCAGGGACTATAGACATGGCCATAAAACCTCTCTTGGCTCTTGCCTCGCCGCAGGAAAGGACCTGTATCTCGATATTTGGATCACGGCTCAGTTCGCGGGCCTTTTCCCTGGTGGATATGGCCATGCTGGCGTTTCCGTCAGCGGGGTAAGTCTGAGTTCCGAAGGTAACAGTCCCGTTGGGAATTACGGGTCTCAGCCTGGCCAGGGCCTCAGCAGTGGTCGGAAAGACTCCTTCATCACCGGTCACGGTCGCTATCACTTTCCTGCCAGCCGGGTCTCTGGCCTCAACAGGAACAACCATGAAGCGGTTAAGGAAGGCACTGTTGTCTTTGAGGGCGTCCTGGTATTGATTGTATCGAATAAGGGTCACTTCATCCTGTTCTTCCTTAGAGATGCCAGCCTCCCTGGCTACGTTTTCAGCGGTCTCGATCATGGCATTCTTGGCATAGGGGTCACGGCCAAAATTGTCCCACACCCAATCTTCCTTATCTCCGGTTCCTCCAGTGCCCAGAGGGTTGGGGTAATAGATGTGAGGTCCGTTACTTGTCCGGTCGCAGGTCACGACGAGAATCGCTTCATTATTACCCAGTTCTATATCCCCGGAAGCAACTGCCACACATTTCGCCGAGGTCGCACACGCTTGACTGATTGTGGGGCCTGTTATCCCGGCAGCTCCTATCATCCCGGCCACCCAGGGAGCTCCGTAGAAGCTGCTTTTCTGGGGAACGGTTATGCCTAGGATCAGGCTGTCAAATGTCTTCGGCGGGATCCCTCGCGCGGGAAGAGCTCCCTTGCAGACCTCAGCGGCAAACTCCATTGAATGGAGATTGGCAAAGCTCCCCTGCCAGCGGCAAAAGGGCGTGCTCCAGTATCCGTCATAAGGAATAAATGCTTTTTTAAGAGCCATCATTGCCTCCAGCTTAAAATATTCTGATTGAAAAGGATAAATCCAATGTCTTTTCTTGAATCACGCGTGTGAAAATTGAGCATTCTTTTTAGGTCCATATTTGAGAAAATTTTCCATCCCGATCCTCATATCCTTGGTCCTCGCGCATTCACCGAACGTCTTGGCTTCGTGCTTGAGTCCTTCCTCAAGGGTCATTCGGGCTCCTTCAAGGATTGCCTTCTTAAGAAATTCATCGGTCTTCCGAGAAAGATGTCCTATGTCCACTTCAGGAAGAGATTCGGGAACCTTCATCGGCTTTCTTTCTATGGGCAGAACCTTCACTTTCCCTGAAATCACTTTCTGGGCAAAGGCGATGCCTGCTTCCTTGATATCTCCATCTACCTCTTCACTGATCAAGCCTATTTTTATGGCCTCTGATGAAGAGATAGGGTTTCCAGTCCGAAGAATGGGCCAGGCCTTCTCGAGCCCCACGATTCGAGGGAGCCTCTGGCTTCCTCCAAATCCGGGAATAACACCGAGCTTGGGCTCGGGCTGGCCGACAAGAACCGCCAATCCCTTTTTTGCGATCCTTGCCGTACAGGCCATCGCCAGCTCATTCCCGCCTCCGAAGGCAAGACCATTCAGCGCACAGATAACAGGCTTGCCAAGGTTCTCAATCAGGTTGAGTACCTCCTGACCCTCTAAGGCCACAGTTTCTGCGTCTCTAGGTGTCTTTATTCGAGCCAAAACATTGATATCCGCACCTGAGACAAAAGCCTTTACGCCAAAACCGGTCAGGACAGCCCCTTTTATTTTTTTATCTTTTTTTATATCAGTGAATATTTCAGCCAGTTGAATCATGACTGAGGAATTGAGGGCATTCAATGACCTTGGCCTTCGAATGGTGACCACAGCGACATCGTCCTTGTCTTCTCTAAAGACAAACGGAATATTCCAGGGTTTTCCGGACCGAGCCTGTTCACCAAGGACTTTGGGAACAGGGAATTCTGGCCATTCCTTGGCGCAGGCTTTAACCAGTTCGAGGGATTTATCCACTCCAATCTTGTTCATCGTCTGAAAAGGCGGGTTCATGACAAGGGCATTCTCTACAGCCATCTCTAAATCCGCGATGTTCGATATTCCAGAGTCGAGTATTTCGCACACGAGCCCGAAGAAAGCGCCTTTGATAAGGTTCGACACCATTTCAAAATCATTCTCATTATAGCCAACAGCTTCACCCATCATCGGCGTCTCCCATGGTCTTCCGATCGAGATCTGTCTGTCCAGGATTCCGGGGCAGTGAAACCAGGGATTGATCTTTTCATGCATCTGGGTAAGGCCATGCTGGGTAATCGGATTTCCCCCGGTCAGGTTCATCGCGGTGAAAGGGCCCACTCCCAGACCCAACGCTTTTTGAGCAATGGCATCAACCTGCTTAACGGTTCCAATTCCTTTCTCCACCAGAAGAGCGGCGGCCAGGAAGATCCCTTCAAATATAGGGTCGATCGCGTACCCGTACCGACTTTTTACCTTGATCGGAGCCTTGCCGATCTGTTCGTAGAACTTCATCACAAAATCCGTGATCCCGGATTCGGTGTCCTTTCCAGGAACAATCTCGACGATAATACTTCGCTCCGCAGGGAAAAAGTAGTGGATAACCAGACATCTCTTTCTATTCTTCAAGTCTGCGAAAATGATCTCGGGTTCCAGATGGGAGGAGTTTGAAGCAAATATCGTCGTCTCAGGACAGATCTTCTCCAGTTGAGTAAAGACCTTGCTTTTTATCATCCTGTCTTCTGTGGCCGCCTCAACCACCAGGTCGGCTCCACTCAACTGAGAGTAATCAGCAGTCCAGGAGATATTGGCGACCATCGAATCCACTTCTTCCTTCCGGAATGCTCCGGTTTTGACTCCCCTGCTCAATTTTCCCTTGACACGGGCTTCTCCGGACTTGAGCGCTTTCTCAGCTATATCGACAACCACGACAGGAACTCCCAGCTCATGGATAACCTTGCTGAAATAGAGAGCGATATCAGGTCCGATATTGCCGGAGCCGACGACTCCTATCTTACGAATATTGCGTCCAAAAATTTCCCAAGCCATGATAACCTTCCTTTCTAAAGAGGATTTAGGGATGACCGTCCTTCCCGAACAGCGGAGTCAAAGGCCTTCAGGTTCATCTTAAGGTCTTTCTTTTTGCTCACCGATGCCAGTACACATCTCAAATCCTCGTGCCTAAAAGGGACCAATCCTGTCCCCACAGAATAGCCGATGAGCATTATATTGGCAGTTAAGATCGATCCGATCTTAGAGGCCGCTCCGCTGGCATCGTATGCTCTCAATGTTATCTCTTTTTTCTTAAGATGATCGAGGATTTTTTTATCAAATCGATCCTCGCTCAAAAGATTGATAAAACACGTGCCTGCTCTTCTCAAGAATCTCAAGGTCCTGTAAGTCTCTTTTTCCTCAAAAGAGTAGAGAATATCAGCCGTGTCTGTCCTGATCATAGGACTTTGATACCCACCCAGCTTCAGATGAGCGGTCACTGAGCCACCCCGTTGACTCATGCCGTGGGTTTCTGAGCCCATGACATCCAGACCCAACCTCAACCCCAATTCTGAAAATATCTTTGAAGAAAACAGTATCCCCTGCCCCCCGATCCCGGCTAAAACGATCTGTACTTTCATACCGGTATGATAGCTCCTTTCGGACAGGCATGGATGCACACGCCGCAGTCGACACAGAAATTCCGGTCGATCTCGACACGATCTTTTTCTTCATTCAGATAAAGCGCAGGACACTCAAAATAATCCAGGCAATACTGACAGCCATCACAGTCAGAGGTTATCACAACTTTAACAGGATTTTCCCTGCACACATCCGGATAGCGGATCAGACAGGGATGTCTGGCAACTATGACAGCTATGCCTCCGTCGCGCTTCTGAGTATATTTTCTTGCTTCTTTCAGCAGTACTATTAAATTCTCCACATCGTAAGGATCTATTGTCTTGATCCATCTCACTCCGCACCCTTTAATCAATTCCTCCAGAGAGATCTTTTCCCCTTTGCTCCCCTCAGCCGTTATCCCTGAGCCCGGAGTAGGCTGCATCCCTGTCATGGCGGTTATCTCGTTGTCCATGATGACCAAAACAAATCTCGCCTTGTTGTAGACTGCGTTCAAAAGTGAAGCCGGGCCCGAATGATAAAAAGTCGAGTCACCCATGGTCGCCACTATCGGGACATCATTTTCATCCTGATGATAGGCATGATAAAATCCGCTTGCCAGGGTAATGCCAGCTCCCATATCGAGGACGGTGTCCACCGCTTTCAGGTTGAGCCCGAGGGTGTAACAGCCTATATCACTGCTGTAGATGGCCCTGGGAAGGGCTCTCTTGATCGCAAAAAACGCCGCTCTCTCGGGGCAGCCCGCACATAAGGTCGGCCTGCGCACATCAATATTCAGGTCTTCGATGAGCTTGGCAAGCCGCTCATCCCCGCTCTTCTCCAAATCGGCCATTCCCATCTCTTTCAAAACTCTTGCCAGGATATCATAAATCACATCCGGAGTGAGCTCTCCCTGCAATGGAATGTGGCCGGTCAGCCTCCCGAGCACCTTGCTTTTATCAACTATTTGATACTCGATAACAGAATCGGTCTCCTCCATCACCAGAACCCTCTTATGCCTCTCGATGAAATCCGCAACTCTTTTTTGGGGAAGGGGAAAAGGAGTTCCAACTTTAAAGATATTGATTTCTTTTTTTAAGTCCAACTCCTCCAGAATATCCATGAGCACAGCAAAGCTCACACTGCAGGTGATGATTCCAAGAGGAGCGTCGCGGCTGGCCTTGACTTCATAATTCCAACGGGATTCCTGCTCAAATCTTTCCTCTATTTTCTTGAGGGCCTCATTCAATTTCTTGTGTAGAACAAACCTGTATTTGGGAGTGGCGGCCCACCGCTCTGGGTCTTTCTTGAAATCGGCCTTTCTATCGAGCACTTTCACCGGCGAAATCTTCACGCTCTGCTTGGCATGGGACACCTTGATCGTCGGACGCAAAATGACAGGAATCTGATACGCTTCTGAAAGCTCAAAGGCCTCCTTGACCATTTCCTTTGCCTCTTGTGGAGTCGAAGGATCGTAGGCCGGCACCTTGGCAAACATGGCGAAGAAACGGGAATCCTGTTCGGTTTGTGAGCTGAGCGGGCCTGGGTCATCACAGCTGATAACGACCATCCCTCCGATAACGCCTGTATATGCTGAACTCAGCAGAGAATCAGAAGCGACATTCAATCCCACCTGTTTCATGGCGACGGCTGACCTTTTTCCGGTTAAGCTGGCTGCCAAGGCATTATCAAAGGCAACCTTTTCATTGGCTGACCACTCGATGTAAGTGTTCAGGCCTAACTCTTTTTTATACTCCACCACGGCGGGAATGATTTCCGAGCTCGGTGTTCCCGGATAAGATGTCACGACATGACAGCCAGCTTCAACAAGACCTCTGGCTATGGCGGCATTGCCCAATAAGATTCTCGTCTCTTTCTCAGCCACTTTAATTATTTTTGGATCTGTTTTAAATGACCGGTGAAATCCCTAATCATTCATCTGAATTTGTTGCAGCACCTCAATAAACTTCTTGTTTTGTTCGGGGGTACCTATCGTCACTCTTAAAAATGTGGGTTTCCCGTACATTGTCAAAGGTCTGACGATCACGCTTCTCTTTTTGAATTCATCAGCTATTTTTTGGGCATCGGTCTTTACATCCACAGTCACAAAATTCGTTTCAGACGGAATATAAAACAAAGACATGCTCTCGAAATTCTCATAAAGGAATCTTTTCCCCGATTCAGTGATCTCTTGTGTCTTCTTTATATGGGCCTCATCCCTCAAAGCTTCAGCTGCTCCAACCTGGGCAAAATGGTTAACAGAGAATGGAGGTCTTGCCCTGTTGAGGGCATCAATAAAATCTTCTGGAGCTGCACAATATCCAACCCGAAAGCCGGCCAAACCATACATCTTGGAAAATGTTCGCAGGACGATTACATTCCTCCGTTCTTGAATGAACCTGAGTGTATCCGGAAAGTTCTCTTTATTTGCATACTCAAAATAGGCCTCGTCGAAGACGATGATTATATCTTCAGGAATCTCCCCCATGAACCGGGAAACATCTGGCTGGGTAACCATGGTGCCGATTGGGTTCATAGGATTATCAAGATACACGAGTTTTGTATCATCGGAGACCATTTTCAAGATGGCATCGAGGTCATGCCGGTAGTCTTTCAACGGAACTTCTATCAGATTGCAGTCCATAATCTGGGCAACTATCTTGGCCATGATAAAGGAGGATTCACTCATAATGAAAGTCTCGCCAGGATTCAAAAAGGCGACCCCTATGAGGAAAATCAATTCCGTAGTGCCGTTACCTACACCTAGATTTTTTGCGGGGACTCCCAGGCATTGGGCTATCCTATCTCTCAAATGGATGCAGCTATTATCCGGATAGAGGTTCCCATCCTCAAGAGATTTTTTGATGGCCTCGACAGCAAGGGGTGAAGGGCCAAGGGGATTTTCATTTGAGGCGAGTTTACTGAATTCTCCCTTTAAAGAAAGTTCCCCTTTGAGAACCTCCGCAGGCATTCCGGGTTCATACTGCTGAATTCGGAGGATGCTTTCCCTTATTAGCTTTTTCATCAGGTCAAGACTATTAATGCGTTAACTGCATTCGGTCTATTTTCATGAATCACTAATGGATTGGCATCGAGTTCTCAAAATTTATTATCGAAGATACAAGACTGAATTATGCCAGAATTGTTTTTGAATTGCGAGAAAAATGAATAAAATTGTCTTTTTGACATCAAATTTTTCCTATGTTATAAGTCATTTGCCAGAAAATAGAGAGAGTTCCAGATTTAAAGGGAATTTACGCTCGAAAAAAGCCCTAACGATTCTAAAGAGTCAGAGCGAGCCATATCCTTATTCACTATAAAATATCAGCATATTGGAGGCCAGAGATGATCAAACAGGTCAGTCACCTGGGAATGGCAGTGAAGAATCTTGAAGAGGCGAGGGAGTTCTATCGCTCGGTTTTCGGGCTGGAATCGTCTGAGCCCATCATAGGCGGCGACGGGACGATAAGAGTCAGTATGGTCAGAGTCGGCAGCACTCTCATCGAGCTCCTCCAGCCTATAGGAAGTGAAGGAGTCATGGCCAAATTCCTGGAAAAGCGAGGAGAGGGTTTCCATCATATCTGCTATGACGTGGACGATATCCATGCTGAAATCGCTTCGATAAAGGCAGCGGGATTGGATGTGCTCGGAGATCCAAAACCGGGGGCAGAGGGAATGAGCGTTTTTCTTCATCCCAGAGGGACTCATGGTATCCTGGTTGAACTGGTGGAAAAAAAGGAATGAAATCAGCGACAAAAATAATTTGACTTTGCGGAGGAAAAAATGGACTTCGAACTCTCCGAAGAACAAATGATGTCCCGGGATATGGCTCGAAAATTCGCGGAAAAGGAGATCATACCGAAACTCAGGGAAAATGAACGTCAGGAAAAATTTGATCCCGGGATTATAAAAAAAATGGCTTCACAGGGTCTCTTGGCTCCGCATATGCCCGAGAAGTACGGGGGAATGGGGCTTGACTATGTGACCTCAGCTGTTATCTGGGAGTCTCTGTGCCACGCCAGCTTGGCTGTAACCCAGGCGGCAGTGAGCGGCCCTATCCAGCCTGCGACCAACCTTCTTGATGCCGGCACAGAGGAACAAAAACAGAAATACCTGCCTCCAGTATGTAAGGGGGAACGGATCATGTCTGGAGCCGTTGTGGAACCCAACGCTGGCAGCGACTCATCCATGATCGAGACCGCCGCTGCCCGCAGCGGCAATCATTGGATCATCAACGGCAGTAAAATCTTCATCACCAACGGCGAGATAGCGGATGTCGTATTGTTCATTGCCCAGACCGATAAAAGCAAAGGCCTTAAGGGACTGACCAGCTTCATCGTCGAAAAAGACACTCCAGGCTTCTCCAGCACACCCATGAAAGGAAGAATAAGCTGGAGAGGAGGAAGTGAAGGCGCTTTACAGTTCACCGACATGGAGCTGCCGCTGGAGAACCAGGTCGGAGAGGTCGGGAGTGCATTGAGAGATGCCTTACGGGGCATTGATACGGCGCGTTTGTTTTTGGCTGCTGGCTGTGTGGGTGTGGCCCAGAGCTGCCTCGATTCCTGTCTAAAGTACGCCAAGGAGCGGGTCCAGTTTGGAAAGCCCATCGGCGGCCACCAGTTGATACAGGAGATAATTGCTGAAATGGCGACCAGGACCGAAGCAGCCCGGTGGCTCGCCTACCGCGCTGCAGACCTCAAGAGCCGCGGTGTCCGCCATATCAAAGAGATGTCCTACGCCAAATATTTTGCGGCTGAGACGGCTCTCTGGGCTGCCTCACAGGCGGTTAAGATCCATGGTTCCTTCGGAACTTTCGATGATTATCCGGTAGGCCATCACTATCAGGATGCGATCACAGCCACAATACTCGGCGGCACAGCCCAGATCCACCAGTTGACCATCGGCCAGCAGCTTCTGGAGATGGCGGCTTTCAAGTAGAAGGCAATCTTGACCAGAAGCTCGCCTAGAAAGAAACCAGCTTCTTAAAATAGGAAAAGCGTTCTTCTATCTCCTTGATGGATAAAGATTTAAGCCGGTTAATACCAAAGTCCTCGATGACAAAAGAGGCCATCACGCTTCCGTAAACGGTAGCCTTGCGGAACTCATTCTCATCCCGGATGTTCCCTGCTTTATCGAGATAACCCAGAAAGCCCCCGGCAAAGCTGTCTCCTGCGCCGGTCGGGTCAACCACCTCTTCGCAGGGGTGAGCGAGAACACCAAAAACAAAATCCTTTCCCATCACCAGCGCGCCATGCTCACCTTTTTTGATAGCCACGAGAGAAGGCCCTCCCTCCAGAATCTTCTTCCCCGCCTTTATCAAATTTTTTTCTCTGGTCAGCAGCCGAATCTCCTCATCATTGGCAAAATACAGATCCACCTTTTCCAGCACCCTCAACAGCGACGCAGGCTTCCGGTTGATCCAGAAATTGATCGTGTCCATGGCCACGAGCTGGGGCTTTGTTACCTGGGACAGGATGTCGTCCTGGAGGTCGGGGTCGATGTTGGCCAGGAAGACAATCCCGTTTTGTCGATAGTCAGAAGGAAGTTGAGGCCGGAAATTCTCAAAGACATTCGGCTCGGTTTTCAGGGTTGTCCTCTGGTTGGGGTCATCTCCGTAGCGGGCTTCCCAGAAAAAGGATTTCCCTTGCTTGATCTCCACTCCCCTGGTATCAATCCTTCTCTGATTGAAAAACTCCACCATTTCCTCAGGGAAATCCTCTCCAACAGCGGCCACAAGCTTGGGCTGGGTGAAAAAGCTTGCCGCTAAGGAACAATAGGTACCCGAGCCGCCCACGATCCGTTCCCTTCTGTCAAAGGGCGTCTCGATGGTGTCAAAAGCGACGGACCCGACTATAACCAGGCTCATGATGTTTCCTTTTTATACACCTAGATCAATTGTAATCGCGGGCAAAGCGTGGCGATCTCATTTTTTTTTAACACTTGCCGAAAATATTCCAAGGCTTTTTCTTCATGGCCATGGTGCAGAATCAGTACGATTGAGAATGCCTCTTTCTGCCTGAGCCAGTTTCTTATTCTCCGCAGCCATCCTCCTCCTTGAACGCGGATACTGATATATAATTTATAGAACATCAAGTCAAGTACAGCGGATATTGCCCAGCACGCATCTCTAGTTCCGTAATGAGGGAAAACATCTGACCTAATGGGGAAGCGCAGTGACGGTTCCTTTCCATCCGAAGCCCATGGTGGTGGGTGGGAGGGTCTTGGCTAGGATGGAGGGGAACCGTCACTGTGACAGATACCACCTTCATAATCAACTGTCATGGAGATAGAGATGCCTATCATTCCCCAATACACTTTGATTTTTCGCCGAGAAAAGATTATCCTAGGGTGCGAAAGGAAACGAAATGACCGAGAAACAGGATATCGGAGCGCTCGTCGAAGTCCTCCTCCAGACAAGACGCGTCACTGTCTCCACAGGCGCTGGCATCTCGGCTGAATCCGGCATCCCCACCTTCCGCGGCCAAGAAGGACTGTGGAAACAATTCCGTGCGGAAGAGCTGGCCACTCCCACTGCCTTTACCCAGAATCCGGAGCTCGTCTGGGAATTTTACGACTGGCGCCGGGGAATAATCGCCCAGAAGACACCCAATCCCGGTCACCAGGTCCTGGCTTCCTGGGAGAATATTTTTCCCTCTTTTTCGCTCATCACCCAGAACATAGACGGCTTTCATCAGAAAGCAGGCTCGAAAAGCATCCTGGAGCTCCACGGTAACATCTGGAAGGTCAGATGCACCGAGGAAGGAACGGTCACGGAAAATCATGAGGTCCCCTTAACAAAGATTCCTCCTCTCTGTCCTGCCTGCGGTGCCCTTCTCAGACCCCATGTGGTCTGGTTCGGGGAATCCCTCTCCCCTGTTGTCCTGAATAATGCTTTCCAGCAGAGCGCCTCGTGCGAGGTGATGTTTGTCGTCGGGACCTCAGCCGTGGTCCAGCCAGCCGCATCTCTCCCCCTGGCCGCAGCGGAAAGAGGAGCCAAGGTCGTGGAGGTCAACCCGGACCCCACTCCCCTGACGCCCTACGCGAATTTTTCGTTCCGAGGAAAAGCGGGAGAGATCCTGCCTTTGATAGATGAGGAGTTAAAAAAAGCATTTTCCGCAAAAAAGGATTGAACTCAGATGAAATACGTTTATTTCGATGCAGCGGCCGGTTTAAGCGGCGACATGATCCTCGGCGCATTCCTGGATCTAGGAGTATCCGCCTCCCTGTTCAAGAAAAAGATGGCAGAATTGAGCCTGCCGGTGGAGATCCGGGTCAAGGAAACCTACCGATCTTCCCTTCGGGCTCTGAAGGTGGATGTCCTGGTTAAAGCCCAAGAAGGTTCTTCCCGGAAGTGGCCCGACATCGAAGCTCTCATCAAAAAAAGCTCCTTTTCTCCTCCTGTCCAAAAGACCTCTCTGGCCGTCTTCAAGAAGCTCTTCCAGGCTGAAGCCAAGGTTCACGGCCATAGATTCGAGGAGGCGCATCTCCATGAGGCGGGAGCGGATGACGCGGTCGTTGATATCGTCGGCTGCTGCTGGCTGGCTGAAACACTCGATATCAGCGAATTCTATTCCTCGCCTCTGAACCTCGGTCAGGGCTGGGTCAAGACTTCCCACGGCAGGCTTCCCGTCCCTCCGCCCGCAGTGGCAGAGCTCCTGAGGAACATCCCGGTCTATTCCGAGCATGTCAAGGAAGAGCTGGTCACGCCCACCGGGGCAGCGATCGTCTCCACTCTGGTTAAAAAATTCGTTCCCTTCCCTGAGATCTGTTACGAAAAGGTCGGCTGCGGAGCCGGCGCGCGGGATTTCAAAGGCTTTCCCAACATCCTGAGAGTCTTCTTCGGAAACAGCAAAGAATTCAAGGCCGATAAAAAGGTCTATATCCTGGAGGCGAACATCGATGATTCCACGCCTCAGGTGCTGGCCGCTTTCTTTGACAGGGCTTTTGCCCTGGGAGCGCTGGATGTATTTTTAACCCCTGTATCGATGAAGAAAAACCGCCTGGCCGCAAAATTGACCGTCCTGGCTGAGATTGATAAAATAGAGGCTCTGATTAGCGCGGTCTTCAGAGAGACGAGTTCCATAGGCGTCAGGTATTTTCCAGTTGAACGGCAAGTGCTGGAGAGGAAGTCAGAGAAGCATCGAGTCTTCGGAGAAGAAGTGACCTTCAAAGTCTCTTCCCACCTGGGAGAGGTCATCAACATCGCGCCTGAATTCTCGGACTGCCTGAGGCTGGCCAAGAAAAGCGGCCGGCCTGTCAAAGAAATCCTCCAGCTGGCTGTCAACGAATACCATAAGAGGAGTAAAGACTCAAAAAGATAAATGCGAATAAAACACCCTGAATGATAAGGAAGAACCCAAAAATGGCCGGAAAGATCAAAAAGAAAACTTCGGATCTGGAAAAGATCGAAAAAGGGGTGAAGCTCATCCTGGAAGGAGTGGGCGAAGACCCCCAGCGTTCAGGTCTCAAAGATACGCCAAAAAGGGTGGCCCGCATGTTCTCAGAAATCCTGGGAGGCTTGAACGAGGATCCAGCCCGGCATCTCCGGGTGATCCAGGGTGAAAAGCATGATGAGATGGTTCTCATCAAGAACATCCCTCTGTATTCGATGTGCGAGCATCATCTCCTTCCCTTTGCCGGAGTCGCGCATATCGCTTACATCCCCAAAGGAGGTCGGATTGTGGGGCTGAGTAAGATCGCCAGGGTCGTTGACATTCTTTCCCGCAGACTGCAAGTCCAGGAAAGGCTGACCAAGCAGGTCGCTGACATGATCATGGAACACCTCAAGCCCCTCGGCGTCATGGTGGTGATCGAAGCAGAGCACATGTGCATGTCCATGAGAGGGGCGAAAAAGCCCAAGTCTCTCACAGTGACCTCTGCCCTGCGAGGCTCATTTCGCACGCACAGCGCGACGCGAGCTGAAGCCATGACTCTAATCAGAGGAGGTATGTTCGGTGGCAAAGAAATCTAAGAACACCTTTTACATCACGACCCCTATCTACTATGTCAACGATGTCCCGCATATCGGACACGCCTACACTACGATCATCGCTGATGCCATAAGCCGCTACAAGAAGCTTCTGGGAAAAGACGTCTTTTTTCTCACCGGAACCGATGAGCACGGGCAAAAAGTGGAAAAAGCGGCTCAGGAAAAGGGGTTGAAACCGATCGAGCTGGCCGACCAGGTGGTGGTGAGGTTTCAAGAACTCTGGAAGGCTTTGAACATAGACTATGATTTTTTCATCCGCACCACCCAGCCCATTCATGAAGAGAACATCCAGAAAATCTTTAAAAAATTAAAGGACAAAGGCGACATCTACAAGGGTATCTATGAAGGATGGTATTGTGATTCTACGGAACATTTTTTGGACGAGGACGTTCCGCTTGAAGAAGGCGGCTTCAAAATCTGCCCTGAGTGCGGGACAAAAGCTTTCATCGTCTCTGAAGAATGCTATTTTTTCAAACTGTCCGCTTACCAGAAGCCGCTTCTTGACTTCTACGCTCAGAAGCCGACGTTTGTCAGACCCCGGAGCCGGATGAACGAGGTTGTCAGCTTCGTCAAACAGGGGCTGAAAGATATCAGCATCACCCGGACTACGGTCGAGTGGGGAGTTCCTGTGCCGGATGACCCGAAGCACACTATCTATGTCTGGTTTGACGCGCTCCACAATTATGTGACGGGTATCGGGTATGATTGGGACAGGCCGCACTTCGAGAAATTCTGGCCGGCCGACGTCCATCTTATCGGCAAAGACATCCTCAGGTTTCACGCGATTTTCTGGCCGGCGTTTCTCATGGCTTCTGGCTTCCCCCTTCCCCAGACTGTCTTCGGCCACGGCTGGTGGCTCAAGGATGAAGCCAAAATGTCCAAATCCAAGGGCAACGTCCTTGACCCGCACCTGATCCTTGAGACATTCGGGCCCGACCCGCTGCGCTATTTTCTGCTCCGGGAGATCCCGATCGGGCTTGACGGCAACTTCTCCCATGAGGGATTCATCCACCGCGTCAACTCCGACCTGGCCAACGACCTCGGGAATCTCGTCCAGAGGACCCTGACCATGGTCCACAGCTACTTCGGGGGAAAGATCGAGGAAATGGATAAAGAGGAAAAAGCAGATAAAGCACTTCGTGAGGAGTTCGAGAACTCAAAGGAGAAAATTATCCGGTTCTATGAAGACTACGCCCTGAACAGGGCTCTGGAGGAAATCTGGTTTTTCATCAGCACCGTGAACAAATATCTGGCAGATAATGAGCCCTGGAAACTGGCCAGGGATGAATCCCAGAAGAAGAGGCTGGGAAGAATCCTTTACCAGGCTGCCGCAGCTCTCAGGGTGATAAGTTATCTCCTCTTCCCTGTAATTCCCGTTTCATCGGAGAAAATCTGGGATTTCCTCGGAGAAGAAAAATCCATAGAGGATGAATCACTTTCAGAGTTGAAGTTTAAAAACCTCAAGCTGGGTCAAGCCATGAAGGAGCCAAAGCCTCTTTTCCCGAGAGTGGCTCTGAAAGATTTCCTCAAAGAGGAGGAAACCCGGCAGGCTCCACCGAAAAAGGAGGAAAAAATGGACATGATCACTTTCGATGAATTCAAAAGAATGGACCTTCGTGTCGGAGAAATTCTCACTGCCGAAAAAGTCGAAGGAACAGATAAGCTGGTCAAAATGGAAGTCGACATCGGGACCGAGAAAAGAGCGATGGTCGCTGGTGTAGCCGATGTCTATTCTCCAGAGGAACTGGCCGGAAAAAAGGTCATCGTCATCGTCAACCTCAAGCCCGCGGTCATTCGAGGAATCGAGTCTCGGGGGATGCTCCTGGCAGCGGAGATCGAGGGAAAAGCCATCATACCCTTTTTCGACAAGGACGTCCCGGCCGGAGCCAAGGTCAGATAGACGAAAACCGTTTAATATCCGATCTTCTTTATGCTGTTGGTCAACAGAGAAGAATCCTTCTGATCAGCATCTGCATGACAAATATCAAATATTGAGGCGCGATCTCCACATTCAAACCAGGCGGGGAGGGTCAAAATGAAAAAAATAAAAAGAAGGGAGTTTCTTTATTCAGTATTCGGGGGCTGTGCGGGCTGGGGTATTTTTCTTTCTGCTGAAGGGCGTCTCCGAAAGGGACATCCTTTTTCCCCTCATCCATCTCTCATACCGAACGAAAAAAAGAGTCTCCCTGCAGAGGACATCCCCGACTATGAAAAAAAACACCAGGATGAAACCAGCGTCCTGATAAGGGTCCTGGGGACAGCCCAGGATGGGGGAATCCCTCAGTTAGGCTGTTACTGCAAGAACTGCCTGCGAGCTCGAAAAGACCCCCGTTTTGCCCGACTCATCTCGTCAATTGCCATCCTGGACTTAAAGGACAGAAAATACTTCCTGCTGGACGCCACTCCGGACATCCGGCTCCAGGCAGATGATGCCCTGGGACGTTTGGGAACTGAAAAACTGGGGAGAAAGAATGCTCCCCACGCTGTGGTGCTGACCCATGCCCATATCGGACATTACACCGGCTTGATGTTCTTCGGCTATGAAGCCATGTCCGCCCAGGAGCTGCCGGTGTACTGTTCTTCCCGCCTGCAGAGCTTTCTGAATCAGAATGGCCCCTGGAGTCAGCTGGTGCGCTTGAAGAACATATCCCTCAGGACCATCTTTCCCGGAAAAGAATTCCTGTTGACTTCCAGGATCTCTTTGACTCCTCTCCTGGTTCCCCACAGGGATGAGTACTCAGACACGGTCGGCTTCAGGATCTCAGGGGAGAGAAAGAGCCTTCTCTACATCCCGGATATCCAGAGCTGGGAAGCCTGGAACCGGTCGATCGTTGAAGAAGCCGGGAAGACCGATATCTCCTTTCTGGACGGGACTTTCTACAGCCAGGACGAGCTTCCTGGCCGCAACATCTCTGAGATCGGCCATCCCCTGATCCAGACCAGCTTAAAAACCCTCCGGAATGTGGTCCAAGAAGAAAAAAAGCAGGTCTTCTTCACCCACCTCAACCATTCCAATCCGGCCCTCGACCCTGACGGAGAGGCAGGGAAAGAAATCAGAGAAGCGGGGTTTGACCTGGCTTCAGAGGGAATGGAGTTTTTTATTTAGTTCAGGACCTTTCCTGAAGATATCCATCGAGAATCGAACGGGGCACGGCCCCTTCTCTTACTATCACTGGATCAGGGGAGGCAAGGTCCACCACAGTAGAGGGAAGTCCTCCTTCTGTCCTCCCTCCGTCAACGATAAGGTCAACCATACCGGAGAAAGAAGCGATGACATCCTCTGGATTTTCGATCTCCTTCTCACCGGAAATGTTGGCGCTGGTGCCTGTTATCGGGAAAGCAGCCTTGCTGATCAACCCTCTCAGCCAGGGAAGAGCGGGCAGTCGGATCCCCACGGAACCCTCCGGACCGAGTATCTCTTCAGGAAGACTGGAGGATGCTTTCAGGACAAGAGTCAGAGGTCCCGGCCAGAACTCCTCGGCCAGCTGCCAGAATAAGCGAGGAATCCCGACGGCCAGGCTGCGGACCATTCCCAGGTCGGAAACGAGGATGGAGAGCGGCTTGGCACGCTCTCTCTTCTTCAACCGGTAGATTCTCTGGATGGCTCTCTTTGAAAAACAGCTCGCTCCCAGCCCGTAAAAAGTATCTGTAGGGTAAGCCATGACGCCGTCCTTGCGCAGGACACCAGCTATAAGCGCGATCACATCCGGCCCTACCCGGTCCGGTTTGATCCTGATTATTCTCGTTTCAACAGCCATCTTTTTCTTTATAGTAAATCAAAAGAGTGTCGGGACTCAACATTTCAGGACACATTTCCGAGAGAGACAGCCTCTTTCCTCGAATTTCTCTTTCGTATATAATGATAAAGGAGTGGCCCAACAGGTTGCGTGATCGATCCCGCTCCTTCTCCTGGCTTCCTGGGCTATCCGATTTACGAACAGTAATTTTGAATAAAAAATGCTGTGGAGAAGAGGACAGTTGACCTTTTTAGGGCACAACAGACAAGGAATTTACTCTGGATTCCATTTGGCATAACTTTTGCATATGATTGAGTGAGAGGAGAAAAAGATGAAAAAATACTTGATCATTCTCTTGGCTTTGATACTTCTGACTCCAAGCCTGGCTTTCTCGGGGATCCTAACTTTCAAAGTAGGATTCTTTATCCCTCAGGCGCAGAGCGACCTCTGGGATATTGAGTTCGAAAACATGAATTTCGGGAAAACCCACTTCTACAATTCCAACTTCGCTTTCTCCTATGAATACTTCTTGACAAAAGAATTGAGCTTCACCATCGGCGTCGACAGCTATACGAAGAACAAAGGTGGAATCTATGAAAATTATTTTGGCGTCTATGGAAGTGTTTTTGGGATAGCTGATGATCTTGCTTTTCCGAATGGCTACGAAGAGGACTTCTTCTCTGATGAAATGTTCAACATCTTCCACAGTTTTAGCGTGTCCATTACCCCTATCCAGTTCTCCTTGAAGCTCACTCCTCTGGGAAGAAAAGGGAAGATGATTCCCTACATAGGCGGGGGTGTTGGTGTCTATCTCTGGTATGTCAGGATTCGGGGTGACATGGCCGATTTTAATGACACTTCATACACTTACTATGACCCAGTCTTGGATGCAGATATTCCTGTCTATCCTGTCTACTACACCGATGCCCGGGAAGACAGCCGGATAACGATCGGGTATCATGGTTTCGCCGGGATGATGGTGCCCGTGGCTCAGAGATTTTCGATCGAAGTCGAATTGAAATACAATTACGTTCAGGGAAAATTCAAAGAAGGAGCCGATGCATCCTTTGAAGGATTCGATCCCTTTGACTTGAGTGGATACCAGCTTTCCGTGGGATTAAACTACTGGTTTTAATTATTTTTGACGCAATCTCTCGCTGAGCAGCCGGGCCACCTTCTGGCCGGAAAGCAGCATCCCTCCAAAAATGGGCCCCATCCTGGGGCCGCCGAAAACAGCATTGGCTGCCATTCCACAGACATAGAGGTTCGGGAAGATCTCCTTGGTGTTGGTCAGGAGGACCTTTTCTCCTTTCTCCGCCCACATGGGTTTTTCTCCGACCACTTCGCCCGTAGGGGTCATCAGTTTGGCTCCTGACTTCCGGCTGACAACATGAGCGATCTCAGCCGCATGGCCGGTCGCATCCACCACGCAGGAACTTCGAGCAGTGAGCGGGTCCACATGAAAATTGGCCACAGCGGCTGCTGTCCAGTTGATCACGACACCTTGAACTTTATTATCGTAGACCAGAACATCCTCTGCAGAGATGCAGTTGAAAACATGGGCTCCTTTTTTGATGGCCTGGCTGAGCAGCACTCCTAAAGTCTCAAGAGATGAGGCCAGATAGTAGTTCTCCTTGTAATGGGTGGTGGTCACTCCCAGCTCATCCAGAACGGGCTTGGATTCCTCCTGGACGACAATCTTGTTGAACATCATTCCGCCCCCAGGCATTCCCCCTCCGGGCCTGAGCGTTCTCTCAAAGACCACCACCTTGAAACCTTCTTGGGCCAGATAATAGGCTGCGCAGAGTCCAGAGGGTCCCCCGCCGCAGATGATCACGTCGGATTCCAGGCTCTCCAGAATCTCCTTGGTGTAGCTCTCGATAATGGCCTTGGAAATCACCACATCATCCAGCATCTCTTGCCTCTTAAAAGACTCCATTATAATGGGATGTATGCATTTGGTCAATTCACATTAACAGTCGTAAGCCTCTCCACATCCATGACTATCAATTGGCTCAATAGCTATCGTAAGATATGATCTCGTCCAAGCTCTTCCGGCCCCGGTCAGACGGCGTCTGATCCGGATATCCCAGGGGAGTCAGGGCCAGTACTCTGACCTCTTCGGGGATGTTCAGCAGAGCTTTAACCTCCTTCTCCTCGAAAGATCCGATCCAGCACGTCCCCAGCCCCTCTTCCTCAGCCTGGAGGATGAGATGCTCCAGGGCAATGGCCACATCCACAGGCCAGGACTTCATGTAGCGGCCCATACGTGAATAGCAATTTTCAGGAAAGCCACAGGCTACGATGATCAGCGCTGCTTCGGCTATAAAATACTGTTCCGCAGATGCCTTGGCTACCTTTTTTTTCAAACCCTCCTCCTGGACGATGATGAATTTCCAGGGTTGATAATTTTTTCCCGAGGGTGCCAGGCGGGCGGCTTCAAGTACCCGCAGGAAGACATCCTGAGGAATAGGATTTCCTTTGTATCTCCTCACACTCCGTCTTTTTTGGATGATTTCTAAAACGCTCATTTTACCTCCGTTCCATCATTTTGCTCTCTAAACCTATACTTCTCTATGCGGGCCATGCATTCCTTCATTTCTACCCGATTATCTCTTTTTTCGAATCCCCCGGCCAAGACTTTGTACTTCCTCACCAGCTCCTGCCTGACAAGCTGCTCCTGCTGTGAAGTCACGTCAAGCTGCAGAGCTTTCTCCAAAGCTTTGACCCTGAATCTGTCCATCCCCCAGTATTTCCTGGAGAGCTGGTCAGCGTGTCCTCCCCTCTTGACGATCAACGGCCGGGGAAGCAGGTGGATGGGATACTTCGCTGCTATCCGAATCCCCAGGTCATAATCCTCACAAGCCGGCAGTTCCTCATCAAACCTTCCTATCTCCTCAAACAATTCCATCTTGAACAACGCAGAAGAAAGGCTCAACAGGCAGAGAGGGAGAACCTTGTCGAAAATCCATCCGGAATACTTCCGGTGTTTTTTCTTGGGATTCACGAACCTGCCCCTTCTTATCCAGGTCTCCTCTGTGCAGCAGACCATGGCCTCAGGAAAGGCCTTCATGAAGCTCATCTGAACGCCTGTCTTTTCTTTTTTCCAGAGGTCATCCGAGTCCAGAAAGGCGATATAATCTCCCCGGGCAAGTTCAAGACCGTGGTTTCGGGCAGCACTAACACCCCTATGCTGCTGGAAGACGTATTTCAGGTTGTCTCCGAACGAACGCACGATCTCGCGTGAATTGTCCGTCGAGCCGTCATCGATCACTAAAAGCTCGAAGCAAGAAGGACCATTTTGAACGAAATATTCCTGGTCCAGGACGGATCGTATAGCCTCTCCTAAAAACGACGCTCGGTTGTATGTGGGGATGATAACACTGATCATCGGGTTGAGAATGAATCCCTCTCAAGGATTTCTGGAGATGATGACTCTATCGGTCTTGTCAAAAGGGATTTTCAACCTGCCCCATTCTGTCGTCACCTCGACCTCTCCGGAAAACCGGCAGAGGGAGGAACTTCTCTGGAGCATGGTAAAAACTTCCTTTCCCACCTCAAAAAAATTCATAAGCATAGGAAAAGAGAAAGCTGCTTCTCCCTTGCTTTTGACATCCTTCTTCTCCTTGACGGTGCCCTCGCCAACCAGGCTGTCCCTCAGAAAATAGTTGTAGCTGATCCTCTCCACAGTCAGGTCAAAGGCATTGGGATTGGCAAAACTTGCCTCAAAGACTGTATCCGCTCCGCCGATGGTCAGGTCTCTCACCTGAAGGGAAATGAACTTAAACTCTGGCTTCTTGAAGATAGGGAATTCACCCGAGAAGTCAAAGGAAAGCCTTCCTCTTTCTCTCTTGCCATCGGAAAAGGCTATGGAGCCAGTCCACGCTCCCTCAGCCTTGTCTGCCTTTTCAATTCCCTCGACAAGCCGGAAAAGGTGGGCAAAGGTGATCTTTATAGGAAAAGAGAGAAGCTTGTTTTTCCTGGGCTCAATCTTGATCATGCTCTCCAGAGACCTCTGCAGACGGAAGAATTCCTGTTGATTAACAAGAAAACCGTAATCATAGCTGGAAAGATAATACGTCCTCGAGGACAAATTCTCGATGTTCAGGTAAAACACAAGGGAAAGCCCGGAAAGGTCAAAATCCTTGATCCTTTTCTCTTGAAGGGTGATTTGAATATCCTCTTCCAAGGACATGGACGCCGCGAATGCGGATAGGATTCCCAGAAGAACAAGGAAAAAGCAGATCCTTCTCATGGTCTTCACTTCATCTCCTCTGAGTCATAAAGGATACACCAACGCGCGGAAGAGGACAAGCCCTCAGGTTTCTTAAAAAAAAGTTTGAATCCAAAGGGATACTGCTTTTATAATAAGACACAACACAGGCGCTTGAGCCTGAACGACATGATTTTAAAGGAGGGCCTTATGAAAAAGACCGGCTTTATCCTGACCGCAAGTCTCATTCTCTGCATCAGCTTTTCCCTGATATCCTGCAGCCAGAAGGAGACAGCGGCCGAAAAACAGGTGATCCAGATATCGGATCAGGACCTTCAGGAGAAAAACGCGGCTGTCTACAGGACAAGAGAAGTCAGAGGAAGAACCAGGACGTATCTCTCTTTGGACTTCTCGGGTATCGAAAAACCGGCTTCACCCGAAGAATTCAAGCAGTATTTCCATTTCCCTCCCATCCGCCAATACAATACCGGTACCTGCTGGTGCTTTGCGACAACATCTTTTCTCGAATCCGAGATGAAGCGTATGGGCAAAGACCCGGTAAAACTCTCAGAGATGCACACGGCCTACTGGGAATTCGTCGAAAAAGCGAGGCGCTATATCAAAGAAAAAGGAGAATCCTACGTTAACCACGGCTCAGAACACAACGCCGTGACAGCCCGGATGAAAGACTACGGGGCGGTCAGGGCCTCGGATTACACGGGTCTTCTCCCGGGTCAGACAGAACACGACCACGGAAAGCTCCTGCGGGAAATCAAGAATTATCTGGAATTCTGCAAGACAAACGGCTACTGGGAGGAAGAGAAGGCCGTCAACTACGTCAAGAGCATCCTGGATAAACACCTGGGGAAACCACCGGAGGCGATCTCCGTCAACGGCCAGACCCTGACTCCAAGGGAATACCTGGATAATGTCCTCAAGCTTCCCCTGGATGATTATGTATGCTTCATGAGCCTGAAGTCATTTCCGTTTTATACCAAGGGAGAATTCAAGGTCCCGGATAACTGGTGGCACAGCCAGGAATATTATAACGTTCCTCTCGATGACTTCTACGCCGCTATCGTCAGTGCCATAAATCAAGGGTACACTGTGGCTTTGGGCGGGGATGTCTCCGAGCCCGGGATCAGCGGAGAAAATGACATGGCCATCGTCCCCACCTTTGACATTCCCCGGCGGCTGATCGACCAGGACAGCCGGGAATACAGGTTCTATAACAGGTCCTCGACCGATGACCACGCCATCCATCTCGTGGGCTACAAGGAGACAGGAGCTCATGCCTGGTTTCTGATCAAAGACTCGGGAGGGAGTGCTCACCAAGGTCAGTTTAAAGGTTATTACTTCTACAGGGATGATTTCGTTCGGCTAAAGATGCTGAACTTCATGGTTCATAAGGACGCTGTGGCTGACCTTCTGGCAAAATTCTAACTCAAAAATTTGGAGCAGGTGATGAAAGACGTAAAAAAAATTATCTCTGTTTCTCTTCTTATCTTCTGTCTGGCAGTCGGCCTCTACCCAGAAGAAAAGAAAGGCGCTTCCCAGACCGAATGGAAAATAGAAGATGTGACCGGACAGGAATCAGCAGGCAGTTTCTCTATTTCTCCTGATGGAAACTGGGCTTTATGGGTCAAAACAATTCCGGATAAAGAAAAAGACAGAAGTATCAGCCACATTTTTCTCAGCAGTCTCGATGAAAAGCCGGAAACTCTGCAGCTGACCAGGGGAGACACAAGCGAATACAATCCGATGTGGTCACCATCAGCAAAGCTCATCAGCTTTCTCAGCAGCCGGAAAAGCCCGGATGATAAAAGCCCGGGCTCAGGCTCTCAAATCTGGCTCATGGATAAACGTGGAGGCGAGCCCTGGAAGATAACCAGTCTTCCGTTCGGAGTGAGAGGGTACGAATGGATGGACGACGACCGCTTCCTGGTCCTCACAAGGGAAAAAATGACCCTGCTCGAGGAAGAGAAAAAGGAAAGGAAGGACACCTCCTACATCGTCGAAGACCAGGAGCATATGGCTCCTTACCGGCTCTTCATTTACGACATAAAGAAAAAGAAACTGACCCGACTCACAGAGAACACGGACCAAATCAACTCATTTACGCTATCCAATGATAAAAAATGGGTCCTGACCCGGAACGACCAGAGCGTTCGCTACGGAGTGGATGCAAAGATCAAGCCCAAATTCTTTCTGATCAACATCAAGGATAAATCCAGCACAGAGCTCTTTCCTGACCCGACATTCAAGCCACGCAGGTTTATCTGGACTCTGGATGACAAAGGCTTTTATTTCTCAGTGCTGCGCACCAGTGACTATGTCCACGACGGTCCCGGAGCGGATTTCCTGTATTATTTCGACCTTGAAACCAGAGAACATTTTGAAGTGCCTCTGGATTGGCAATGGGGTCTCTTCTATTATGGCCTGTGGGCCAGAAAAGATGGTTTCATTGTTTCACTGGCTAACGGAGCCCGGCCCAAATGGCGCCGTTATTACAGGACTGGCACCTCATTCAGCTACAAGGAGTTGGAAGGAGATCACTACCCGAACATCTTCGGCCTCATTCTTCACAAAACGAAAAACACAGCCCTCTACGTATACACGACCGCATCCCAACCGGCTCAGTGGTTTCTGGGTGAGCTGGAAGACAACGTGCTCAAATCCCAGCGGCAAATCACAGAACTCAACGCCCATTTAACGAATAAGACCAAGGCCAGGACAGAAGTGATTAAGTGGGTCGGGGCCCTGGATGAGGAGATCGAAGGCGTCCTCTACTATCCTCATGATTACCAGAAGGGAAAACGCTATCCCCTGATTCTCATGATCCATGGTGGTCCCACTGGTGTGGACACGGACTCCTTTCGAGAATCCTGGGGAGCCTATCCCAATATCATGGCTCAAAAAGGAGCCTATGTCCTCAAAGCCAACTATCATGGCTCTGGTGGCTACGGCCAGAAATTCGCCGAATCCATCAAAGGTCATTATTATGAGTATGAAATACCGGACCTGCTGAAAGGAATCGATTCTCTCGTGGAGAAAGGAATGGTGGACCCGGATAAGCTGGGAACCATGGGATGGTCGAACGGCGGAATTCTAACCATCGGTCTCTCGGTCTGGACCGACCGCTTTAAAGTCGCAGGAGTGGGAGCAGCTGATGTCAACTGGATCAGCGATTACGGCAACTGCGCTTTTGGCGTGAGTTTCGACAACTACTATTTCAAAGGCGCACCATGGGATGAGCTTCAACACTACATCGAGAAATCACCCATCTTCCACCTTAAAGAGATGAGGGTCCCCACAATCATTTTCCACGGCACCGAGGACACCAATGTCCCCTACGGGCAGGGCTGGGAATACTACCGGGCCCTGCAGCAGATCGGGAAAGCCCCGGTCAGATTTATCGTATTCCCCGGACAGCCCCACGGACTGGGAATGCTCACCCACCAGCAGCGCAAAATGAAAGAGGAAATCGCCTGGTTTGACAACTATTTCTTCAAGACAGAGGAACCTGAAAACGAAGCTTTTAAGAAAAGGTCACCGCTCGACCTCGCCTTCAAAGAGAGAACATTCGCCAGATCCGGAAGTTTGTATGGTCAAAAAATGAAAGAAAATCTTGTGCCCGAGCTGGTCAAAGTGGGAGATCTGGAGGCCGGCCGGTTTGAAATCACCCGTGCCCAGTGGGCCTCCTTTGATAAAAAATACAAGTATGAAGAAGGAACGGGTAATTATCCGGTGAGCAGTGTGACTTTCGAACAAGCGAAAAAATACGTGAACTGGCTTAAAAAGATAACGGGTAAGGCATTCCGCCTGCCCACGGTTTCGGAAGCTGAAAAACTGACTCAAAGGGCGGGCAAGAGCGGAAATACTCTGGATTACTGGGCGGGTTACACCCTCAACCCGGACGATGCCCGGCTCCTTTTGAAAAAAATCAAAGACCTCAAGGGCTCCACTCCTCTTCTTCTTCCTGTCGACAGGTTCCTGGTCCCTGGAGAAGAAATGATCTATGGCTTAGGAGGGAATGTCGCTGAATGGGCTGTGGATGAAAAAGGGGGAGGCAGGATAATCGGTCGCTGTGCTCTAAGCCCCGGGGATGAATCAGAAACACACACACCTCCTGCAGAGTACACCGGATTAAGGGTGGTGGTCGGAAAAGAATAAATCATGAATCCGCTATTCAGAAAAAAATTGGGAAGTAAAGCGAAAAGAGTCAAAGGGAAAAAAATATTCAGAATAAGATTTTGCCTAAGCACGAGGTAAACCTGAAGTGAAAAGACGATCCACCAAAAGCGGACGATCGACATCTGGAGATGCTGTGAAGAAACCTGCAGCCGATTTTCGGGATAAGAAATTCTTCATCCAGCATTTTGGCGGAGATGTCTATGCAGTGGGCGGGTTCGTGCGCGACATCATCAGGGGAAAGCCCACCGAAGAGGTGGATATCCTTATCACCCGCCACAGCGTCGAAGACATTATCAGGAAGATCGAGCCCTACGGGAAGGTCGACCTCGTGGGAAAGAGCTTTGGCGTGATCAAATTCACCGTCAACAAAAAGACATACGACATTGCCCTGCCGCGAAAGGATAAGCCCAAGGGAACTGGAGTGAAGGGACACAAGGATTTCGTCATCTCTGCCGACCCGGACCTTCCGCTGGAGAAAGACCTGGAAAGGCGCGACTTCCGCTGCAACAGCATGGCCTTAAGGCTTATCGACAACGCGGTCATCGACCCTTTCAGGGGAAAGGCTGACACCAAGGCCAGAATCATCAGGTTGACCAACCCGGACGCCTTTCCTGACGACCCGCTTCGCGTTCTCCGGGCGGCCCGCTTTGCCTCTGTACTCGAGTTTTCCATCGCTCCTAAAATATATGAGGTCTCCAGGGAGATTGACCTCTCCGGCCTGAGCGTAGAACGAGTGAACGAGGAACTGTTCAAGATCCTCTTCAACTCTTCCCAGCCCTCGGTCGGCCTCGAAGGGTTCTTCAAGCTTGGAGTGCTGCGCCAGCTCTTTCCGGAGCTCTACAGGCTGACCCTATCCATCCAGGATGCTCTTTTCCATCCTGAAAAAGACGAGTACGGCCATCACACCGTCTGGCATCACACCAAGCTGACGGTGGACCAGGCCAAAAGGCTGGCCGACATCAAGAGGCTTTCCCGGGAGAAAAGACTCGCCCTTCTTCTGGCTGCCCTCTATCACGATGTAGGAAAGCCTTCCACAGCCAGATGGGAGTTCAAGAAAGGCCGGATGGTCATCACCAACAACGGTCATGACATACTCAGCGAGAAAATGACCAAAAAAATCCTCAACCGGTTTCGGATATTCTCATTCAACGGATTTAACCTGAGAAAAACGGTTCTCTCCCTCATAAGGTGCCACCATCGGGCCTCGGAACTCTGGGGGAACAGAGAGGTTGTGACCAAAAAAGCCTTTAACCGCTTGGCCGCAGATGTCAACGGAGAGATCGAGCTTCTGGTTTATCTGGATGCTGTTGACCGAGGAGGAAGAGAGGAGACGCCGCTCCTGAAGCTGGATAGAGAGGCCAGATGGCTCCTCCGAAAATTCAAGGAGCTCAACGTCTCCAAGGAGACCATCCAGCCGTTGATAATGGGCCGAGACCTGATAAAATTGGGAGTCGACCCAGGTCCGGAGATGGGCAGAATCCTGAAGGAGCTTTACCAGCTGCAGCTCGATAACGAGTTCGAAACAAAAAAGGAAGGCCTGCGCCTGGCAAGACAGGTCGTTGGAAGGAAAAAAAGATGAAAGTCCTGGTGACTGGGGGAGCCGGCTATATCGGGTCTCATACCGTTAAATTGCTTCTCGAAGAAGGATACGAGGTCGTCGTCTTCGATAATTTCTCCACCGGAAAAAGAGAGCTGCTTGTGGGGGGAGAGCTGGTAGAAGGCGACCTCATGGATAAGGAATCCATAAGCGGAGTCTTCAGGACAAAGAACATCGGGGCTGTCCTTCACTTTGCCTCCTTCATCCAGGTGGGAGAATCCTACAAGGATCCCCGAAAATATTACACCCATAACCTGATCACCAGCCTGAACCTTCTGGATGCCATGCTGGAGAGGAATGTCAAAGCGTTTGTATTTTCCTCGAGTGCTGCTGTCTACGGAGTCCCTCTCCAGGTTCCGATTCCGGAAAGCCATCCCCTCAACCCCATCAACCCCTACGGACAGACCAAAGTCTTCATTGAGAAAGCACTCGAAGATTACCACAGGGCCTATGGGCTAAAATTCATATCCCTCCGCTACTTCAACGCTTCCGGCGCTGACCCAGAGGGTTTTCTGGGGGAGATGCACGATCCGGAAACACACCTTATCCCTAACATTATTCTCTTCCTTCTCGGAGAGAAAGAGAATTTTGATGTTTACGGGACGGATTTCTCCACAGAGGACGGAACAGCGGTCAGGGACTACATTCATGTCACCGACCTCGCCGGAGCCCATGTGCTGGCTTTGAAAAAGCTTATGGAATCCCCCTGGAGCGAGTTTATCAACCTCGGCACGAACAAAGGCTATTCTGTACTGGAAGTCATACACAAAACAGAAGAAGTCACCGGGAAAAAAGTGGCATACAGAAAAAAGCCGAGACGGAAAGGGGATGTGCCCGTCCTGCTCGCTTCGAAGGAAAAATCAGAAAAAATCCTGGGCTGGAAGCCATCCCTTTCCCGTATCGAGACCATCATCGAGACAGCCTGGAGCTGGCACCAGAAAACGGCCAAAAAGAAAGCCTGAACAGCCTGGCGAAGTTCGAGAAACGAGCAAATCATTCCTCTTCACGGGTGAGAAATCCCGGGAAAAAAATCACTCCGCATATCATCCCTAAAGGCGATTTACTTAGATCAGGGATTTTTGTATCCTGGAAGAGCGACGAGCCATTTGACTGGCTCATCTGCAAATGGTATAAACTTAACCTTATAAGAAAAAAATGACAAAAAGATCCTTTATATACATCGCTGTCTTTCTCCTTTCTATTGTTCTTCTTGGGGGATGCTCTATCTTCCACAAAACTCCAAGGCAACCGCATCCGCCTCCGCCTTCAACGCCAGCCGGGAATCCGCTCAACGAAGCTGTCCCAACAGAAGTGCAGGAGCAGGCGGGGACTGAAGGAACAGCCCTGACAAACGGCACTTCTGTTCAGGAGGAAGTCTCTAACCAGGAGGAAATGCAAGCGGATAAAAAGGTGGAGAAGGAAAACGATCCCCTGGTCATTCTCGAGGAAGCGTTGTATGCCTACCAGGACGCCCAGCTTGCCTGGGAAAAAGGGGATAGCGACACAGCCCTGGCTGCTCTGGACGAGTCCTATAGCCTTCTCCTGAAGCTCGGGCTCCCACCTGACTCCCCTCTTAATCAGGAAAAGAATGAGCTGCGGTTGATGATCGCCCAGAGAATCCAGGAGCTCTATGCCTCCCAGGAGACGGCGGTCGGAAACAATCACCAAAGTATTCCTCTTGAGGAAAACAAGTTTGTCCTGGATGAAATAAAATTATTCCAAGGACAGGAGAGAAATCTTTTCGAGACAGCCTACCAACGCTCCGGACAATACCTGAAGATGATCCTGGAAGAACTCAAAAAGTCCGGTCTTCCCGAGGAGCTGTCCTGGATCCCGATGATCGAGAGCTGGTTCAACACCCGAGCCTACTCCCGGGCTAGAGCTCTGGGTCTGTGGCAGTTCATCGCTTCGACAGGAAACCGGTTCGACTTGAAAAGAGACCGCTTTATAGATGAACGCATGGATCCCATCAAATCGACCAGAGCTGCTGTGAAATACCTGAACGAGCTCCATTCTCACTTTGGCGATTGGACAACGGCTCTGGCTGGCTACAACTGTGGAGAGTACAGAGTCAAGAGAGTTATCCGGACTCAGCGGATAAACTATATGGATAACTTCTGGGATCTCTATCCTAAGCTGCCCCTTGAGACCGCTCGCTTTGTTCCCCGGTTCATCGCCACCCTTCTTATCATCAACAACCCGGAGAAATACGGGTTTGACCTCCCGGTTCCTGATCCTCCTCTCGAGTACGAGACCGTCTCCATGAATAAACCCGTCCAGCTTTCCTCTCTCTCCAAGACTCTGGGATTGGAACCTGAGACGCTGGCCAACCTCAACCCTGAACTCCGGCAGAAATCCACCCCTGACCGGGAATACCTCCTGAAAGCTCCGTTTGGCTACGGAGAACAGATACTCACTGCCATAGACACCCTTGCCAAGTACGTTCCTCCTGAAGCCAGCTATATCACCCATTATGTGCGCAGAGGAGAGACTCTTTCCCAAATCGCCCAGCGATACCGGACAAGTGTAAGAGCCATAGCCAGGCTGACCGGTCTGCGCAGCATCAATATCATCAAGCCCGGACAGAGGCTGAAGGTCCCGGTTTCTGGAAGTTCCGTACAGGTTTCCACGCCTCCTCCGCTTATCAAAGAGGGAGAAGAACTGATCTATGTTGTCAGGAGAGGAGATTCTCTTTACAAGATCGCCAGCGCTTTCAACACAACCATCCAGAAAATAAGGGAAGAGAACAGCCTGACGAGCAACGACCTGGAAGTCGGGCAGAAGCTGGTGATTCAGTCTGGAAAGCCTGAAGGAGCCACCACTTATACTGTCAAATCAGGGGACACGCCTTTTGAAATCGCCAAGAGATTCGGGATGAACCTCACCACATTCCTTCAGATCAACGGCCTCAGCCAGAGGTCGAAAATCTATCCAGGCCAGGAGCTCTGGGTCATCCCCAAGGATTAAACAAGCCCTTCCCCTCCAGCCTATCAAATCTTCTCGCCAACACATTACGGTTCTATAATCCAATTGCTCAAACTCATAATAAAGTAGGCAAAATACACAGGAATGGCTGAAACGACCTGTGCACTAAGCGCTTAATAGTGGATAGGCGGATAATGAGGACAGAGATGGATAAAAAGCGGCTATTTTTTTTCTTTCAGCTTTTTCTTGATATCCTTCTTCTTTTTTGCTTTCTTCTTGAACTCGGTGCCGATGAGCTCCAGAATGGCCATCTCCGCTCCATCCCCAGACCGGGCTCCGACTTTGACGATTCTCGTGTACCCCCCGGGTCTTTCGCTGAAGCGTGGTCCGAGCTCTTCGAAAAGCTTCTTCACCACAGGCTTCCTGTAGATGAATCTCAGAGCCTGGCGTCGGGCATGAAGAGTATCTTTTTTTGCAAGGGTGATCATCTTCTCAGCAAGGGGTCTTGCCGCTTTCGCCTTGGCCAGAGTTGTTCTGACTCGCTCCTTTTCCAAGAAAGAGGTCACGAGATTGCGCAGGAGAGCGCGCCTCTGGGCAGTGTTTCTTCGAAGCTTTTTTCCTTTAACCAGATGCCTCATTCATCCTGCTCCTCTTGCTCCTGCTCCTTTTTTTCCGCTTCGATCCTTTCCAGCAGTTTTGGGTGTAATTCGAGGCCAAGACCCAGATTCATCTCCTGCAGTGTCTCTTTGATTTCAGATAAGGATTTGCGGCCAAAGTTTTTCGTCTTCAAGAGCTCATCTTCGGTCTTCTGAACGAGTTCATAGATTTTATCGATCCCAGCTGACCTGAGACAATTATTGGACCGAACCGAGAGTTCCAGATGGTCAATGGATTTAGAAAGGATATCCAATTTGGAGAGATAAGGGATTTCTTTCTTGGCAGCTACCTGCTCTCTCTCCGTTGGCTCGTCAACTATATTCAAGAAAATGACCAGATGGTCTCGCATGATCTTCGCTGCTTGAGCAAGTGCATCAGCTGGAGAAACAGCGCCTGTGGTCCAGATCTCCAGGTTCAGCTTCTCGTAATCAATCCTCTTGCCGACTCTTGCTGGATCAACTCTGTAATTCACTCTTAAGACCGGAGAATGAGAAGAATCCAAGGGGATATAATCCACGCTCAAATTCGGATCGAAGTTGCGTTCGGCAGAGATATATCCTCTGTTGTTCTGGATGATCATTTCGACATCCAATTTGCCGTCCTTATCCAAGGAGGCGATATGGATATCCTTGTTCAGAATCTCAATATCCGAGTCGTGCTCGATGTCAGATGTCTTGGCTTCGACCGGCCCCTTTTTCTTCAAAGTCATGACTTTGGGCTCCTGTCCTTCCAGCTTCAACGGAACGCTTTTTAGGTTCAGGATGATGTCTGTCACATCCTCCACTACTCCTGGGATGCTCGAGAACTCATGAAGAACTCCCTGTATCCGGACTGCGGTAATCGCTGCTCCCGTTACAGAAGAAAGCAGTATCCGCCGCAGCGCGTTTCCTATGGTGATGCCAAAACCTCTTTCAAAAGGTTGTGCCGAAAAGCGGCCATAGGTCTCGGTTAAAGAATCATAATCGCATTCAAGGTATTTCGGCCTCTGAAAACCTGTTTCTATCATGCTCCCTCCTTTTCAGCCTCCAGCTATATCAAAATTACTCAGTAAGAAACGGTGATTCAAGTGAATTACGCTTCTCCAGACTCCTATAAATAAATTATTTCGAATAAAGCTCGACCACCAAATGCTCTTCCACCGGAAAGGTGATGTCCTCACGGGTTGGCAAATCCAAGACTTTAGCCTGAATCCCCTCCCAGTCGATATCCAGCCAACCCGGAACAGTCTTATTCTTGTTGGAATCCACGATGGCCTTGAGCGTTTCATTCTTACCTGACTTGTCTTTGAAAGCGATGGTATCCCCCTTATCCACCAGGAAAGAGGGAACATTGACATTCCAATCATTGACTCGAAAGTGCCCATGGGTGATCAACTGGCGGGCATGGCTCCGGGAATGAGAAAATCCGACAAGATAGATAACATTATCCAGCCTTCTTTCCAGTGTGGAAAGAAGATTTTCTCCCGTGATACCTCTTTTTCTCTCAGCTCTCAGGAAAAAAAGCCTGAACTGTTTCTCGGACATGCCGTAATATCTTTTCAGCTTTTGTTTCTCTCTGAGCTGAAGACCGTATCCCAGGATTCTTCTCCTCATTCTTCCGTGCTCTCCAGGGGGATAAAGCCTCCGCTCTATCGGACATTTGTCGGTGAGACACTTGTTTCCCTTCAGGAAAAGCTTGACCTTCTCTCCTCGACAGAGACGGCAGACAGGTTCTCTGTATCTTGACATCTTCTTCTCCTTACATTCCTCTTCTCATTTAGACCCTTCTTCTCTTCCGGACACGGCAGCCGTTGTGAGGTATCGGAGTGACATCCCTGATCGACTTTATCTCCAGACCATTGGCTTGAAGAGCCCGAATGGCGGATTCTCTCCCGGCACCCGGACCTTTGACTCTCACGTCCACATACCGGACGCCAAAATCTTTTGCTTTCAACGCAGCTTCTTTAGCTGCCAACTGGGCCGCAAAAGGCGTCCCTTTCCGGGCGCCTTTGAACCCGGACGTTCCAGCACTGCTCCAGCAAACCGTGTTGCCCTGCTGGTCAGTGATGGTGATGATTGTATTGTTAAAGGTGGACTGGACATAAGCTGCCCCGAACCCTATTTCTCTTTTAACTTTTTTCTTCTTTGTTTTCCTTTTCGCTTTCGGCATTTATGACTCCCTTATTTTTTGATCTTCTTGATCGACTGGCCTCGAGGCCCTTTTCTTGTCCGCGCGTTGGTCTTGGTTCTCTGGCCTCTCACGGGCAATTTCCTTTTGTGCCTAAAGCCGCGATAAGAACTGATATCGATCAGTCGTTTTATGTTCTGGGTAACTTCTTTTCTCAGGTCACCCTCAATCTTCTCTCGCTTCTCGATGATATCACGGATAATTCTGACCTCTTCCTCACTAAGGTCTTTGACCTTCTTATCCTTATCAATCTTTGCTTCAAGGAGAATCTTGTTTGCCTTGGAACGGCCGATCCCAAATATGTAAGTCAATCCTATCTCGATCCTCTTGTTAGAGGGAAGCGTGATTCCTGCTATTCTTGCCATTTTAACCTCTTTTTATCCTTGCTTTTGTTTGTGCTTGGGATTGGTGCAAATCACACGAAGAGTCCCTTTCCTCTTGATAATTCGACAATTCCTGCAAATTTTCTTCACGGATGCTCTGACTTTCATTATTCTGACCTTTATTTGAAACGATAAGTGATTCTTCCTTTTGTTAAATCATAAGGCGAAAGCTCGACAAGCACCTTATCTCCAGGAAGGATACGGATAAAATGTTTCCTCATCTTTCCTGATATGTGAGCGAGAATGATATGTTTATTCGCCAGCTCGACCCGAAACATGGCATTGGGGAGCGTCTCTATGACAGTGCCTTCTGTCTCGAAAACATCTTCTTTAGGCATACCGATTCTCCTTTAAAAAGGGTGAAGCCTCCTTTTTATCCAACTCGCTCAAAATCTCAGCACCATCTTCAGTGATGGCCACCGTGTGCTCATAATGAGCTGAAAGGCTCTTGTCTCTGGTAATGGCTGTCCAGTTATCCTCCAGGATTTCAACGTTCCAGTCCCCCATGGCAATCATCGGCTCTAAAGCAAAAACCATTCCCGGCTTTATTTTCGGACCCCTTCCGGGCAGACCAAAATTCGGAATCTGTGGCTCCTCGTGAAGGGAAAGGCCGATTCCATGTCCGACAAAGGAGCGAATGACCGAAAACCCTTGCGCTTCAACATAGGCCTGAATGGCGTAAGAGATATCGGACAGCCTGTTTCCGGCTCTAGCCTGCTCCAGACCTTTGTGAAAAGCTTCTTTCGCAGCTTGGATGAGCTTTTTTGCCTTGGGAGTTATCTCTCCCACGGGAAAGGTGACCGCTGCATCTCCATAATATCCCTCATAGAGAACGCCGAAATCCAGACTGATGATGTCTCCCTCGCGCAGGGCGCGGGAAGAGGGGATGCCATGGACGATTTCCTCGTTGATGGATGTGCAGAGAGATGAGGGAAAATCCCTGTAGCCTTTGAAAGCCGGAATAGCTCCCATCTCTCTGGTTCTCGCTTCGGCGTGCTCATCCAGCTCCCTGGTGCGGACACCGGGTTTGATCATCGAGCCCAATTCTTCCAGAATCTTGGCCACGATCTGATTGCTCCTCTTTATGGCGTGCACCTCTTCTTCGCAGTAGATAATCATTTTCTGATCTCAACTTCTCTGAATTTGGCCAGTTCTCCATCCAAAACAGAACAAATCCGGTCGAAAACGGTCTCGATCTGACCTTCGCCATCCACTCTGAAATAGACCCTTTTCCTCGAATAATAATCGATCAGTGCCTCTGCCTGTTCATGATAGACTTTTAAGCGGTCCTGGATCACTTCCGGTTTATCATCATCCCTCAAGATAAGCCCTTCTCCGCAGTCATCACAGACTTCATCTTTTTTTGGCGGCTTATCGTTCAAGTTGTATATCGTTTCACAGCTCACACAGACCCTTCTCGCTCCGAGCCTGTCGAACACAGCTTGGTCGCTCAAATAAATCTCGATTGCAGTCTCATCCTGCTCAGGATCGATCTTCTCCAGGCTTTGAGCTTGAGCCAGATTCCGGGGATAGCCATCCAGAACATAGCCCCTCCGGTATTCCGGTCGGAAGACTCTACTCCTGATCATCTCGATCACGATATCATCGCTCACCAATTCACCCCGGCTCATCTTGAGTTCAGCCTTTTTTCCCAGAGGTGTCCCTTCATGCACTTCGCTCCGGAGCAGGTCCCCCGTAGAAATCTTGGGAAAACCGTATTTCTTT
>JAOUKO010000100.1 GCA_029882525.1 Candidatus Aminicenantota bacterium | reverse complement strand
TTCCGCTCCAAGGACTTTCCGAAGGCCCACTTCCTTTGCCCTTTGTGCTGAACGGGCGGTAGCGAGGTTCATGAAGTTGACGCAGGCGATCAGTAAGATCACGATGGCAATAGCCGAAAAGATATAGATGATCTTGATGTCACTGTTCACTCCCAGTTCCCCTATAAGCTGGGAATGGAGATGTATGCTTTTCAAAGGCTGAAGATAGGTCGTCAGCTTCCCTCCCTGTTCTCTCATTATCTGTCCGAGATATTTTTCATTGAACGCTTCGATTTTCTTTTCAAATTCTTTAATGTCTGTTCTATCCCTAAGGAGCAAGTATGTTTGAAAACTGGCGCCGGTCCAGGAACTCCCGATTCGGGAATCATATTTTATGAAGGTTGAGAATGATGCCAGAACGGTAAATGTGAAATGTGAATTAAGCGGGGGATTTTTAACGACTCCGGTAACCGTATAATCTGCTGATTTGTCCCACCTTATGGTTTTCCCCAGCGGATCCTCATCTCCGAAGTATTTCCGGGCGGTATCTTCTGTCAAAACCATGGTATAGGGAAGCTCGAGAGCCGTATCCGGGTCGCCTTGAATCAGTTCAAAAGAGAACACGTTAAAAACAGATTGATCCGTATACATAACCCCTGATTCAAAGAAATTCTTGTCTTTATAGTTAAAGGCTCTTTTGACTGTAGGGCTGAACCTGACGGCATCGGCAACCTCTGGAAAGTCTTTGACCATTGTCGGCGCGACCGGGGCAGGAGAGGTGGCCAGTTCGAGCGTTCTGCCTGTAAAGGATCTCGTTGACGCGATCCGGTAAATATTGTCCGCGTTTTTATGATAGCAGTCGTATGAGAGTTCGTATCCGATATAGGCAAGGATCAGTATACAGCAGGTTATGCCGAGAGACAGCCCGAGAATGTTGATCAATGAATACGATCTGTGTTTGATCAAATTGCGGTAAGCGATTTTGAGATAGTTCTTAAACATCGAGGGGTCCTTAATTTATTAGAAAAACCCTGTTTTCACTCCTCATACCCAATATCATAACGGAATGTCGTAATCAATTAAAAAATAACTTGAACTGCTCTTCCTCCCTTTTTATGCGGATTGAACAGGTGAAATATACAGAAATGTTGCAGATACCCTTGGATTTCTTAGGTCATTCCCTCATGCTCTTCTCGGCAGATCAGCAGTTCCTCAGTCGGCGTTTATCCCGAACCTGATCTCTGATTTTCCCGGAATGCTGTGAGAATCGTTGGATTGGAGATAATTTCTAACATGCGTAGGAAAAAAATTTGAAATCGGATGTTTTTTGTGGTATTCACACTGCGGGCACGCTCGAAAGATTGCGATGCTGGAAAGGCGCGCAGAGGGGCACGAGGATCCTGCGCATCAGGCGATGAGAAAATCCCCTTGATTCTAAAAATCGAGATATAATTTTAAGCGGTCCATAAGATATAAAAAAGGGAGTATAAAATGACGGCAAAGATCATCAAAGGGAAAGAGCTCAGGGAGGAGATCCTGGCAGAGATAAAGGCGGAAGTGGACCGGATAAAAGAGGAACACGGTGTGGTTCCCGGGCTGGTGACCATTCTGGTCGGAGAGGACCCCGCTTCGGTCTCCTATGTCACGGCCAAGATAAAAACAGCCAACAGCCTGGGCTTCAAAGAGGTTCAGGTCAACAGGCCAGATACCATTTCCGAGGACGAGCTTTTGGCTCTGGTGAAAAAATACAATAAGGACAAGACCATCCATGGCATTTTGGTCCAGCTGCCGCTGCCCGGGCATATAGACGAGAAAAAGGTCATCAATGCCATCGACCCGGATAAGGATGTGGACGGTTTCCATCCGGTGAATACGGGCCGGCTGGTGATCGGCGGCTCAGAGGTCAGGTTCCCGCCTCCCACCCCGGCGGGAATTCATGAGTTGATCAAGCGCGCCGGCGTGAAGATCGAAGGCGCAGAGACCGTTGTGGTCGGCAGGTCGAACATCGTCGGTAAACCCATCGCCATCATGCTGCTGCAGAAGGCCGAAGGCGCTAATGCGACGGTGACCGTGGTTCACACCCGCACCAGGGACATGGCCTCCCACTGCAAACGGGCGGATATTTTGATCGTGGCGGCTGGCGTCCCTGGCCTGGTCAAGCCCGAGTGGATCAAGCCCGGGGCTTGTGTCATCGATGTGGGTGTCAACAGAGTCGGGACCAAGATCAGCGAAAAGACCGGCAAGGAAGTGGCTATCCTCAAGGGCGATGTGGATTTTGAGGCAGCCAAGGAGATCGCCGGCTGGATCACGCCGGTGCCGGGCGGCGTGGGCCCGATGACCATCACCATGCTGATGAGGAACACCCTCAACGCCTTGAAGTATAAGCTGGGGATTGCCTGATTTTTCTCATTTTCACCAAGTCCAGATAAAAAACGCTTATATTTTTGCCTATCAAATTTTTCTAATACACTGCAATCAAAACAGTGAAAGGAGAATTTTCTGTAAGAAAATGAAAAAGACAGCTGCTGAAAATTGGGAGGATAGTAGTACTTCAAGATGCACGTCCAAATTTCACGAAGAGAGCTGTCTCTGATTTTCTTATGCCATGGGCATAGATTTTTATATAAAATGTGTAAAATGTGACACATAATGTCACATATATTACATATAATATAAATATGATGTCGGCAAAAAAGAGGCGATGATAGTAAAATTATGGGAGATTAGGCTAGCTCAACAGGTTGATGAATTGCCTCATTTAAAAGAGGTTATAAGAAAAACAAATAAATATCTCAGAAAATATGAAATGGCATAGCCTAAACTTCATCAGGTTTGGGTCGGCTTTAAAGGTACTTGCTTCGCCTGTCTCCGAATAAGGTCGGGGATCGATCTATGTTTGCGGTGGAGCACCCAGACGATGAGCATCCCCCACAGAAAATTGGAGCTGGCGGTTTCGATGAAGTGGGCGAGGCGAACCATCCCCGGCATGTAGGGATTCGGGGGGATGTGCTGAGAGTTCATGACCAGGGCAAAGATAAGGCCCAGCGTCACCGCCGCCTCCCTGGCCGTGCCTTTCATCATCCGGATGACCGGAAGAGCGACCAGAACCCAGACAGCCCCCCGTGCCATCTGCCAGAAGACCAATATTGAATTGGTGGCGAGCTGGGTTCTGATGAATGGAAAGAAAGGGGCAAGGACGGTCGAACCGGAGTAGAATTCCCGGACCGCCGGAAACTGCCAAGCCACGAAATAGCCGAACAGGAAATACAACAGCGGGTAGACGATGAGGCTGAGGATGAGAAATTTAAGGATAAATTCACCTTTGGGCATGATGAGTCGCAGGTTCGACTCTTCTGGCGTTTCTTTCGCGGGTTTCATCCTGCCTAGGATAAGCACGGCCATAAGGGCAAAGAGAAAGGCGAAGACCGCCCCGCTGGCAAGCTGGGCATAGACCAGTTTGATGGGGATCTCCAGGCTGGCTCGAAAAAAGATCGCTTCGACTCCGCCCATGAAAAATTGAACGATATAATGGACGAGCGCCGCGAAAACGACCAGTTTGATCCCATGCCACCAGGAGCGAAGAAGGAGATACATAATCACAGCGGTGTTGATGAGCGAGACAGCCGCCATGCCAAGCAGAGCACCCGCTGATGCCTCAGAGGATGTGCCTGTGCTCCCCATTAACAACGAGGTCATGATCCCCATGGTGACCATCCAGAGGAGGAGCATAATCGCGGAGAGCACGATCCATTGACCGAAGATACGGAAGATTTTTTTGAGCTTCATTGGAGTCCCCTGACTTATTTATTGTTTGAGCCTTTTTTCTTCATGTTTTCCAGTTTGAAGAAGGCGTTCCCTGAGTTCTTGAGCATGGTGACGATCTCTTCGTCAGTGAGGTTGGTGAGAACGCCGCTGTAGAGGAGGACAGCCAGTCCATGAGTGAAGACCCAGTTATAGAGAGTGACTTCGTTGAGATCGCAGGTCGCTTTTTTCCTGAAATAGTCGACAGCAAGGTCACGCAATTCTTTGGGAAGCCGTTTTTTCAATTCGTTCAACTCCTGTCCGGAGACAGGCTCGGGCCGTTCGAAGTAGAGAAACCTGAAGAGATGGGGGAGGTCCCTGGCGAAGAGGATGTAGCCAAGGGCCGAGTTGAGAAAGGGATTATCGGTGTATTGACCGAGCTGGTACTCGTGCATCATCTTTATGGTGCGTGCTTTCAATTCTTTTTCGACTTCTTCCATCGACTCCACGGTGGAATAGATGGGCATGGTTGAGGCTTTGAGCGCTTTGGCGATGCTTCGGGCTGAGACCTGGGCCCATCCCTTTTCCTTGAGGATGGCAAAGGCGGACTGGTATATTTTTTCCTTAGTGAATTTTGCTTTGGGCGGTGACATTTAGTTCCTCTCCAGTGATATTGGTTTGAATTAATATAACATATGTAATATAACTATTGTTATATTAATTGTCAAGCAAGAAGTTCAAATAAGCAGATCACCGGCTTCTCAATCGATCTCATCCTGAAGGAAAGCTTCTGAACCTTTTTTTTAATTGTGACGTGGTCATCCAAATGAGCCGCAACAATTTTTTTGGGATTGAAAATTTACATCCAATCAGGATTGCATCTTGGGAATGGCTTCTAAAAAGCTTCTAAAAAAGAAATTGACAAATGCTTTTTCTCTACATAATATATTATAGTTTTCCGCTGAGATAAGAAACTCAGTTTCAATAAAATGTCATATTCATAAAGGGGAGAAGAATCCTTGAGAGGTGGTATCGGTCTGTGAAAAACTGAGCCGACTCCGCTTGAGTTCAAGAGTGAGGTGCTAAGTTATTGATGAGATACCTGATCAGCAGAAAAGACAAATCTCTTATAAGACCCGACCAGTCCAAGCAGGTCGATTGTATCACCGGGGTGGATTCCAGCACCCGTATTTTTCTTCCTTGGTATGGTAAATAACATGTGAAGTAAGAGGCTGACTTAGAAAAAATGGTGGAGGAGGAGGAAAAAAACGAACGGATATATGCGCTCAAATTTCTTCAACGGCGGTAGCCTGTTTAGTGATATTGTCAGCAGAGAAAAAAATTCTTATTCTTAGATTTTAATCAATACATAGGGAACTGTCCCCGATTTATCCTTTATGTCATGAAGATGAGGACTCCTCTTCTCAGATGGTTCACCCGTTTTCTGCTTTTTCTGTTGATTGTTCAATTTTCTACTTCCGCTTTCGGACAGAGTTATCAATCGTTCCTATCCACGCTGGAACAGATTTCAAAACTGAGGAAGTTCAAGTTCGGACCATTCTGGATTTTTCCCACATTTCAGCTCAAGGACATTGGCTACGATGGTAATGTCTATTACCAGCAGGAAGAGGATGAACAGATCTCGGATTTCACGGGGACTTTGTCTCCGGGAGTCAGTGTTTATTTTCTCTTCCGCAACCGTTTGCTTCTTTCTCTCACCGAGAATCCGGAATATGTTTTTTATTTTGAACAGAAGAGAGAGAGAAGGCTGAATAACACATTCTCTCCCGAGTTCAAATACCTTTTTCTTAACCGCTTTGTTATTTCAGGAGGATACCTCGACAGCAACAGACGAAGAAGGGCGACGAGTGAATTTGACGTTCGAGCCAACGAGCGGGTGAAAGGCTACACGGGCCGCTTTTTTTATGAGACCGCCCGCAAAACATCATTTGGTCTTTCCGGGGCAATCAGAAAGATCAGCTATGAGGACATTATGCTTCCTGATGAAGAGATCTATCTTGCCCGTGCTTTAAACCGCAAAGAGAAAAGCGGCCATCTTGAGGTCTATTACAGAGTTTTTTCCGAGAGTTTCTTTTTCGTTAAAGCTGGGTATACGGATTATGAGTTCGAACATGCTCAGTCCAGCTGGCGGGACTCCTCGTCTTACCAGGTTTATACCGGGATGAGATTTCCGCTTCTGGGCAGATTGAGAGGAACTCTTTCCCTGGGTTATAAACGGCTCAATCCCAGAACAGGAGGAAGAACAGGCTTTTCCGGCCTGGTCGGAAGCAGCGACCTTGATTTCAGGTTCTGGCGGCTGGCCATCCGGCTGAACTACGACCGGAACTGCCATTTTTCCTACTGGACGAACAATATTTTCTTCAACGAAGACAGATACGGTGCCGGCATATCTTTATATATAATGAAGTCTATCCGAGTGGACTATAACTTGACTTACGCTGAGGCTCATTATCCTGAGCCGATGTCTGTTCCTGTGCCGGACGGAAGTTATGAAGAGATAACAAGAGAAGACATCTATCGTGTTCATTCCACAGGTCTCGTTTTCAGGGTCATCAAAGACATAGGACTGGGGATGGCTGTGAGCTTCTGGGAGAGAGACTCGAATTATTTCTGGGAGAACCGGAGACGGATGTTTATCGGCGGCTACGTAACCTATGAATTTTAGCTCGGCGTTTAGAATTTTCGACAGGAAATAAGCAAGGAGATCAAAGCGATGAAGGGAAAGGGATTTATCTCCACAGCCTTATTATTTTTATCTCTGTGCTCCCTCTGGGGGCAGGACAGGTCAGCGGTTGAGTATAAAGTTGGGCCGAAAGACCTCCTGGATATCAGTGTGTTCGGACTGGAGGAGCTGAACAAGACCGTTCGTGTCTCTGAGGAGGGAAAAATTTCACTGCCTTTGCTGGGTGAGGTTGCTGTCGAGGGTTTAACCAAGGCTGAGCTCGAGAAAAAATTGAGCCAGCTGCTGGAAGAGAAGTACCTTCAGAATCCACAGGTGACGGTCTTTATCAAAGAGTACCAGAGCAAGAGAGTCTTCTTACTGGGGGCAGTAGAGCATCCTGGCCCCTACGAACTTCTCGGTCGTACCACACTGCTTCAGATCATTTCCCAGGCTGGAGGGCTGAAAAACGAGGCGGGGGATGAGATCTTGGTCATTCGGCAGCTTGAAGATGACAGGAGCAAATCTATCAAGATCTCTATCGATGAATTGATTTTAAGGGGAGACACTGCGCTGAACATTCCACTTGAGCCGAATGATATCGTCAGTATTCCGGTGGATAAAGCCGTTTTTGTCTATGTCTTTGGTCAGGTGAATAAGCCGGGGGCCCTGGAGGTCAAAAGGTCAAACATCCCTACCCTTCTTCAGGCCATTGCTCAGGCAGGAGGGTTTTCGGAGAGGGCTTCAAAAAGTGGCGTCCTTATCAAGAGAATCGATAAGGATGGAAAAGAACATCAGATAAAAGTCAATGTCAGGAATATCATGAAAGGGAAGCAAAAGGATATTGAGTTGAAAGAAAATGATATCGTTTATGTGCCTGAGGCCATTTTTTAGTCAAAGACCGACGGATCAAAGAAAACGGCAAAATAATATAAATAATATAAAAAAAATATGACTTAGATAATTATCAAGGGGAAAGAAAATGGACCACGTCAGGTATGAGAAGCATGAAAAGGATGAAGTGGATTTGATCGAGTACTGGAGGATAATTCTAAAAAGGAAGTGGGTTCTCATCACGTTCACTGCAGCTCTCGTCCTTTTCACCGGAATTTTTTCTTTTCTTGCCACTCCCAAATACGAATCAACCGTGACTCTCCTCATCGAGGGGGAGCCCTCTAAGATTTTGAGCATAGAAGACGAATTTGGATACAGCCGGAGTCTTGAAGATTTACGATCTTTTAACACCAGCCTCAAACTCCTCAAGAGCAAATCGTTGGCAGAGAGAGTGGCCAGAAAGATGAACCTCATCTCCCGTCCCGAATTCGGTGCCGGGAGAAAGCAGAAAAAGAGCCTTTTAACAGCAGCCAGGGAAGCGCTCAGCCTGAAATGGCTTATACCCAGGAAGAAATCGGAAACTGATGAATCGATGACTCAGGTTCTCTCCAATCCCTACTCAGAAATAGCGGAGACCATCCGAAATGAGATCGACGTATCGGCCGTCCGGACGACAAAATTGGTCGAAGTCAGCTATTCCTCTTCCTCTCCTGTATTGGCTGCAGGCATCGTGAATACATTGGCCGAAGAATTCATTGATTTTTCCATTGAAAAAAGATACGAGACAACTCAACAGGCTTCTGATTTTCTGAGTGAACAGATCGCCAATCTCAGAGAAGAGCTGGCGACAAAGGAGAGGGAGCTTCAGAGATACGGCCGAGAGAAAGAAATATACTTTTTGACGGATACAGAAAGCACGGTTGTCAGCAAATTCGCTGATTTAAACGCAGCCTTTACACAGGCCCAGATCGAACGGATCAAGAAAGAATCCGCTTATCGAGAGTTGAAGAACCTCGATGTCGACTCTTTTCCTCAGTTTGTGAACAATCCTTTGATCCAGATTCTTCAGACAGAATACACAAGGATGAAAAATGAGCATGAGGAGAAGAGTAAGATCTTCAAATCCAGTTATCCAGAGATGATCAAGCTCGCTGCGAAATTGGAGAGCATGAGGGAGGAGCTTAAAAGTGAGATTAGAAAGGCCGTTGAAATGGCCGAGTCTGAGTATCGTTCGGAGCTAAAAAAGGAGTCTTCTCTGCGGGATTTGCTCGAGAAGCAGCGAGCTGAGGTGGTCACGATGAATTCAAACGCCATCCTCTACAACAGCTTGAAAATCGAAGTCGAGAATAAACGCAAACTCCTCAATTCCCTCGTGGAAAGACAGAATGAAACCTTGATATCTGCGAGGCTGGGAGGACTCAACACAAGCAATATCAGCATTATCGACAAGGGCGAAGTCCCTCCGGACCCGGTATCACCAAAGAAGAAGAGGAACCTCATTCTGGCGTTTTTGATCGGGATATTGGGCGGCGGGGGCCTCTGCTTTATCCTTGAATATCTGGATAACACGGTCAAAGGACCCGAGGATGTCGAGAAGCTGACAGGGCTTCCTTCCTTGGGAGTAATACCTTATCTTACCCCGGATGGTATAAAGAGAAGAAAGAGGTACGGTCTTTATTCAAAGTACAAATATTCGGAGCGAAAGGAAAATCCAGGAGAGGAAAAGAACTTGCCTGATATCAAGGAGATTGAGTTTGTCAACGAGCTTTATCCAAAGCTTCCTGTGTCCGAAGATTACAGGACAGTGAGAACCTCGATTCTGCTCTCCCATGCGGATGCTCCCCCGAAGGCGATAGCTTTCTCCAGCTCAATGCCTCAAGAAGGGAAAACTGCCACCGTCACCAACATGGCTGTTTCCTTTTCTCAGCTTGATAAAAAAGTGCTCGTCATCGACGCGGATTTGAGGAAGCCCCGTCTTCATCGGTTATTCAAGGTTAAAAATACCGGGGGGCTGAGCGCTTACCTGACTGGAAGAACGCCGGTTGAAGGTGCCGTTCTCAAGACATCTATCAAAAATGTCTCACTTGTTCCCAGCGGCCCTATTCCTCCCAATCCAGCAGAGCTCCTGAATTCGGAAAGGATGAAGAAATTTTTAAACGATATGAAGAAAAAGTATGACATTATCCTGC
>JAOUKO010000429.1 GCA_029882525.1 Candidatus Aminicenantota bacterium | reverse complement strand
TGAGCAAACACAAATATAAAAAAGGGGAAAAAAAAGAAAGACCAAGGCTAATTTGCTGAAAAGCCGTTTAGTCAAACGGACTGGATGGAAGTAGCGCCGCATGACAGTCACCTCTTGTCCTTATTTTAATAGGGTGTCCCTTTAGAGAACGATTCCATTTAATTTATTTCCTTTGGATCTGGACACGGCGGATGCTTTTGGAGTCGGCATCAATGACAGTGATCTTTAGACTCTCGGTTTCGACAAACTCACCTCGCTTGGGGATTCTCTCCGTTAAGAATATGATATAGCCGGCAATGGTATTGTACTCGCCGGAAGGTATGGACATGCCGGAAAGATTGTTAATCGTCTGTATCTCTGTTTTTCCGTCGCATTCAATGAGATCGTCGCTTATTTTATGGATGTCATCCTCCTCCTCTCGGTCTTTTTCGTCGCGAATTTCGCCAAGGATCTCTTCGATCAAGTCCTCGATGGTCACCAACCCGACAACTCCTCCGTACTCGTCCACCACAAAAACCATCTGGTTTCGGCTGCGCCGGAGCTCCTGCAGGAGGGAATAGACATGCTTTGACTCCGGCTCGTGGGGGACATCCCTTTTGACAAAAGGCGCGATCGTTGATGCTGGTTTTTCCGAGTAGAGGACGTCGAGGACGTTCACCCGTCCGATCAAATTATCGATCCGACCTTCATAAACAGGGATTCTGGAGAAACCTGTTTTCGATACGTTTTTGTAGAATTTCTCGATATGGGTCTCTTTCGGAAGAGCGGTTATATCGACCAGCGGCGTCATGACCTTCTCCAGGGTCAAGGTTTCCAGGTCCAAAACGCTGGAGATCATCCGCAGCTGCTCTCGTTTGAGAATCCCCTCCTTTGCTCCCATTTTGGCCAGAAGCCTGAGCTCCTCGCGCATGATCCGGATCTTTTCCTTGCTTTCCTCTTCGCCGGCAATTTTGACAGCGAAGTTAGTGATCTTGGTTACCAGCGAGACGATCGGATAATAGAGGATGGACGAGATCCATAGTCCGGGTGCACTGCGCAGGGCGAGGGTGTCAGCTTTGGCTCGAAATGTCGTTTTGGGGATGATTTCGCAGAAAACAAGAATGATCAGTGTCATCACAACGGTGTTCACAAGTTCCTGTATTCCTTCTCGGCCGGAGAGGAAGGTATTCGTGAGCCGGAGGCCGGCGACCCCCGCTGCTGTGGACATCAGGTTCGTCCCCACAAGCACGGTACCCAGCATCTTGTCTGGCTCCAGCCAGAGCTTTTTAATGACGGCGGCCCGGGTGTTCCTCTGGTCAGCCAGGATGTCTATTTTTGCCTTTGAGGCTGAAACAACAGCTGTTTCCGCACCGGCATAGAAACCGATGAGAACTAGAGAAAAGACGAGTATGAAGGCGTAGATCAGAGGGGATATCCCGCCTCCCTGGGCCGTGTTCTCTGCCGGCGCTCCAGCCAGAGCCAGCCCAAGTAAGGGGAAAAGAAGGAGGGAGAGATGGAAGGGTTTAGCTTTTTTCTCGGGCTTTGTTTTCATAAATCGAAGTTTAAGGAGGCCGATGCGTTTTTCCTCCATCTGGAGGATTTCAAACTCCAGGCCGTGCGCCTTGTCAGTGACGACATCGCCCTGAAGGGGTATCGACCCGAAAAGCCGCACCACATACCCCCCGATCGTGTCGATACCAGGTACATCGATCCTGAGCTTCAGGCGCTTGTTGACGCTGCGGACGCTCGCGAATCCGGGGATAAGAATGCTGGAGGGATCAGCGGAGTCGCGGGTGATGGTCAATTCCGAGACGGTGTCGTATTCATCAAAGATATCTCCCAGCACTTCTTCGACGATGTCCTCTGTAGTGATCATGCCTGACACGCCGCCAAACTCATCCAGGAGAATTGCCATCTGCTTTTTCTCCCTGGTCATTTCGCGCATCAAGGCGCCAATTTTTTTGGCCACGAACGCAAAAAACGGCGGCCGGACAAGCGTCTTTTCATTGCCCGGATTTAACTCGTTGAGTATCTCGGAGTTGGCAAGGAATTCCTCTATGGTGAGCTGTTCGATGGTTCTCCCGCCCAATCCCTCGATTCTCAATCCTTTCCAGCGCGGCAGGTCTTTGACATAAAAGATGCCGCAGATGTTGTCGATACTCTTCCGGTAGACAGGGAGCCGGGAAAACCCGGATTTCTGAGTCATGTTGAAGGCTTCCTGGATGGACGTGGATATCTCCACGCTGACCATTTTTATGCGCGGAATCATGGCCTCTCTTGCTTCGATGTCAGGAAGGTCGAAGATGTTGTGAAGGATCTCTCCCTCCTCCGCCTCCAGAGCGCCCTCTGCTTCGGTCGCTTTTATGATAGCT